>JANLTT010000288.1:0-7745 GCA_031363115.1 Gemmatimonas sp.
GACGCGGTCCTCGCCATCGTGGAGCAGTTGCACGAGGAGGCCTTCCTCCTCTGGCACAAGGATCACGACCTCAAGGGCGCGGATGTCATCATCCTCCCCGGCGGCTTCAGCTACGGCGATTACCTGCGCTCGGGCGCCATCGCGCGCTTCTCGCCAATCATGCAGGAAGTCATTGCGCACGCGAAGCGTGGCGGTCCGGTGATTGGCATCTGCAACGGCTTTCAGATTGCCTGCGAAGCGGGACTCCTGCCGGGTGCCCTGCTTCGCAACGAGAGCCTGCAGTTCCGCGCCATTCCAGTGACGCTGAAGGTGGAGAACACCGACACCGTGTTCACTCGGGCCGCGACGACGGGCGCATTGCTCACCATGCCAATCGCCCATGGCGACGGCCGCTACACGGCCGACGAAGACACCATCGCGCGCCTCGAGGGTGAGGGTCGCGTCGTCTTCCGATACGTGAATGCCAAGGGCGAGGCCACATCGGCCGCCAACCCGAACGGCGCCATGCACAACATCGCTGGCGTCACGAACGAGACCGGCACCGTTGTTGGCCTCATGCCTCATCCCGAGCGCGCCCTCGAACCGCTGCTGGGCTCGACGGACGGCCTCGTGCTCTTCCAAAGCTTGCTGGCAGGAGTGAAGGCGTAATCGCGCTTCACTTTCATCCTCCATCCTTCAGCCCCTATCACGATGTCCACCGAAAAGCCTTCCAAGAACGAAGACGAGTACTTCCTCCTTCAGGACCAGGAACTCATTGCTGCCACCCGCGCGAAGCTCGACGCCGAACGCGCCGCGGCCAAGCGCACCGAGCACCTGCACAAGTGCCCAAAGTGTGGCGCGGATCTCAAGGAGCAGGAGTTCAAGCACGTAAAGGTGGATCGCTGCCCCGAGTGCCACGGCATGTGGCTCGACGCAGGAGAACTCGAAATGGTGACGCAGGTTAAGGACTCCGCCGTCGGTGGCTTCCTCAAGGACATCTTCAAGGGACTCGGCAGCAAGTGAGCGCCACGCCACGCCCCGGCGATCCGGTCATCACCCCCGAGCTCGTCGCCGAGCACGGGTTGACGCCGTTCGAATACGAACGGCTCGTGAACATGCTCGAGCGCACGCCGACGTTCACTGAACTCGGCGTGATCTCCGCGCTCTGGAGCGAGCACTGCTCGTACAAGCATTCGCGTCCCGTGCTGAAAACGCTTCCCACGGAGGCGCCGTGGGTGCTCCAAGGCCCCGGCGAGAATGCCGGCGTCATCAGCATCGGCGACGGACTGGCGGTGGCCTTCAAGATTGAGTCGCACAACCATCCCTCGGCGGTCGAGCCCTATCAGGGCGCGGCCACTGGCGTTGGCGGCATTCTGCGCGACGTCTTCACGATGGGTGCGCGACCGATTGCGATGCTCAACTCACTGCGCTTCGGCTCACTGGAGACGCCGCGCGTGCGGTATCTCGTCGCTGGCGTCGTGAAGGGCATCGGGGACTACGGCAACTGCATGGGCGTGCCCACAGTCGCGGGCGAAGTGATGTTCGACGCCGCGTACGAGGGGAATCCCCTCGTGAACGCGATGTGCGTCGGCATTATGAAGGAAGACGAACTCATTCGCGCCAAGGCCGAGGGCATTGGCAATCCGGTGATTGCGGTGGGCGCGCGCACCGGGCGCGATGGCATTCACGGCGCGTCGTTCGCCTCGGAAGATCTCTCCGACGAGAACGAAGCGAAGCGTCCGCGCGTGCAAGTTGGCGACCCCTTCACGGAGAAGCTCCTCCTTGAAGCCTCGCTTGAACTGATTCGCAGCGGTCACATCGTCGCCATTCAGGACATGGGTGCCGCGGGCCTCACCTCGAGCTCCGCCGAGATGGCGGAGCGCGGCGACGTGGGCGTCACCATTGATACGCTCAAGGTCCCCGTGCGCGAGTCGGGGATGACGCCGTACGAAATCCTCCTCAGCGAATCGCAGGAACGCATGCTCGTCGTGGCCAAGAAGGGACACGACGGCGAAGTGAAGAAGATTCTCGCGAAGTGGGACCTCATTGCCGAAGTCATCGGCGAGGTCATCGCCGAGCCGGTGTATCGCGTGACCGAGGGCGACCGGGTGGTCGCGGAGTTCCCGGGCACGCGCTTGGTGACCGATTGTCCGCAGTACCATCCCGAAGCGAGGGAGAGCGACGAAGCGGTCGCGCGCCGCAATCGCGACGTGCACGCCATTGCCGAGCTCCCGGGCGAATCCGACCCGGCGTGGACGCTTGAGCGCCTCCTGCAGGCGCCGACGATTGCCAGCAAGTACTGGATTCATCGTCAGTACGATTCCACGGTGCGCACGAGCACGGTGATGGGTCCCGGACACGCCGATGCCGCCGTGCTGCGCATCCGTGGCACGAAGAAGGCGCTCGCCGTGAAGACGGATTGCAATGGCCGCTATGTCTTTCTCGATCCGCGCGTCGGTGGCCGCATTGCCGTCGCCGAGGCCGCACGCAACGTGGCCTGCACGGGCGCCACACCGCGTGCCATTACGAACTGCCTGAACTTCGGAAATCCCAAGAAGCCTGAAGTGTTCTTCCAGTTCCGCGAAGCCGTCTACGGAATGGGAGATGCCTGCCGCGCGCTGGAAACTCCCGTCACGGGCGGTAACGTCTCGCTGTACAACGAGAATCCGCAGGGCGCGGTTTATCCGACACCGACGATTGGCATGGTCGGTGTGCTCGAAGATGCCTCGCACGCCACCGGCCTTCGCTTTACCACGGCCGGCGACTCCATCGTGTTGCTTGGCGAGAACACCGATGAGATCGGCGGCTCTGAGTATCTCTCCTGGGTGCATGGTGTGGTGGCGGGTGCCCCGCCCCGTTGCGATCTCGAGGGCGAGAAGCAGTTGATTGACGCCCTGCTCGAGTCCATTCGCGCTGGCCATGTGCGGTCCGCGCATGACTGTTCCGAGGGCGGCCTCGCGGTTGCACTCGCGGAAAGCTGCATGGCCGACCGCGCCAAGCCGATGGGCGCCGAAGTTACGCTCGATTCGTGGCAGGCACTGATTCCCCGCGCGCTGCTCTTTGGCGAAGCACAGGGCCGCGTCGTCGTCTCGACGGCCCATGCTGATGCCGTCTTGGCCATCGCCAAAGCGCACCGCGTGCCGGCCCGCATCATCGGCCGCGTCACGGAGGCCGCGACTGGCCTCGTCATCACGAGTGGCAAGACGCGTCTGGCCATCTCGGCCGAGCGCATGATTGACGCATACCACGAGGCAATTCCGCGCGCGATGTCCCGCGCCGCGGCAGAAGCCGTTACGTCCGATCCCGCCCTGGCGGGAGGAGCACACTAGGATGTGCGGCATCTTTGGCATTATCGGTCACCCGGACGCGGCGGCCATCACGCATCTCGGGCTGTACTCGCTGCAGCATCGCGGGCAGGAGTCGGCCGGCATCGTCGCGGTGGACGACGGTCAGGTGCATGCGATTCGTGCGATGGGGCTGGTCTCGGACCAGTTCTCTCCGGAAAAGATGAAGGAACTGACTGGCCCCGTCGCGATGGGGCACACGCGCTACTCGACCGCGGGATCCTCGACGATTGAGAACGCACAGCCGGCCCTCGTGCACTTCCGCGGTGGCCACATCGCGCTTGCGCACAACGGCAATCTGACCAACGCGCTCGACTTGCGCGGCAAGCTCGAGGACGACGGCTCCATCTTCAGCTCGTCGGCCGATAGCGAAGTCGTCGTGCATCGTCTCGCCAAGTCTCGCGCCGCGAAGCCCGAGGAACAGCTCGCCGAGGCGCTGGACGGCGTCGAGGGTGCCTATTCGCTGCTCGTCATCATTGGCGACACCCTTGTGGCCGCACGTGATCCGCTCGGCTGGCGTCCGCTCGTGATGGGGCGCCTTGGCGGCTCGGTGGTCTTTGCCTCCGAGACCTGCGCGCTCGATATCGTCGGCGCGACGGTCGAGCGTGAGGTGAAGCCCGGCGAGATTATCGCCATCGCCCCCGATGGTTCGATGCGCACCATGGAACGCGGTGCGGCGCCGAAGCTGCACCGCTGCGTCTTCGAGTACGTGTATTTCGCTCGCCCCGACTCTCGTGTCTTTGGCGGCTCGGTCGATCGCGCGCGTCGCGCGCTCGGGCGTCAACTCGCGAAGGAGCATCCGGCCCCGACGGCGGATATTGTGTTCTCGGTCCCCGACTCCTCCAACTCGGCGGCGCTCGGATTCTCTGAGGTCAGCGGCTTACCGCTCGAGCTGGCGCTCATTCGCAATCACTACGTCGGACGCACCTTCATTCAGCCGACGCAGTCCGGCCGCGATGCGAAGGTGAAGGTGAAGTACAACGCCGTGCGTGAAGTGCTCGAAGGCAAGTCAGTCGTGATGGTGGACGACTCCATTGTGCGCGGCACGACCACGCGTGGCTTGGTCGCGCTGGTGCGAAATGCCGGGGCGAAGGAAGTCCACATGCGGGTTTCTTCTCCCCCGATCACGGGCCCGTGCTGGTACGGCATTGACACACCGGACCGCGATCAGCTCATCGCGGCGAACAACAGTATTGAGGAAATCGCGCGGCAGATTGGGGTGGACTCGCTTGGGTATCTCTCGCAGGAGGGAATGCTCGGCGCGGTGCCCGGAGGTCCTGACGGATTCTGCGATGCCTGTTTCTCTGGCAACTATCCCACGCAGCCGCCGTCCGTGGGTCCGGTCCGAATCCGACGCGCATAACTACATACCGCTTTGCGGCGGGAGCTCACGTTTTGACTAAGTCAGTCTTCTTCTTTGGAAACGGGTCCGCTGAGGCGACGCGTGACGATCGCGACTTCCTCGGCGGAAAGGGCGCGAATCTCGCGGAGATGACGAACCTCGGGGTGCCGGTGCCCCCGGGATTCACTATCGCGTGCAACCTGTGCGACGTCTATCTCGCCACGGGTAAGATTCCCGAGAATCTGCCCGCCGAGGTGGAGGCCGCGCTCTCGCGACTCGAGGCTGCTGCCGATCGCAAGTTCGGCGATCCATCCAATCCGTTGCTCGTCTCCGTGCGCTCCGGCGCGCGCGTCTCCATGCCTGGCATGATGGAGACCATCCTGAATCTGGGCCTGAACGACGACACCGTGCGCGGCCTCGCCGCGCAGAGCGGAAGTCCGCGCTTTGCCTACGACTCCTACCGTCGCCTTCTGCAGATGTATGGGGATGTCGTGCTGGGTGTGCCGATGCATGACTTCGAGCATCTGCTCGCCGCCAAGCGCCTGACGACGGGTGTGAAGACCGACTCGGAGCTCCCTGCCGAAGTGTTGATCACCCTCGTGAGCGAGTACAAGGCGCTCATTCAGACGGTGACAGGCAAGCCCTTCCCGCATGACCCGCGCGTGCAGCTGTGGGGCGCAATGGAAGCGGTCTGGCACTCGTGGACCCTCAAGAAGGCCGTGGATTACCGCCGCGTGAATCACATCGCGGAGACGCCGGGCACCGCCATCAACATCGTGGCGATGGTGTTTGGCAACTTGGGCGACGACTCTGGCACCGGCGTCGCGTTCACACGCGACCCGAGCACCGGCGAACGCATTTTTTACGGGGAGTTCCTCGTGAATGCGCAGGGTGAAGATGTCGTTGCCGGCATTCGCACGCCTGAGCCGATTGACCAGATGGCCGTGCACCTTCCGGGGGCGTACACCGACCTCCTGCGCACGCAGGCGTTGATTGAGACGCACTTCAAGGACATGCAGGACCTCGAGTTCACGGTTGAGAAGGGGAAGCTCTATCTCCTGCAGACGCGTACGGGCAAGCGCACGGCCGCTGCGGCCGTGCGCATCGCGCGCGACTTGGTGTCCGAAGGCCTGATTACCAAAGCCGAGGCGCTCCAGCGCGTCCCCGCGAAGCAGCTCGACCAACTGCTTCACCCGATCATCGACTCCGCCAATCGGCAGAAGGCACTTTGCAAGGGGCTGCCGGCGAGCCCGGGCGCGGCGAGCGGCATGGTGGTCTTTGATGCGGACGTCGCGGAGTCGCGTGGTTCACGCGGTGAGAGCGTGATTCTCGTGCGAGACGAAACCACGCCGGAGGATTTCCACGGCATCGTGGCCGCGCGTGCGGTCCTGACGTCCCGCGGCGGCATGACCTCGCATGCCGCCGTCGTGGCGCGCGGCATGGGCAAGTGCGCGATTGTCGGGTGCGACGCGATGCGCGTGCACACCGCCAACCGCCGTTTCTCCGTCGGCGACGTCGAGGTCTCCGAAGGCGATTGGGTGACACTCGATGGCGCGACCGGCGAGGTCTTCCTTGGCGATCTCCCGACGATGCCGAGCGAAGTGATGCAGGTGAATGCCGGCACGCTCTCGCCAGACGATGCGCCGGTGTATCGCGGCTTCGCCGAGTTGCTCTCGTGGGCCGACGACCAGCGCCGCCTCCGTGTGCGTGCCAATGCGGATACGCCGCACGACGCACAGGTTGCCCGTGGCTTCGGCGCCGAAGGCATCGGACTCTGCCGCACCGAGCACATGTTCTTTGATGGCGACCGCATTCACGCCATGCGCGAGATGATTGTCGCGCACGATGAAGGTGGCCGCCGTCGCGCCCTCGCACGTCTCCTGCCGATGCAGCGCGGAGACTTCGAAGGAATCTTCTCGGCGATGAGTGGCTTCCCCGTCACCATCCGTCTGCTCGATCCGCCCCTGCACGAGTTCCTCCCGCACGGCGGCGAAGAAGCCAAGCTGCTTGCGCGACGCATTGGTGTCACCCGCCGCGAGATGCTGCGCATTGTCGAGAACCTGCGCGAGACCAATCCGATGCTCGGGCACCGTGGCTGCCGACTCGGCGTCACCTACCCCGAAATCACGGAGATGCAGGCGCGCGCAATCTTCGAGGCCGCGTCGGCCTGTCAGCAGCGCGGCATCGTGGTGCTGCCGGAGATCATGATTCCGCTCGTCTCCACCGTGACGGAGTTCCATCATCAGCGGAGCATCGTCGATCGCATCGCGGCGCTGGTGGAGCTCGAGACCGGAGTGAAGGTGAAGTACCTCGTCGGCACGATGATTGAGTTGCCGCGCGCCGCGCTCACTGCCGGGGCGATTGCGAAGGAAGCCGAGTTCTTCTCCTTCGGTACAAACGATCTCACGCAGACGACGCTCGGCATGAGCCGCGACGACGCCGGGCGTTTTCTTCCCAATTACGTCGAAAAGGGCATCCTCGCAGAAGATCCCTTTCAGGTCCTCGACCAAGAAGGAGTCGGACGTCTGATCACGATGGCGACGACCGACGGACGCATCTCGCGCCCGGGGCTCAAGGTCGGCATCTGCGGTGAGCATGGCGGCGAGCCGAAGTCGGTGGCGTTCTGCCATGACTCTGGACTCGACTACGTCAGCTGCTCGCCATTCCGTGTGCCCATTGCACGGTTGGCGGCGGCGCAGGCTGTGAAGGCGTGAGCCTCACTGCATGAGGCGGACCGCATGGATCGCTGGAGCCGCAGTGCTGTTGACGTGGATCCCGCTCACTGTGTGGCGTGGGCTTGCGCAGGGGCGAGCCTTTCGCATCGGCGCCCACGGGCAGGACAGCGTCTGGCCCCTCGTTGAAGGGATGATTCAGGTGGGCGCTGCAATGCTCGCCCCGGCGTTGTTCGTTGGTTTGCTTGTGTTCGCGTTGCTCGCTTGGAGAGAGGAGCGGCGGATAGGTCGGTGAGGTTGGGTTTACCACGGAGGCACGGAGACACAGAGGGCATCGCGCGCACGGACGCTGCCGTTCCATTCAAAAAGGACTCCTTTTTGGGAACAACACTTTCCCGGACGCATCCG
>JANLTT010000364.1:0-2306 GCA_031363115.1 Gemmatimonas sp.
CTCCGCATGGTGTTGCATGGTAAGATTACCTCCGTCACGGGACCGTCCGGAGTGGGGAAGTCGTCGCTCCTCAACATGCTGCACCCGGGGATCGCGTTGCGGATTGGCGAGATCTCCGAGTCGGTGAACAAGGGCCGGCACACGACCGTCGGGGCCAAGCTCATTCCACTCCCAGATGGCGATGACGGCTACTTGGTGGACACCCCAGGACTCCGTGAAGTCGGGATGTGGGGCCTGCCATCGGGGGCGCTCGATCAATGCTTTCCCGAGTTCCGGCCGTACCTCGGGGAATGCAAGTTTCAGGACTGCACGCACGATATCGAACCCGGCTGTGCCGTTCGCGCTGCGCTGAGCGCCGGCACACTGAATCGCGGCAGGCACGAGAGCTACATCAAGCTGCTTGGCGAATTGCAGGACTCCGAAAAGACTCGGTAGAATGACTCCGGTACTACGCTCGGAAGAAAGACTCGATCGCAGAAATCCCCGCTCACTCGCCCTTCCAAGTCACCCTGCAACTCAGTCGCTGCCCTCGATGCCGCCCTTCTCCGTGTCTCCGTGCCTCCGTGGTCCGCTGTTCGCCTTTGCCATCGCACTGCCCGCGAGCTTGAGCGCGCAGGCCGGCAGAGCCGCCTACACCGAAGGCATGCGCTTCATGCAAACCGGCAAGTTCGCCGATGCCGAGAAGCGCTTCGAGCGCGCCATCTCCGTTGAGCGAGGCGTCGGCGAGTATCACTTGCAACTCGGCCGCGCCGTCGGTGCCCAAACGGCGAGCGCGAGCGTCGTCCGCCAGCCCTTCATGGCGCGCCGCATCAAGTCGGAGTTCGAGACCGCTGTGCGGCTCGATCCATCGCTCCTCGACGCGCGCGAGGGCTTGATGCAGTTCCATCTCTTTGCCCCCGGCATGATGGGAGGCGATCCCGCCGAGGCGCGCAAACAGCAACGTGAGATTGCCGCACGCAGTCCCATGCGCGGCCACATGGCGCAGGCGATGCTCACCTGGCGCAATCGCGACACCGTGGGGACCGAGCGCGCACTGCGTGCTGCCGTCGCCGCGGCTCCCGATAGCGTGGGTCCGGCAGTCGCGCTCGCGCAGCGTCAGGCGAGCTGGGGCCGAAATGCTGCCGCCTTCACGACGCTCGAGGGTTATCTCACGCGTCGTCCGACTGACCTCGCTGCGCGCTACCAGTTTGGGCGTCTCGCGGCAATGACCGGCGAACAGCTCCCGCGCGCCGAAACGTATCTGCGCGCCGTGATTGCCGATCAGTCATGGCAACCGTCGCAGTGGCTCCCGTCCCGCGCCGCTGCGCACGGCCGACTAGGCGACGTGCTGCGCAAGCAGGGAAGGAAGGAGGATGCGCGCGCCGCGTACACGGCGGCACTCGCGCTCGATCGCGATCTGACAATCGCCAAGGAAGGACTCCGCGCGCTGAATTAGCCCGCGTTGAGTTTCGAAAAAAAGCGCGGCGGTGCATTCTGCACCGCCGCGCTTTCGTTATCTGGGTTACGGGCTCAGCCGCTCGATCTTCCAAGTCGCCCCGTCTGGCACATAGCGCAGTCGGTCATGCAGCCGACTCTCGCGCCCCTGCCAGAATTCAAACGATTCCGGCGCGATGCGGAACCCGCCCCAGTGCGGGGGATACGGCACCTCCGCCTCGGGATACTGCGCCGCGAGCGCGTCGTGTTTGCGCTCGAGATCCTCGCGACTCACCAGCACCGCGCTCTGTGCCGACGCCCATGCCCCGAGCTGGCTCCCCCGCGGCCGCACCTTGAAGTAGGCCGCCGATTCGTCCGCGCTCACCCGTGCAATCGGCCCGCGAATGCGCAGATGCCGCTCCAGCGGCCCCCACCAGAAGCAGAGCGCGGCGCGAGCATTGCCACCGATCTCCACCCCCTTCACGCTGCGATAGTCCGTGTAAAAGACGAACCCGCGCGCGTCGAACTCCTTGAGGAGCACCATCCGCACATTCGGGCTCCCATCGGCATCCGCCGTCGCGAGGGCCATCGCATTGGGCTCATGCACCTTGGCCTCCTGCGCCTCGGCGAACCAGCGACGAAACTGCGCAAAGGGGTCGCCATCCACGTCCCCGTCGTCGAGACGGGCGTGGCGGTACTCCTCGCGGAGGTGGGTGATATCCATAACGGGCGGATGGAGGATGAAGGACGGAGGATGAAAGATATCCTGGGCCGAGGCATCCCTGCCGAAGCCGGAGGATGGAGGCCAAGACATCCTCCCACCTCCATCCTCCATCCTTCATCCTGAGAAGGAACCTTTGCGCCGTCCCGTGATTTGTAGCACGTTCCTATGA
>JANLTT010000044.1:0-7356 GCA_031363115.1 Gemmatimonas sp.
CCATGGCCAACGTCCTAGCACTCGCCGTCGCGCGCACGCACTCCGCCGGATGGGACGTCCGCAAGACCGGCGCCTACGGCGGCCCGCCGCTGCGCGTCTACGCTAGTGCCGAGACGCACTCCTGGCTCAAGAAGTCCTGCGATTTCCTTGGACTCGGCGACGATGCCTTCCGGCGCGTCCCCGTGAATGCCGACTTCCAAGTGGATATCACGGCCATGGAAGAGATGATTCGCGCCGATCGCGCCGCGGGGCTGCGTCCCTTCTGCATCATCGGCACCGTGGGCACTGTGCAAACAGGTGCCAGCGATGATCTCAACGCACTCGCCGATCTCGCCGCACGCGAGAAGCTCTGGTTCCACGTCGATGGCGCCTTCGGTGCGATGGCCGCGCTCGCCGAACATCCCAAGGCGCAGACCGCCACCAATGGAATGTCGCGCGCCGATTCAGTCGCCTTCGATCTCCATAAGTGGGGCTATCTCCCCTTCGACGTCGCCGTCGTGCTCACGAAGGAAGACCGCCACCTCACAGATGCATTCTCCACGCAGGCTCCATACCTCGCGGGCTCAACGGGTGGACTCAATGCGTCGGGGAGCATCCACTTCGCCGACCGCGGCATCGAACTCACGCGCAGCTTCAAGGCACTCAAGGTCTGGATGACGATGCGCGCTCAGGGCACGGACCTCCTCGGCCAACACATCGCGCGCAACATCGAGCAAGCGGACTACCTGGAAGGTCTCGTGCGCGCCGAGCGCGAGCTCGAACTCCTCGCGCCGGTGCCGCTCAATCTCGTGAACTTCCGGTACACGAAGCCGGGCATGACCGATGACGCACTCAATGCGCTCAATCGCGAGATCCTCGTGCGCCTGCAGGAGGATGGGATCGCGGTGCCGTCGGGCACGATGATTCGCGGGAAGTTTGCGATTCGCGTGGCCATCACGAATCACCGGTCGCAGCAGGAAGACTTCGATGCGCTGGTGGCCGGAGTGCTGGCGCTGGGGCGGCGGCTTTCCGCCTGACCCCAGCGCAGGACCGCCTTACAGACTCCACCCCGCCCGATACGCCGGATTCACCCACTCACTCGGAGGGGTGACGTTCTTGATCATCCCCGTATTCGGATCAAGCTCCAACGTCCGCCCCATCCGCACCGCCAAGCACCCGAGCAGAATCATCTCCGTCATCGGCGCCGCATAGCCGGCAAAGTCACTCCCCGGCTGCTTCCCTTCGCGAATCGCCGAGAGCCATTCCTTGTACACGCCCTCGGTGCGTGGATACTTCTGCGGCAACGGAGTCGCGGCAACCTCCTCCGCAATCTTTGGGTCGAGCAGCCGCACGCCCTCACCATACGTGCCAGCGACGAGCATCCCCTTGTCACCAATCCAGAGCTGCCCACCCTCGCGATCAAAGGGCCAGTCCTGCTCCTCGGGCCAGCCCTCGGGCTTCGGCGGAAAGAGCGAGCCATCGCGCCACGTCAGCGTCACCGCCTGGCGATTGCCAATCGCAGGAAACTCATACGTGATGCGCTCCGACGTCGGCGCGGTCTCGCTGTAGAGCAACATGCTCTCGGGGGTGATGCGCGACGGATACTTGAGGCCGAGTGTCCAGTAGGCGGCATCCATGATGTGGCAGGCCATGTCGCCCATGGCGCCGGTGCCGAAGTCCCACCACCCACGCCAATTGAAGGGCGCATAGGCAGGGCTGTACGGACGCGTTGCCGCAGGACCGAGCCAGAGATTCCAGTCCATCGTTTCAGGCGCGTTGTGCGCCTGCGTGCTGCGATTGATGCCCTGCGGCCAAATCGGGCGATTGGTCCAGAACTCGACGCGCTGCACGTTGCCAATCAACCCGGCCTCGACGTACTCGCGAATGAGACGAATCCCCTCGCCAGCATGTCCCTGATTCCCCATCTGTGTGACAATGCGTGGCCGGCGCGCGGCCTCGGCTTGTAGCGCACGAACTTCGCCGATGGTGCGCGCGAGGGGCTTCTGGCAGTAGACATGCTTGCCCATCTTGAGCGCCATCATCGCGGCCGCGGCATGCGTGTGGTCTGGGGTGCTGACCGTCACGGCATCAATGTTGTTGCGCTCCTTCTCGAGCATCTCGCGGAAATCCTTATACCGGCGCGCGCGCGGCCAGGCCCGAAAGGCACGCTCGGCGGCGCGCCAATCCACATCTGCGAAGGCCACGAGCTCCTCGCCCGAGACACCGCGCACATCGTTGAAGCCCATGCCGCCCACGCCGATGCAAGCAATGCGCACCTTCTGCGGCGGCTGACTCAGTCCGAGTCCGTGGAGGGGGCGCGGGATTGCCGCGAAGGCGGCAGCGGCGGCGAGTCCACCAACGAAGGTGCGGCGATCGAAATCCTTTCCGGACATGTTGAGCTCTCGGTTAGCGCGTGATTTCGCGAATGCGGATGTTGCGGTAGGCAACGAAGTCGCCATGATCCTGCAGCCCAATGTGACCACGCCGCGCGAGCCCGTACGGGGGCCACTCGGCGAACTTCGATGTCGCCACCTTCGCCGTCCACTCCGGCGTCCACAGCTCGTACTCCAGGAGCTTCACGCCATTGAGCCAATGCTCCACGTGCGGACCCACTACCAGGAGACGCGCCTGATTCCACTCGCCAACGGGGCGCGTGACATCACGCACGGGAGCATCGAGTGCGTAGTTGGCGCCGGCGGCGGTCAGTGGGCTGAGGCCATCGCGGTGTGCGGCGTTGTCGAGAATCTGCATCTCGGGCGCGTTCTCGTAGACAATGCGCGTGGACTCAGTGGCGCGGTAGAAGACGCCGCTATTGCCGCCGGTCGTTACCCTCCACTCGACGTCGAACTCAAAGTCGGTGTACTGCTGCCGCGTGATGATGTCGCCGCCGCGGCGAGTGCGCGTGAGGACACCAGTCGCGGCGTCATAGACCCAGGCGGCGGGGAGTGAATCCACGCGATAGCCGCGCCAATGACGGGCGGCCCCTCCGGCGAGGAGATTCACGGCAGCGGACGTCTGAGTGCGGGGTGCGGTGGCGGCGGAGGGCTGCGCGGTAGGCGCCGGGGTGCTCGATTGCCTCGCGCAGGCGGTGCCGGCGAGGAGCACGAGCAGGGTCAGCGCGCGGTGCGGGATTGCGGGCGGCATAGTGATGCCGAAAGTGCGCCGCATTGGGGGGCGCCGCAAGTGCGACGGGGAGCCCCTGTCCCACGTTGGTCAGCCGACGGGGAACACCACAAGATGCGCGCGAATCCACTCGGCGAACTCATCCCGACCGATCGTCCCGGCCGCAACGCCAAGGATCACCCGCTCCGCGTCATCAACGGTCGCCTCGAGCTGGAATCCGTTGAGGACGAGGAACACTTCGAGCGCCGCGTGACCGATGCGCTTGTTGCCGTCCATAAAAGGATGATTGCGGATGAGCGAGAACCCCAGCGCCGCACCCTTCTCAACGAGCGTAGGATAGAGTTCGGCGTTGTCGAAAGTCGCGCGCGGCTGGGCCAGCGCGGACTCTAGGGCACCAAGGTCGCGAATGGCCGACGAGCCGCCTCCCGGCACCAAGACGCGGCCGTAGAGATCGATTACTTCCGCGAACGAGAGAAACCGAGTCGCCATGGGCGACTCAGTTAAGCGAGCCGACGATACAGCTCGGCGTTCTTCTCAACGACGTGCGCGGCAGCCGCTTCAAACGCGGCCTCGCGACGGTCAAGGAGATCGCGCAATGCGGCAGCCGCCAGCGAGTCAGCGGAAACATTCAGCCGCTTCGCGATGGCGTCGAGCTGACCCTGCTGGGCCTCAGTGAGCTCAAAGGAGAGACGCATATCCTGAAGATACCCCACCGGTGGCCCCTCTGCCACGTTTCCCCTGCCGAGTGATCGGCAATGGTTAGCCGGAGAGCTTCCGACTCTTCTTCCGCTCCCGCATCAGCACCGCGGCCGCGACGACCGCTCCCGCAATCGCGCCAGCCTTCAACGCCTTCTTGGTGACGCGCTTTGCCGTCGCAACCTTGGTGCGAACCGAGCGACGTCCTTCTGCGGCGAGCGCGCGCGTTTCGAGGTCGTCAACCGTGGCCTTCACCTGCTTGCCGAGTTTCGTGCCGAGTCTGCTCATAAAGCCTCCGTGGAGCAGACGCCTGAATGGGCGCCTGCTCCACGGTGGTACACTTGCAATCGGAATGCAGTAGGGTGTCCTACTCATTTCGCTGTCGGGGGAAGCCTCTTCGGCAAATAGCGCGCAGGAATCAGGGGCGGCGCACGATGATAGGGTTCCCGCCCCGCTCGCCGAACCAGATATCCAACCGCCCATCGCCCAGCAGATCGACCGGCGTGGCGACGTCCCCGTTGAGGAACGAAACGAAGGTCGAGAACGCCTTCATCGAGAATCCGGTCCCCGTGTTGGTGAGGATGCCGGAGCCGCCGAGCTCAGGGCAGCCATTGGGCATGATGACATCGGGCCAGCCGTCGCCGTTCAGATCGCGCACGAAAAGCGGTTCGATGAGCTCCGCGCCACAGAGCGTTGGCAAGCCCCAGGCCGTGGAGGCATCGGTGAAGAGGCCGTTCCCCAAGTTGAGCCAGAGCCGCGCGACGGAGGAAGTCGAGAAGGGCGCGGGGATCTCGAAGAGGAAGAGATCAAGCCGCCCATCGCCATTGAAGTCAGCGGCCTTGGCGTTGTTCACCCCGTGCGCGCTCGCGAAGCGCGGGGCCGGTACCTGCACCGCGGTGCTGCGGCGGAAATTGCCGAAGCCGTCGTTCACCAGGAGGAAGTCTTCATTCCAGCCCGTGCCGGAACGTGCGCCAAGGTAGAGGTCAGGATCACCATCGTTATCGAAGTCAATGAACTCGACTTCCTGCCAACGCTGACCGGCAAGGCCCGCGAGAAGAGGGGCGCGCGCGGAGGTGCCATCGCTGAAGATGCCGGCGCCGTTGTTGATCCAGAGCCTGTTTCCCACCGCGGGGGTGAGCTGGAGCTCCATGACATCGACATCACCGTCGCAGTCAATGTCGGCGGTCGCGGATCCGTGGGAAAAGCCACTGGAGCTCATCCCGGGAAATCGTGAGGACGCCACGTTGCCGAGCACGCCACTCTGAAGGCGCAGCATGATGTTCGGCGCGCCGGGGTACGGCGGCGCGTCGAAGCCATGCTGAATAAGCAGGAGTTCGTCGAATCCATTGCCATCAAAGTCGACGACTTCGAAGTCACGCGGATGATCGGGAATCACTCCGGCCGGCGCGTAGACCGATGACGAATCGCGCAGGATGCCGCCGTCGTTCTTGAAGACCTTGATGGTGCCGGAGTACACAGTCGAGAAGGGGAAGCTGTACTCGAACCGGACGACATCGTCATCGCCGTCGTTGTCAAAGTCAAATGGAATAGAGCGCGCACCATCCCACGAGGGCACGGAGAGGGCGTTCTGAATCTCGTACTCGTTGTACGTGGCCACGGGGGCGGCGGCGCCGCGCGAAGGGGCGACCGGCGCGGTGCAGGCGAGATTGCGCTGGCTCACTACGCGCACGGGAATCGTCGCCTGAATTGTCGGGAAGCTCCCCGCAGTCGCGCTCACCTGCGCGAGGGTGCGACCGGTGCGAACGCTGGTGGCGAAGCCGTTCGTGATGGTCGTGACGGCCGTGTTGCCGCTGCTCCAGGTTAGCGTCGGAACGCTCACCACATTGTTGTTGGCATCACGCACCGTCACGCTCACCGACGCGGTGTCCCCCCACTGATCGAGCAGAAGCGAGTCGCGAGAGAAGGAGATGCTCGCGGGGGCCCCAATGCTCCCGATGGCGATGAAGGTGACGACCACCCCCGGCAACGCCGAAGTCGTCGCAGCCAGTGCATTCGCCCCAACGGTGGCACCGAGCGTCCAACTGCCGACGGTGGCAATACCGGAGGCGTCGGTCACGACGGTGCCGCCAGTGACGGCGCCGCCCCCGCTCGTCACGCTAAAGGTGACGGTCACCCCTGGGACACCCGCACCAGTGGAGGTCGCGACCTTCACACTCGGCTTGGTCGTGACAGCGGTCCCGGCGACCGCGCTGAGCGTCGGGACGCTCACCGAAGTGAGCGCACTCGGCACAGGATCCTTGGGCTCCGACGGAGAATCACCTGCGCAAGCGGTGAGCAGCGCGCTCGCGAGTGCGAGCGTGAGATGACGAATCTTCATGATCTGGTTTCGAGTGGTGGAAGCGTGGTACGCTGGAAGCGCCTAGACGCCCGCGTGTTTACAAATGTGCGCCCACTCGGACGCCGACACAGGCTGCACCGAGAGCCGCGACCCCTTTTGTAGCAGCGCCATCTTCTCGAGTCCCTTCATTCCCTTCAGCTCGGCCAACCTCAGCACGTTTGGAAAGGCCTTCACCGCGCGCACATCCACCATGTACCAGGTAGGGGCATCGGCCTTGGACTTCTCATCGAAGTGATCGTGCTTGGGGTCCAAGGCCGTGTGGTCGGAATACCCTTCCTTCACGATCTCACAGATCCCCGCAATCCCCGTCTCTTCCGCATTGGAGTGATAGAAGAAGACGAGGTCCCCCTTCTTCATGGAATCGCGGAGCGTGTTGCGCGCTTGGTAGTTCCGCACGCCGTCCCAGTAGGTGGTCTTCTTCGGCGCCTTCAGCAGGTCATCAAACGAAAAGACTTCGGGCTCTGATTTCACCAGCCAATAGTTCACTGCCATCCTCGAGCGGATTGACGGAGATTGAGGCCGCGAGTGCGGCTCGCTTAAAGACTAAACGCGCAACCCAGCTCGCGGTGCCAGCCGCTCAGGCAATTCCAGTTCGAATCGCCGTCGTCACCGCGCCCACGAACGTATCAATCTCGTCCACCGTCGTGTAGATACTCGGCGTGATGCGAATCCCACTGAACTCGGGATGCACGATCGGCGTGTTCACAATCCGATACTTGCTCATCATCCAATTGCCGAGCTTCACCGGATCGAGCCCATCCACCTGCAGGAAGCCAATCGCGCCGGACTTCGTGGGGCCGAGCTCGGTGGCACTCTTCACGCGCGGCGATGCCGCCATCAGCGCGTTCGCCCAGCGGTCACGCAGATACCGCAGCCGCGCAATCTTCCGCTCGGCGCCAATCCCGCGATGAAAAGTCATCGCCACAGACACGGCATTGAAGTTGGCCTGCGGATGCGTGCCGATCTGCTCGAACTTGCGGATGTTGTCGTCCTGCTCGGGGCCGGCGGCCATCAGGGGCCAGAGTGCCTTGATGCGTTCCTTGCGCACATAGAGGAAGCCGGCGCCAATCGGGGCGTGCAGCCACTTGTGGAGCGAGGTCCCGTAGTAGTCGCACTCGAGCTCGTCGCGCGTGAAGGGGAAATGCGCAAAAGCATGCGCGCCGTCCACAATCACGGGGATGTTCCGCGGGCGTGCGAGG
>JANLTT010000027.1:0-5899 GCA_031363115.1 Gemmatimonas sp.
GCGTTCCATCGGGAGACCAGATGGGGCGTATTGCCTCGCCCGCAAAGGTCAACTGGGTCTGCGTTCCGCGCGCGAGGTCGTGCACCATCAAATCCATCGACGCCGCGTTGCCGCGCGCCGACTGGACGTACGCGATACGCATTCCGTCAGGGGAGATACGGGGGTGTGACTGTCGCGAGGGAGGCAGCTTGAGCGTATCGGTGCGCCCACCGGGGCGGACAGCCACGAGGAGTCCGAGATTCGCACCATCGCCGTCAGTGGAGGGGCCATCCAGATACACGAGCGTGCCATTCTTCGAGATGCTGAATCCCCGTGTATCGGCCGTACTCGCGACTTGCGGCAACACCCGCACGGGAGAGCCGGTGACTCGATGCGTCTTCAAGTCAAATGCCACGGCATAGAGACCGCTCGACGGGCCTGCGTAGACGATGTGGCCACTGGCCACGTAGACCGCGTGGCGACCTTGCGGGATGATGACCCGCACACTGTCGGTCTTCAAATCCCAGAGCGCAACACTCTCGCCCACCTGACCGAGCATCCCAGACTCGTCCGGCAACATGCTGCGCAAGCGCCCACCAAAGGCAGACGGCATCGGTCGCGAAGCCGCACCCGCGGCGGACACCAAGCTGGAACCTCCGACGGCCGCGACCGAAATGAGATCGTCCGTCACCCATTGCGGAAAAAACGAAGGACGCAGCGTCGGAATGAGGACAGGCCCGCCGTCGTCAACGGACACCTTGTAGATCAAACCATTATCGGCGCGCCGGAACACGATGTTTCGTCCGTCCGGCGAGAAGGATGGAGTGCCGGCCAACGTCGTCTCATCGAGGCGACGCCACTCACCGGATCCATGCAACTCTCGCACATAGACGTACATCGCCGATCCACCCACTCCGGCGGTATATGCAAGCCGCTCACCATCTGGCGAAATCACGAACTCCGTCCCCGCCTTGAGCGGGACGTCGCCCGGCTCAAGATCGAAGCGTGCCGTGCGCACAACCGGCTCACGTTGCTTTGCGGCGTACATCGCCACGCCCTCGATGAGCGCCACGGTCATCGCCAACGCGAAGAGAATCCAGCCGCCGTAGCGTGAGGCAAAAGCGACGGGGCGCGAAACCGGCACTGACGCCGGACGTTGGACCGTCACCCCACCCGTCGTCACCAGCGCGTCGCCGAACGCCTTCGCGCTCTCAAAGCGGTCCGCCGGCAGCTTGGACAACGCGGTGAGCACCGCATCCTCCACCGCCGCGGGCACGGTATCGCGCAGGGTGTGCAGCGCGGTCGGCTTCTCGTTGAGCAGCCGCGCGACAATCGCCTGGACATTCGCGCCGGAGAACGGCGGGTCCCCGGTAATCATCTCATACGTCACGGCGCCGAGCGCGTAGATGTCCGAGCGCGCATCAATCGTCCGCTCGCCAAGTGCCTGCTCGGGGCTCATGTACTGCGGCGTGCCGAGACTCAACCCGGTCTGCGTCATCCGCGCCCCGCCCGCGCTCTGCACGGCGAGCGCAATCCCAAAGTCCGCCACGAGTGCCTGCCCATCGTGCAGGAGGATGTTCTCCGGCTTGATGTCGCGATGCACCACACCCTGGCGATGTGCATAATCCAGCGCGCTCGCGACTTCCTTCGCGATGCGCACCGCCTCGGCAATCGGCAGCTGCCGCTCGCGATTCAATCGCCCACGCAGTGTTTCACCTGTCACGACCGGCATCACGTAATACAGGAATCCGTCGGCGGCGCCGGAGTCGAGCAATGGCAGGATGTGTGGATGCTGCAGCCGCGCCGTGGTCTTGATCTCGCTCAGGAACCGCTCGGCGCCGAGCGCCGCACCCAAGTCGGGATGCAGCACCTTGATGGCGACATCGCGCTCGTGCTTGAGATCGTGCGCGAGGTAGACGGTGGCCATGCCACCGGCGCCCAGCTCGCGCTCAATCCGGTAGCGGTCGCTCAACGCCGCCGTGAGTCGTCTCATGGTATCACTCACTTTGGCCTCGCCCCATCGAGGTCAGCGGCCCAGTTCAGAACGAGCACGAACCGCTCTTCCGCCCGCTCTGCACCGCCATACATCAGGAAGCGTTTGCCATCCGGTGTTACGTCATAGGAGCCGCCGGCGAGCACCGAGTTGAGACCTTGGCGCACAAAGAGCACCCGGCGCTCCAGCACGCGAAAGGTGGGAGAGGTCTCCACCTTCGCCGCGACGATTCGCGTCCCCGTGGCCGTTGCATAGAACAGTTCGCGTCCATCGGCCGACCAGACCGGCTCCGTTCCGCCACCCTGCGAGACAATCACCCGAGAGGCCGCGAAATCCGGGAAAGGACTGACATAGATCTCCGGCGTGCCGCTCTCCGTCGAGAGATACGCGAGCCACCGACCATCAGGCGAGAGGCGCGGGGTGATCTCCGCCGTCGCACTTGACGTCAGCTGGATGACCGTGGTGTCGCCGCGCATTCGTCGCGCAAAGAGATCCGCTCCTGAGCCGAACACCATCCATTCACCGTCGCGACTCAGCTTCGCCTCAGCGACGTTCCGTGAATGCGCGAAGACGAGCCGCGCGTTCGCACTCCCGTCTGTTGGACGCGAATAGACCGCTCCCGGAATACCCGGTCGAACGGAGATGAAGAAGATCGTGCGGCCATCAGCGGACCACGACTGACCGTAGTTGTCTCCCTCGAGCGTGAGCTTCTGCACCGGCCCCGTAGGGAGATCCTTGATCCAGATATTCGCCAGGATTCCCTCATTCACTCCGACGGCAACGCGGCGACCGTCAGGCGAGAGCGCAACTTCGTCGAAGCGCCCGACGAGACTCGTATCCACGGGTGTGGCGCTGCCCTCCCGGGAGAGCCAGGAGAGCCGCTCGGAGACTCGCGAGCCGCTCCCCACCGCGTAGAGCATCGCTCCGCTCGCGGAGAAGGTGACGTGCGCCACGCCATTCTCGCCGAGGCCAATGCCGCCAATCACCGGAATGGCGGGTCCCGTCGTCGCTAATTTCCCCTCGTCGAATCCCATCGCAAACAATCCGCCGCGCGCATCCACGTAAAGCAATCGTCCAGGGGCGACGAAGCGCGCATAGACGCCACGTACCAACGTGCGGACTTCGCCGCTCTCAAAATCCACCGCGGCTATGTCGTGCTGCTCTTCGTCGGCGCGCAGAACGGTGAAGATGGCGCCCTTCCCGTTCGGCAGGACGTCCACCCAGGCATGGCCACGCTCGCCGCGAGTCGAGTCAACGGACGTGACCTGCTCGACGGCGCCGCCGGCTTCACGCACGCGGCGGATGCCACGTAACCGCGTAAAGTAGACCGCTCCGTCTGGGCCGAAGTCTCCCCCCCAGGAAATCGTGGAATCCTCGGCCCACGTGAGACGCGGTCCACCGCGGAGCGACACGGTGAAGAGCCGTGCCGGATTCGCGCGATAAAACCCCACGGTGTTGCCGTCGGGCGAGAGAAAGGGTGAATCCGCCCCGTTCGTGTCAGGGATTCGCGTCGCGGAAAGCGAGTTCAGCGGCCGCTCAAAGAGATCGACGTCTCCTTCACCAGCTCCAACGTATATCAGACGTGTCCCGTCCTCTGAGAGCGCCAGCAGTATGCCGCCCTGACGCCGCAGCGGCGCGCTATCCGGGAGAGTGATCGGCATCCGCATCGTGCCTGCGGTGTCCGATGCGCCGCTCGGACGCGACCATCCCCACACCGCCCCCACCAGTGCAAGCACCAATGCCGCCGCGAGCGGCATAGCCACACGCTCCGTCCAGCGCGCGCCGCCACCACCCTGCCCCGCGAGTGAGGACTGCACCGTGGTGAAGGTCGTGTTCGCCAGGGCATCCGCAAATCCCTTCGCACTCGCAAAGCGATCCGCCGGCAACTTCTCCAACGCCTTCGCCACCGCACTCGCCACATTCGCCGGCACCGACTTCCGATACTTCGTCACCGCCGCCGCCGGCTCGGTGATGATCTTCATGATGATCTGCTGCGCCGAGTTCCCCATGTGCGGGGGTTCGCCGGTGAGCATTTCGTAGAGCACGCTCGCGAGCGAATAGATATCGGCGCGTCCCGTAATCTCCTTCTCTGCCGTTGCCTGTTCCGGCGACATGTAATGCGGGGTGCCGAGACTCAGCCCCGTCTCGGTCATACGCCCACCGGCCGCCGCGGAAACCGCCAGCGCGATGCCGAAGTCGGCCACCATTGGCCGGCCGCCCTGCATCAGGATGTTCTCGGGCTTGATGTCACGATGGATCACACCGCGGCCATGCGCGTAATCGAGCGCATCCAACACTTCGCGCGCGATGCGCACCGCCTCGTCAATATCGAGCTGCGTTTCGCGATTCAGCTTGTCGCGCAGCGTCTCGCCTTCGACGTACGGCATCACGTAGAACAAGAACCCATCGGCGGTGCCGCTATCAAACAGCGGCAGGATATGCGGATGGCTCATCGACGCCGTGGTCTTGATCTCCACCACGAAACGCTCGGCGCCGAGTACGGCGGCGAGCTCGGGCTTCAAGACCTTCACCGCGACGAGGCGGTCATGCTTGAGATCTTGCGCGAGATACACAGTCGCCATGCCACCGGCGCCGAGCTCGCGCTCGATGCGGTAGCGGTCGGCGAGCGCGGCGCTGAGGCGCTCCGTCACGGAATTCATCAACGTGGCTCCATAGGTGTTACGGGCATCACGGCGTGACCCCCACTTTGAACTTCGCCTTGAGTTCCGCCTGCCAATTGTGAATCACCACAATCTGCTCGGCGCTATTGGGATCGTTCCGCAGCATCAGGAGCGAGTTGCCATCCGGTGAGACATCGAACATCGCTTGCGCCTGATTGAAGAAGTAATCCCCCTGAAACAGCGCGCGGCGCGACGTGACGGAGAATGTCGGATTCGTGGAGACCGTCGCTTCGAGGATCTGCGTACCGCGCGCGTAGAAGATGCGGCGCCCGTCGCGCGACCAGATCGGTGTCGTGCCGCCCCCCGCCGATATTGCGGTCTGGGCCCCAGGGCCTGGAAAGGGCCGGACCACTACCTCGGACGTGCCGGATTCGTCCGTCGTATAGGCAATCCATCGCCCGTCCGGCGAGAGTCGCGGTGCCACTTCGTCGAACTTGGTGGCGGCAATCGGCGTGGTCGCCGTGTCGCCCTTCAGTCGACGGTAGTAGATATCCGCCTGGCCGAGCGTCCCCACGCGAAGAACAACCCCTTCGCCGTCCGGGGTGAGCACGGCCTGCCACAGGTCACGTCCGGGCATGGCCGCGAGCTGGGAAGCACTTCCGCTGCCATCGGCCGGTTTCAACCAGAAGGTGGCGTTCGAATCCCCGCGAACCGTTCGATACAGGATGCGCGTGCCATCGGACGACCATTCCGCCCGCGTATTGCTCGTGCCATCGAAGGTCATCCGCTGCGATGTGCCCGACGCGAGGTCGTAAATCCAGACATCCTCGCGCCCAGGGGCGGCGACGTCAGCCAACACCCGTCGTCCGTCCGGAGAGAAGCGTGGTGACAGCATGAACGACATCGGAATTGGCAGCTTCTGCGCCACGCCGCGCATGTCCACCGACACCAGTTGCCTCAAATTCGACCCCGTCACGTAGACGACGGAGCCGCTGGGCGACACCGCCGCCTTGGGCTGGCCGACGAGCGATACTCGCACGTCCGGGAGCACCTCGCGCTCCGCCCCATCCACGCGGGGCCCTGCCGCATCATACGGCACCGCCCATAGCGCGCCGCGCCGATAGAAGAGGAGGCGACCATCTACGACGCCTACTGGAACCCCGGCAACCGCCAATGCCGTCGCGCGGCGTTTCCGTACATCGAACACCCGGATCTGGCTGGATACCGTGAAGGTGGCCGCGAACGCGACGGTCGTTCCGCCAGGAAGCGCCACGGGATAGTACCCGAACAGGGAGTCACCACTCAG
>JANLTT010000049.1:0-16098 GCA_031363115.1 Gemmatimonas sp.
GCGTAGTCCACGGCGCCCATGTACTGGCGCGTGTCGGCGCCACTGTACTGCCGAAAGCCATCGACTGTGGTGCGCGAGAGCGAGAGCATGCCGACTCCGCGCCCCGCACGCCCGCCGAGGCGCGCCTGCGTCTTCTGCAGACCGAACGAACCGCTCATCTGCCGCATCGTCAGGCTCAACGGATGGGGCGAGGCGAGATCCGTCGTGAAGCTCAGCACGCCACCTGAACCGTTGCCATAGAGCGAACTCGCCGAACCGCGCAACACCTCGACCTTGGCGATGGCCGCGAGATCAATGTTGGTCAGTTGGCTCTGCCCGTCGGGAAGCGACTGTGGCACCCCGTCGAGGAGCACCTTCACGCCACGCAATCCGAAATTGGCGCGGCTCCCTGCCCCACGAATGGAAACGCGCTGATCGAGGGCAAAGTTGTAGCGATTCGCCACCACCACGCCGGGAATGTTCGCCAGCGCTTCATCAATGCCGACCGTCGCCTGTGCGCGGCGAATCTGTTCCGTGCGCTGCGTGCCGATGGCCCAGGCGATGCGGTCGAGCGCGTGCTCGCCGCGCGTCACTTCGACGCGGACGGCGCCGAGCGTCTGGGCACGCAGGGAATCAGCGCGCGTGGAGTCAGGACGCGGCGCCTGCTGCGCCGAAGCGCCCGCAGTCATGAGTGTCAGCGCCGAGAGCAGCGCGGCGCACGAATACGAGCGAATAGGCAAGAGCGATCTACCGAATGAAGAACAGGAGGGCGCGCGCCACTATTGGCACGCGACGAACGAAATCAGGAGCTGCGGGGCCGCGAACGGAGTGCGGCACTCACGCGCTTGAGGGTGCGCAGGAATCCCGATTGTGAACGCTTTTCATCGCGCAGCACGCTTCGCACCACGCCACGCCACGCCGCACGCATCGTCTCGGCGTCAGCAAATCGCTCGGCGGGTTCAGCCGACAGCGCGCGGCGGAGCCACCCCTGCAGCGACTCGGGGAATTCTCCCAGGTCCACGCGCCCCGCCAGCTGCGCCGCGAGGATCGCGCGGCCATCTTCCCCGGCGAAAGGGACGTTCCCCGTCAGCGCGAAAATCACGATGCCCGCGACGGCGTAGAGATCGGTGCCGACGCCCTGCTCTTCCCCCAGCAGTTGCTCTGGCGCTGCAAAGTTCGGCGTCCCCGACGCGCCCGCAATCTGCGAGCCGAGCGCATTCGCAATGCCGAAGTCGGCAATGCGCCACCGCCGATAGCGGTCAATCAGGATGTTCTCGGGCTTCAAGTCGCGATGGATGATGCCCGCGTTGTGCGCGACGGCGAGCCCGTCGAGAACGGAATCCACTTGCGGCGCGATCTCACCGAAGGGGCGCGGCCCCGAGCGCTTCACGAGATCCGCCACGGAGCCTTCTTCCTCGAGCTCCATGATGTACCAGTTCACATCGCCCTTGGAGTCCCACGCGAAGATCGGGACAATCGCGGGATGCTGCAGCTGCGCCGCGAGCTGTGCCTCACGACGGAAGCGCCCGACGGCGGTCGCGTTTCGCGCCACGGTGGGGTGCAACATCTTGAGCGCGACCTCACGCTCGAGCGAGAGATCGCGCACGCGCCAGACCGAGCCATACATGCCTTGGCCGAGCGGAGCGAGCACTTCGTAGTCGTCACCGGTGGCCCAACGCAAGCGATCCTCCTCGGAGAGCGCGAGGTGTTCGCCGCTCGCCTGCTCCGCGCCCGGAAACGCCAGTGCCGACGTCCCCGAAATACGTTCGATGCGCCGCAACATTCCCGCGAGCGAGGCGAAGCGCTCGTCCGGATTCGGGTGGAGCATGCGATCCACCAACTCCGCCACCGTGACCGGGGCGTCGGGGCGCGCCAGGCGCACGGGTGGCACCGAGCCAGCGAGCGGCACCTCGCCCGTGAGCAACGCGAAGGCGAGCGCGCCGAGCTGCCATTGATCGGCGGCGGGGCTCGGACGCCATCCGTCACGCCATTCGGGAACATATGGACACCACGCCGGACTCGGCGCGATCCCCACAGGACGATCTTGCGGCGGCACGGCCCACTGCCACCCCAGCAACCAGATGCGGCCCGTCGGCGTGAAGTAGACCGACTCCGGGGAAACCGCACCGTGCATGCCACCGGAATCGTGCAGATAGGCGAGCGTCGAACCAATCGCGCGAAGCATGCGCAGCGTGAAGGGCACCGTCTCCGGACCACTCCGCTTCAAGCGCTCGCCAAGCGTCTCACCCGTAATCCAACGACGCAGGTAGCCCGGTCCGCGACGGCTCCCCACGTGCTGCTGCCAAAAGTGATACGTGGTGGGCACGCTTGGATGGTTGCGATGCGCGAGGTGTCGCGCCTCGGCAAAAAGCCACGAATGGTGCGCGGGATCGGGCGCCGTCACGAGCGCGAGCGAGCGCCCGAGGGCGTCGATCACTTCGTGCGCATGGCGATGCGGCGTGTACACGCCGGAGTTCCCCCAGCGCCAGTCGGGCGGCAATTGCCAGCCGTCGAGGTGCGGCGGAATGCCCGTCGAGAGACGGTTTGGACTCTCGGACTCGTCGGTAATCATCCCACGTGCAAACTAATCAGGCGCGTGACGCCGGAGCCAGCCGCACCGTGAGAATTGCCCCGCCGTCCGCGGCGTTCTCCGCGCTGATGGCGCCACCCCAGCCGTCAATCAACCGGCGGCTGATGGCAAGACCGAGTCCACTCCCGCTGGTGCGGGTCGAGAAGTGCGGCTCGAAGATGCGATCGATCAGTTGGGGCGGAATGCCGCCACCATTGTCGCGCACGCGCACGATTGCACCGCCATCCGGGGCGCCGACGACCTCCAGTGTCACCTGCGTCGCGCCGGCGAGTCGTGCATTCTCGAGGAGGTTGAGCAACACCTCACGCAGTTCGCGATCGCGTCCCGCCGCGATGACCGGCACCGCGGGAATACGCCCCTCCCACGCGACATCGGCCTGCCCCATGCGCTCCAACTCGAGCACGTCACGGGCGACCACCGCGACATCCACCGGCTCTGCGGGGGCGACATCCACGGGCGCCGTCCCGTAGCGACTGAACGCACGGGCGATTTCATCGAGCCGATCAATCTCGGCAAGCATGCGCTTGGTATTCTCCTCGAGCACCGCGTCAAAGTCCACGCGGGGATCGTGTCGCGCCCGACGCAGATGCTGCACGCCCAGTCGCATCGGCGTGAGCGGATTCTTGATTTCATGCGCGACCTGCCGTGCCATCTCGCCCCACGCGAGCACCCGTTCCGCGCGCGTCACTTCGGTGACATCGTCAAGCGTCACGACCGTGCGGCGCGATCCCGGGGCGAGCCGCGCGAGACGGACGCGCAACCGGCGGCCATCATGCTCCAACTCCACGGCGACATCCTCGAGACTGCCGTTGCGCAACGCGTCGAGCGGCGCCGAGAGGAGCGTGCGCATCTCCACCGTGAGAGGCATGCCCACCGCGAGGGGCGCACCGAGAATCGCTTCGGCACGCGGGTTCGAGAAGGTCACGCGATCCGCTTCATCCACCGCGACCACGCCACTCGCCACATTACGCAGCGTCGCGGCGAGGCGACGCTCGGCGGTCTCCAGTGCCGCGCGACTCTCGGCGAGATCCACGGTCATCTGCCGGAAGGCGCTGAACACCGGCGTGAACTCCAGCGGGGGATCTTCGCGCAGCGCCGGGCTCGCGCCGCCGCGCGCCAGCGCCAGCGCGGAGTCGCGCAACTCGCGAATGGGGCGCGAGAGCTGGCGCGAGGCCGCACCGCTTGCCCAGAGCGCCGCGAGCGCGCCAAGCGCCAGCGCGAAGAGCAATGTCATGCCGAGGTCGTTGCGCCGGCGGTCTAGTAGGCGCTCATCAAGGCGCGCCGGCGCCGCGAGTACGAACTGCACGCCCGCCGAGTCGATCGCGGCGCGATACCCAAAGCGGACGGTCGCCGAGCCGATCTCGTCCTCCTGCCCGGCACTGACTTCATCCTCCTCCATCAGCGTGCGCATCACCCGTGGCGGCAGCAGGCGCCCGACCGGCGCCAAGGCATCGAGCACCGGATCACTGGTGCTGGCAAGGATGCCGTTGGCGTAGAGAAAGAGCGGCGTTTCGAAGCGCGCCGAGGCCTCGGCAAGATCGCTCGAGGTCGCGACGCCGCGCAGCGTCTCGCGGACGACGAGGTCCCGCGCCTGGCGATCGTCCACCTGCAGGCGACGGAATGACCAGAAGCCGAAGAGCAACGAGGGAATGAGGAAGCACAAAAAGAGCGTGGCCGTCAGGCGCGTGCGGTACGAAGTGAGCAGCTCTCGACGCCGTTGACGCCACCAGCGCGGCAGGGCACCGTCCGCGGAAACCATCAGGAGCCAGATGCCACCGAGCACAGCGAGGTCAAGCAAGACAAGCAAGAACCCGCGCGGCACGAGGGCTTCGAGCGACCGGAAATCGACGACCGCATGCAGGCGACGAGTGAGCCCGCCAGCACTCACCAGTTGCCAGTCGCCATGGAGTTCATTGTCGATTCGCGTCCACGTACCACGCGAGTTTGGCGCGGAGGCCGCGCTCGCGCTGCGATCGCCAAGACGGAGCACATAGGGTGGCTCGGGCGCAGGGGGCGGCGAGAATCCAAGGAAGGCACCGAAGGGGTCGGGGGCGACGAGTTGCGAACGCGGCGCCACCACGACGGTCGTGGCCGTGCCATCCGCGTGCGGCACACTCAGCACCAGATGAATGCCCGGATCGCCGCGTACCTCGGTGATACTCGGCTGCCGCGTGCGCTGCGCCTCGTAGGCAAACTGGTTGACCCCGTACGACACACCGGGCGCACGCCCAACAGTGAGGTCGGCAATCATCTCACCGGAGAGACTCCACGTAGTGATTTCCGCGGGATACTCCGCCCCAGCCAGTTCGCTCCGGGCGAACTGGCTCAGCACCTCGATGCGCGAGCGCGCGGCGCGCGCCGGGTCGAGCACGTTGGCGTACCGATCAAGCAGGACTGCCGCATCGCGGTCGGGGCGACTGAGGCTCTGCACATCATAGACCGCGAGGTCGACGCGTTCGCGCACCGCGGAGAACCAAACGAGCGTCGTGGCGCCGCAGGCGGCGACGAGGGCCACCGGCAGCACGAGTGAGCGCGCCCGACGTGTGACGGCAAGGGCCGCAATCGCCGCGACCCAAAGTATGGTGTAGGCCGGCGGAAACCGCCCCGGTGCTTCGAGCAAGACCGGAGCGGCGACGGTCGCGATCATGGCCAGCGCCGGCGCGACCCAGACGGGAAGTCCGCGATCACGGCCGAGTGCGCCCTGCCCTGCCGTAATGCCCAAAAGCAGGACGGTCACCGAGGCAAGGAAAATCGTGAGCTGCCAAGAGATCCAGAGGCCGATCGGCACGCCAATCGCCGGCACCTGCAAGCCGCTCGCGAGTTCGCGCAGCAGGAATGGGGTGAGTGCCGCAATCACCACGATGGCGACGACCGACTGGGCCCGCGTGCGCAGACGGACTCGCGCGCGGCGAAGGGAGAGAAGCGCGAGCAGGAGGAGCGCCGAAGTCAGCGCGAGTGCGCCAGCATCCGCAGTAAAGCGCCACCCCGATCGCACCAAGTAGAAACTTGGGTCGAACATCGTCCCGACATTCGAAAAGGCATTGAACGGGAGGATGGCCGGCACGGCCAGCGAGATGGCAAGCGCCACGAATCGGGAACGCATCCCCGTTTCGCGTCGCCACGCGACGGTCAGGAGCAGCAACATCAGGAGTCCGAGCGCGACGCCTGTGCGCGGCAGGGTGCGCTCCCATGCCTGGCCGCGAAGGGCATCGAGTGACGGGGCGACCGCACGCGCCGCGAGCGTCGGGGCACCGGCCACGGTCAGGACCACGGCATCTGCGACGTCTCGTGCGGCGGCGGGGTCGGCGTAGCCGAATCCCACGACTCCCTCACGCTCCGCGATGCGCCCGGCGAGGGTGGGGCTGAGCCGATCCGCCGGGGGTTCAGCGTGCAGTACGGTTGTGGCGACCGCCACGCTTCCGCCGCGCTCGGCCACGGCGTACGCCACTAAGTAGAAGGGGCTGGCGACAATCCCGGTGGGGCCCGGCAGGGAGTCGAGGGCGACGAGGAGTCGGCCGCTCCAGGCGAAGGGGCGCCCGCCGCGGGCCACCAGAATCGCCCGCTCACCACCGGGCCGGACCATCGCGCCGAGTGCGGTGAAGGCGGCACCGACTTCGTCGGGGGCATCGAGTGCTGTCTTGGCCAACTCCTGCAGCTTGTCCGTCTCGGCGGCGACTTCCTTTGCGAGCACGGCGACCGCCTCGAGCGCGAGAGAGCGGCGGACCTCCTCGCCGCGACGCTCGATCTCGCTGATGGCTTGGTGATAGCTGGCGATCACCCCAAGGAGGACGGCCGCGGCCACGGTGAAGCCGATGCGCCGCGAGCGCGCGGCGATGCTGGAGCGAGCGGTCAGGAAGGCGAGCCCGACCAGTAGCACGAGCAGCCCGACGGCGAAAACGACCGCCGGCTTCCGAATCCACACCGCGGCCAGCAGGACCGTGGCGCACGCGGCCAGGAGCCAGGGCTCCAGCCAACTGCGCGACAAACGACGCGGCAATCGACGCTGGGGGGACTCGGGAGGGGCGGAGGGCACAGTCACGTCGGGAGTATACCCGCTCGCGGGCCGATGTTGCGAGCCGGCGAGACCTCGCCGACTCCCGCCGTGGATGTCCAGGAAGGACCCCTGCACCCGTGTAGATTTGTCCGTGATGCCAGTTCCGTTTCTTCACTCGATTGCGCGCATTTCCTTCGTGCTGCTCAGCGCTGCCCCGATCGCCCTCGGTGGGCAGGCTCTTGTTCTTGATGAAGGGACCTTTTCCCTCTTCATGAACGGGGAGCGGATTGGTCGTGAGGACTTCAGTCTCCGCGCATCCCGCGGCGCGGACGGCGGCTACATCGGGCAGGGCAACCTCTTGAACGGCGAGCAGCGGCGGACGGTCGTGCTGACCGTGGATTCCGCCGGGACTCCGCTCCGCTTCCAGCTCGACACCCGCGAGGATGGCAAGGTGATTGCGAGCGTCGCCGGCCAGCGGGAGCGGCAGATCTGGTCGGCCCGGAACGTCCGCGCCGGGGTGGAATCGGCACGCGAATTCCGACTCCCGTTCGACACCTTCATCGCCGAGATGGGGGTCGTCCATCAGCTCTGGTTTGTGGTCCGGCTTGGGGCGGGACGCCCAATCACCCTGCTCGCGCCAAGCGGTCAGACGCAGGAGCGCGTAGTGCTGGAGGAGCAGGCCCCGGATCGCGTCCCGCTCGGGCTTCGCGAGTTTGTGGCCCGGCGGTGGGTTCTGCGGCGTTTGGAGGATGGAGTCGTCCTCTGGGAGCTCTGGACCGACTCGGCGGGTCGGCTCCTGAAGGCGACCGATCGCGTGTCCTCGCTTGAGGCGCTTCGCGATGACCCGCCGGCTGAAACTCCGGGCGCGACTCGGCCGTAAAGCCGAACGAGCCCTTTCATCTCCCTCAGGACTTTCCTCTTGTTCCGAACTTTTCGCACCGCACTATTCGCGCTCGCCGTTGCCGCGCCCCTCGCCCTTCAGGCGCAGGCTCGAACGACGCTGACGCTCGATGAGGCGTTGGAGATCGCGCGTCGCAACAACCCGCAGTATCAGCAGTCACTGACGGGTCGGACCCGCGCCCAAGCCAACTCCCGTGCCGCGTGGGGCGCCCTGCTCCCAAGCGCGGACGCCAGCGCCGGTGCCAGCTTCCGTGAAGGCCGCTCGCAGTTCTTCGGCGGTGTCGCCTTCGGTGCCACCTCCGACATCGTCTCGTCGTCGTGGAATCTCTCGGCGAACTCGCGCATCAGTCTCAACACCTTCAATAACATCAAGCGGGCCAACGCCTCGCTCGATGCCGCGGACGCCGATGTCGGCGCCGCGCTGTTCTTGTTACAGGCCACCGTGACCCAGCAGTATCTGCTGGCCCTGCAGACGCAGGCGCGGTCGTCCCTCCAGGACACGCTGGTCGTGCAGCAGAAGCTGCTCCTCGAGCTGGCACAGGCCCGCGCCGGGGTCGGCCTCGTGACCTCGCTGGACGTGAAGCGCGCCGAAGTCGGGCTTGGCCAGCAGGAAGTCGCGGCCCTTCGTGCCCGGAACACCGCCGAAGTCGCCCGCCTCCAGCTCTTCCAGCAGCTGGGCGTGGCCCAGCCGGAAGGTGTGGTGTTGTCGTCGCAGCTCATCGTGAGCGCGCCGACGCTGCAGTTGAATGATCTCCTGACGCAGGCACGTCGCGACAATCCAACACTGCGCTCGGTGTTGGCGCGCGAGCAGGTTGCCGTGGCGGGGGTCCGTTCGGCGCGTGGCGAGTATACGCCGACGCTCTCGTTCTCCGCCTCGGTGGGTGCCTTCACGCAGCAGCAGACGAACATTGACGGCACGATTGCGTCGGCGCAGGCCGGCGCCCTCAGCTCAAGGGCGAACTGCTTCACTACGGACTCGCTTCGTGTGGGTGCCGGCATGCCCAGCATCGCCGCGCAGTGCGGCGCGATTGCCTTCACCCCCGCACAGGCGGCGGCGATTCGCGCGAACAACGACAAGTTCCCGTTCGACTTCACGCGGAACCCGTACAACCTGTCCATGAACATCTCGCTCCCGATCTTCGACGGGTTGGGTCGCGAGACGCGTCTGCAGGAGGCCAACGCCTCCCGCCTGGACGCGCAGTACAGCGTGCGTCGTCAGGAGTTGGCGCTCACCGCCGACGTCACGTCGGCGTACGTCTCGTTGCAGGCGTCGTTCAAGGCGTTCGAGTTGCAGACCCGCAATGCCGCCACGGCGCGTGAAGCGCTGCAGCTGGCCGAAGAGTTGTATCGCGTGGGATCCCGCACCTTTGTGGATCTCACCACGGCGCGCGCCGAGTATGAGCGCGCGGAGACGGACCGCATTGATGCTGTTTACGAATTCCACAGGGCGTACGCGGCGCTGGAAAATGCCGTCGGCCGCACGCTACGCTGACCAGGGACTGACATGACGAAGAAGATGAAGTACATCATTGCGGCGGTAGTAGTCGTCGCCATCGGCGGGGCCGCGGCCGCGTCGGCTGCCAAAAATAAGAACAAGGCGACGATGGTGCGCATCGAGGCCGTCGAGGCCCGCGACCTCGTCGCATCGGTGACGGCGAGCGGACAGGTCGGCCCGAAGACGAAGGTGGACCTCTCCGCGGACATCACCGGGCGCATCACGCGTCTCGCGGTGGCGGACGGCGACATGGTGAAGGAAGGCCAGTTCCTGCTGCAGATCGATCCGCAGCAGTTCGAGGCGCAGGTGCAACGCGCCGAGGCCTCGTTGGCCAACGCCCGCGCCGGTCTCGCGCAGTCCAAGGCGAACCTGCTGCAGGCGCAGCGCAACTTTGAGCGTCAGGTCGAGATCCGAAAGACCAACCCGGCCCTCGTGTCGGCGGCCGAGCTCGAGCAGCTGGAAACGCAGTTCGAGGTGAATCAGGCGCTCGTGGTGGCGGCGGAAGAAAACGTGAAGCAGGCCGACGCCTCGCTGAAGGATGCGCGCTGGCAGCTCTCGCGTACGACGATCTACGCCCCGATGACCGGCCGCATCACCCGCTTGAATGTCGAAGCGGGTGAAACGGCGATCATGGGCACGCTGAACCGCGATGCCGCGACGCTGATGACGATCTCGGACATGAGCATTCTCGAGACCAAGGTGAAGGTGGACGAGACCGACGTGTCGCGCATCGCGATTGGCGACTCGGCCGTGGTGCAGATCGATGCCTTCCCCGACACGACCTTCATTGGCCGCGTGGTGGAGATCTCCAACAGCTCGGTGTCCGCTGCCTCGGCCGCGACGACCGACCAGGCGATCGACTATCTCGTGACGGTGCGCATCGAGAATGCCCCGCTCGACACGCGCCCGGACTTTTCGTCCACGGCCAAGATCATCACGGATACGCGCACCCAGGTGCTCTCGATCCCAATCATCGCGCTGACCGTGCGTGAGAACGAAGCGCTCAAGACGACCGATGCGGCCCCGAATGCGGCCCCGGCGACGACCCCCGAGGTCGGGAAGCAGGATGTTGAGGGTGTGTTTGTGCTCGACGCGGACAACAAAGTGACCTTCCGCCCCGTAAGAGTCGGGATCGCGGGCGAGAAGCACTTTGAAGTGCTCGATGGCCTCCAGGCGGGTGACCGCATTGTGGCGGGCACCTACCAGGCGATTCGTGAGTTGAAGGACGGACAGGTGGTCCGCGAACAGCCGGCCGCCACGGCCGATTCCGCTGCCAAGAAGCCATAAACGCCCCCGGAGGGCATGTGAGCCAGGATACGCACGAAGCACCGCTGACGACCACCGCCGAACGCCTGGCCGTCGTTGGCTCCGTGGGCGCCGCTCCCTCAGGGGAATGGGTGATTGTCACCCGCGGCATCAAGCGCGAATACGACATGGGCGGCGAAGTGGTGCGCGCGCTGCGCGGCCTCGACCTCGCCGTCCGCCGCAATGAATACGTCGCCATCATGGGCCCGTCGGGCTCGGGCAAGTCGACGCTGATGAACATCATCGGCTGCCTCGACACCCCGAATGACGGCGAGTACTGGCTCAACGGCCAGCTTGTCTCGACCATGAAGGACGATGAGCTCGCCCGCGTGCGCAACAAGGAGATCGGGTTCGTCTTTCAGACGTTCAACCTGCTCCCCCGCGCGACCGCGTTGCACAACGTCGAGCTTCCGCTCGTGTACGCCGGCGTCTCGGCGTCCGAGCGCAAGGAGCGCGCGATGGATGCCCTTGAGAAGGTGCAGCTCGGCTCCCGCGTGCATCACCGGCCGAATGAGCTCTCCGGCGGTCAGCGCCAGCGCGTGGCGATTGCCCGTGCGCTCGTGAACCGTCCGTCCATTCTGCTGGCCGACGAGCCGACGGGCAACCTCGATTCGCAGACGTCGGAAGAAATCATGAAGGTGTTTGAGAGCCTCGCGAGCTCTGGCCAGACGGTCATCATGGTCACGCACGAACCCGACATCGCCGCGCACGCGCGTCGTGTCGTCGTGCTTCGCGACGGTCAGATCGCCAGCGACGAGCGTCGCGAGCAGTTCACCGAGAAGCTCGGCGTCAGCATCGGCCACTAGGCTGCTGCTTGGCAGTGGCGGACGCGGACCCTTCCGCGCGCCGCCCTGCCCCGCCGGACGGCTCCCGCCACCATACGCCATGCCCATTTTCGAAGCCGTCCGGCTCGCCCTCGCCACCATCCGCGTGCAGAAGCTCAAAAGCTTCTTCACCCTGGCCGGTGTGTGCATTGGCGTGATGTTCCTCATCACCGTCGTCTCGATCATCGAGGGGATGGGGCGCTACATGAAGGAAGATCTCGTCGGCAAGCTGATTGCCGTGAACTCCTTCGAGCTGCGCCGTCGCCCAAACATCAACTTTGGCGACTCCGACCCGGCCATCTGGGAAGAGTACCGTCGTCGTCCGCGCCTCTTTCAGTCGGATCTCTTCCCGGTGGTGGAAGCGCTCCCCGAGGGGACGCGCTGGGCGCAGGAGTCCGAGTCCTCCGTCAGTGCGCAGACCCGCTATGCGCGGCCGCGCTCGACGACCGCCTTCGGCATCGATGGCGACTGGTTCCAGATCAAGAAGCTTGGGGTCACCGATGGTCGCGAGTTCACGGCGCAGGAGCTCACGCAGGGCGAGAACGTGGTCATCATCGGCCCGGACCTCGTCGATCGCGCCTTCCCGGGCGTGGACCCAATCGGACGTGAGATCCGAGTGGGCGGCGTGCCATACCGCGTCATTGGCATCACGGAGTCGCGCGGCAGCGCGTTCGGCATCTCCTTCGACAACTTCCTGATTGCCCCGTGGCGCTCGCCGATTCGGAAGATGTTGAATCCCAATCCGCAGATGATTGACGCGGTGATCATTCAGGCCCCGAATCAGCCCGCCATCACGGAGTCGCAGGAACGCGTGCGCGCGGTCATGCGGACGCGCCACAAGCTGCGCCCGGGCGTGAAGGACGACTTCTCGATGGAGACCTCCGCGAGCGCGCTCGAGTTCTGGAACAAGATCGAGGGCTATCTCCTGATTGCCGGCGTGGCGTTGCCGGCCATCGGGCTGGTGGTGGGCGCGATCGTCATCATGAACATCATGCTCGTCGCCGTCGCCGAGCGCACCCATGAGATCGGCATCCGCAAGGCGCTGGGTGCCAAGCGCCGCGACATTCTCGCGCAGTTCCTCGTGGAATCGGCGACGCTGAGCACCGTGGGTGCGATGCTCGGCATCGCAATGGGCATCGGACTCGCGCAGGCGATTGCCGCGGTGACGCCGTTGCCCGCGAGTGTCGCCCCGTGGTCGATCATTGTTGGGGTCGCGGTCGGCATGGGTGTGGGCATCATCTCTGGCGTCTATCCGGCGAGTCAAGCGTCAAAGCTCGATCCCGTTGTCGCGCTGCGGCAGGAGTAACCGATGAACAACATGTCTGCACGACTCTATAACCTCACCGAGGGCGTGCGCATTGCGCTCGAGGCGATCGTCGGCAACAAGGTGCGCGCCGGACTCACGATTCTCGGCGTGGCCGTCGGTGTCTTCGTCGTGGTCGTGATTTCCGCGGCGGTGCACGGCATCAATCAGAGCGTGGCGCAGGACTTTGAGTCCACCGGTCCGACCACCTTCTTCATCTCGCGCTACCCGATCAGCTTCGAGGCCTGCGACGGCACCGAGGACACCTGCGCCTGGCTGCGCAATCCGTCCATCTCGTGGGCGGAGGTCGAGCGGCTCTCGAAGTTGGAGAATGCCGCCGCGGTCGGCGTGCGCATGGATTGGAGCGGGGCGTTCAAGTATCGCGACCGTTCCCTTCCGGGTGCGCCAATCGAAGGGTACACGGCCAACTGGTCGCAGTTCGGCGCCCCCGAGATGCAACAGGGGGGCCGCGTCTTCACCGAACAGGAGGTGCGCGGGGCGGCGCGTGTGGTCGTGCTCAACACGACGGCCGCCGAGCGGCTCTTTGGCGAAGGCGACCCACTCGACAAGTCCATCACGATCAACGGGACGCAGTTTCTGGTGATCGGCGTCTACAAGGACAACGCGAGTTTCCTCGCGGGTGGCGACCGCCCGAAGGGCGTGATGCCCGTGACGACGTTGCAGCGCGCGCTGAATGTGCGCCGCAGCGACATGGGGCTCGTCGTGAAGCCGCGTGATGGCGTGGCCCGCGACCAAATGGTGGATGAAGTCACCGTGACGCTGCGCGCGATGCGCGGACAGCGTCCGTCGGAGGAGTCGTCGTTCGCCATCATCACGCAGGACAAGTTGATGGAGACCTACGACAGGATCTTCGGGATGTTCTTCCTGGTGATGATTGCCTTGTCGGCGGTCGGGTTGATTGTCGGTGGCGTGGGCGTGGTGGCGATCATGATGATTTCCGTCACGGAGCGGACGCGTGAGATCGGCGTGCGAAAGGCCCTCGGCGCGACGCGTCTGACGATTCTGTGGCAGTTCCTGATTGAAGCGGTGACCCTGACCGGCATCGGGGCGATGACGGGACTCTTCGTCGGCTGGGTCGTCGCCCTGCTGATTCGCACCGCGACACCGATTCAGGCCTCTGTTCCCCCGGGCGCGGTGGTCGCGGCCCTCCTCGCCAGCTGCGTCACGGGGATACTCTTCGGGATGATTCCCGCGGCGCGCGCCGCACGCCTCGACCCCGTTGAAGCCCTTCGTCACGAATAACCGAGCGAAACCGAACTCCGTGCCACTTTTTGAAGCTGTCCGGTTGGCCCTGCAGACCATCAAGGTGCAGAAGCTCAAGAGCTTCTTCACCTTGGTTGGCGTTATGATCGGCGTGATGTTCCTGATTGCCGTCGTGTCGATTGTCGAGGGGATGAGCGATTACGTCGAGAATGATTTCGCGGCGAAGATCGTCGGCATCAACACCTTCGACGTGCGTCGCTTCCCGAACTTCACGCCAAACGAGTCCGACGATGAGTGGCGCGAGTACCTGCGTCGCCCACGCATGTACGACGTGGATGCCGATGTCGTGAAGGCGTCGTTGGGACCGGGATTCCGAGTCGCGCGTCTCAACCAGACCTTCATCCCGGCCTTCTCGCAGGGCATCCGCCCGCGCGACGTGCAGGCGATTGCGACCGACGCCGACTACTTCGAGATCAAGCGCTTTGGCATCGCGAACGGCCGCGCCTTCACGCAGCAGGAGGTCGCGACTGGTTCCAAGGTGATTGTGATCGGCGATGAAGTGGCGTCGTACTACTGGCCGGGGCTCGATGCCGTCGGTCGGGAACTGCGCATCGCGGGGCAAACCTACTCGGTGATTGGCGTCATCGAAGCGCAGGGCTCGGTCTTCGGCTTCTCGATGGACCGCATGGCCATTGCCCCCTTCACGTCGCCATTGGCCCGGGCGATTCGTCCGCGCGGCGACATCGGCGGCATCACGGTGCAGGCGCCGTCCCGGGAGATCCTCGATCTTGGCATGGAGCAGGTGCGCGAGTCGATGCGCGCCTTCCGTCGCCTTGGCCCCGGCGAAAACGATGACTTCGAACTCGAGACATCGGATGCCGCGCTGGGCTTCTTTGACGAACTCAAGGGGAAACTGATTCTCTTCGGCACCGCGCTCCCGGCCATCGGGCTGGTGGTGGGGGCGCTCGTCATCATGAACATCATGCTGGTGGCCGTCTCCGAGCGTACCCGCGAGATTGGCGTGCGTAAGGCCCTCGGCGCCAAGCGTCGGGACATCATTGCGCAGTTCCTCGTGGAGGCCGCGACGCTCAGCGTGATTGGCGCGGCGATTGGTGCCGCCCTTGGGGTGGCGATGGCGATGCTCATTGCCGCGGTGACCCCGCTCCCCGCGAGCGTCGCCCCGTGGTCGTTGGTCTTGGCGCTCGTCGTGGGCGCCGGTGTTGGGATCGTCGCCGGGATCTACCCCGCGGCCCGCGCTTCGCGGCTTGATCCCATCGCCGCCCTGCGTCAGGAATAGCGAATGCGCTTTTGGGATAAGCTGTTGATGACCTTCGAGGGCGTGCTGATGGCCCTCGACTCACTGCGAGCCAACAAGGTGCGCGCCGCCCTCACGATCTCCGGCGTCGCGGTCGGCGTGTTCGTCGTCGTTGCCATGGGCGCCACGGTGCATGGCATCCGGCAGTCGTTCCAGACCGACATGGACGAGTTTGGAACCGCGACCTTCCAAGTGCGACGCCGCAACACCGGCTTCAACAACTGCAATCCGACCGAGGACTGCCCCGAGCGGCGCTACCCCGGGATCACGCTTGACGAATGGCGGGCGATGCAACAGCTCCCCGAAGTCAGTAGCGCGATGGCGTGGCTCTTCGGCGGCGGCAATGCCGCCTATCGGAGCATCGTGGTCAAAAACGTTGGGTACGATGCGCAGAGCCCGGAGTGGACCGCCACCGATGCGGCCGACATCACCGAGGGCCGCAACTTCACCGAGTCCGAGCACGATGCCGCGGCGCAGGTGACCTTGCTGAACCAGAAGCTCGCCGATGACCTATTTGCCGGATCTGACCCCATCGGCAAGGAAATCGAACTCAACGGGACGCGCTTCCAGGTCATCGGTGTCTACACGACGAAGGCCGGATTCCTGAAGTCGCTCGACGGGCGGGGCCCCGACACGCCGCGCATGGTGATTCCGATGCTGACGGCGTGGCGTCGCCTCGAAGTGAATCGGACCGGCATGATCGTGATGGTCAAGCCTGAGGCCGCCGTCTCGCGTGACGAGGCCATGGATGCCGTGACCGCAACGCTGCGCGGCATGCGCGGACTTCGGCCGACCGTGAAGAACAACTTCTTCCTGATCGGGCAGGACAAGTTGATGGAGACCTTCAACTCCCTCTTCGGCGCCATCTTCATGGTCGGCATCGGCCTCTCGGCGGTCGGCCTCCTGGTCGGCGGCGTGGGCGTGGTCGCCATTATGATGATCTCCGTCACCGAGCGGACCCGGGAGATTGGCGTGCGCAAGGCGCTCGGCGCCACGCGCGGGCTCATTCTCTGGCAGTTCCTGGTGGAGGCCGCGACGCTCACCAGCCTCGGCGCCGGGATTGGGCTCATTCTCGGCGGATTGCTCGCTTGGGTGATTCGGGCCAACTCGTCGATTCCGGCCTCCGTGCCCTTCAGTGCGGTGATCTCGTCGCTGCTGGCGGCGGCGCT
>JANLTT010000079.1:0-4232 GCA_031363115.1 Gemmatimonas sp.
GCATCAGGAAGGGCTTGTCGATCTCGCGCTGCGGAAGCGGGATGTAGCGGTCGACCTCGTCCATGAGCTTGAGGATGGGGGCGGCGCCCGCGTCCTTGCCGTCGCCGTCGAGGGCTTTCACCGCCGAACCGCGGACCACCGGGATTTCGTCGCCGGGGAAGCCGTAGTGCTTGAGCAGCTCGCGAACTTCGAGCTCGACGAGGTCGAGCAGCTCGGCGTCGTCGACGAGGTCGCACTTGTTCAGGAAGACCACGATCTTCGGCACGTTCACCTGGCGGGCCAGGAGGATGTGCTCACGGGTCTGCGGCATCGGGCCGTCCACGGCCGACACCACGAGGATCGCGCCGTCCATCTGCGCGGCGCCCGTGATCATGTTCTTCACGTAGTCGGCGTGCCCGGGGCAGTCAACGTGCGCATAGTGGCGCATCTTCGACTCGTATTCCACGTGCGACGTCGCGATCGTGAGGATCTTCGTTGGGTCACGACGGCCCTGCGACTCGGACGCCTTCGCGACCTCGTCATAGGCGATGTACTTCGTCTTGCCGAACTTGTCCGCCGAGATCTTGGTCAGGGCGGCCGTGGTGGTGGTCTTGCCGTGGTCGACGTGGCCGATGGTTCCCACGTTTACATGCGGCTTCGTCCGCTCGAACTTTGCCTTGGCCATTTGAAAGCGTCCTGAGATGGTTAAGAAGTTTGCCCTACGGTCAACTGCAGATCTTTCATCCTACATCCTTCATCCTACGTCCTGAAAACTACTTCGCCTTGGCGATGATCTCTTCAGCCTTCGCCTTCGGCACTTCTTCATAGTGCGAGAACTCCATCGAGTACACCGCGCGCCCCTGCGTCATCGACCGGAGCTTCGTGGAGTAGCCGAACATCTCGGAGAGCGGCACGGTCGCGCCGATCACCTGGGCCGTACCACGCTGCGTCATCGCGCCAATCTTGCCGCGACGCGCCGAGAGATCGCCGAGCACATCGCCGAAGAACTGGTCGGGGCTCACCACCTCGACCTTCATCATCGGCTCCAGAATGATCGGATGCGCTGCACGAGCCGCTTCCTTGATCGCCATCGAGCCCGCGATCTTGAACGCCATTTCCGAGGAGTCGACGTCATGGTATGAGCCGTAGACCAGCTCGACCTTCACGTCCACCATCGGGTAGCCCGCCAACACGCCGTTCTCGAGGGCTTCCTTGATGCCCGCCTCGACCGGCGAGATGTATTCACGCGGAATCGCACCGCCGACAATCTTGTCCTCGAACACGTAGCCCTGGCCCGGCTCGGCCGGCATCGCGTTGATGACGACGTGGCCGTACTGACCCTTACCGCCGGACTGACGGATGAACTTCCCTTCGACCTTGTCGACGCGCTTCTTGATCGTCTCACGATAGGCCACCTGCGGACGGCCCACATTCGCTTCGACCTTGAACTCGCGCATCATGCGGTCCACGATGATCTCAAGGTGGAGCTCGCCCATGCCGGAGATGATCGTCTGGCTGGTCTCGGGATCGGTGTGCACGCGGAAGGTCGGATCTTCTTCGGCGAGCTTGCTGAGCGCGATGCCCATCTTGTCCTGGTCGGCCTTCGTCTTCGGCTCAACCGCAACGTCGATAACAGGCGTCGGGAACTTCATCGCTTCGAGGATGATCGGCTTGTCCTCATCGGACAGCGTGTCACCCGTGCGGGTGTCCTTGAGGCCGATCGCAGCGGCGATGTCGCCGGCGCGCACTTCTTCGATCTCTTCACGCTTGTTCGCGTGCATCTGGAGCAGACGCCCGATGCGCTCGCGCTTGTCCTTCGTCGAGTTGTAGACGTGCGACCCAGCCTTCAGGACGCCCGAGTACACGCGGAAGAAGGTGAGGCGACCGACGAACGGGTCCGTGGCGACCTTGAACGCGAGTGCGGAGAACGGCTCTTCGTCGCTGACCGCGCGCGTCTCGAACGTCTCGTCGTGATGCGGGAGGTGCCCCTGCATCGGCGGCACGTCATGCGGCGACGGGAGGTAATCGATGACGGCGTCGAGCAACGCCTGCACGCCCTTGTTCTTGAACGAGGCGCCGCAGAGGATCGGCACGAAGGCCATCTTGATCGTCGCGGCACGAATGCAGCGGCGAATCTCCGCGACCGTGAGCACGTGCCCTTCGAGGTACTGGGCCATCAGCTCGTCGTCGTGCTCGACCACCATTTCGATCAGCGCGTGACGTGCCGCTTCCACCGCATCGTGGAACTCGGCCGGGACATCGGTGACCGTGAAGGTCTTGCCGAGCGTCTCGTTGTCGAAGATGTATTGCTTGCGCTCAATGATATCGAGGTGGCCCGTGAAGAGCTCACCCGAGCCAACCGGGAGCTGAAGCGGGAGCGCCTGCTTGGAGAGGCGATCCTGAATCATCTCGACGCAGCGATCGAAGTTCGCGCCGACGCGGTCCATCTTGTTCGAGAAGATCATGCGCGGGACCTTGTAGCGATCGGCCTGGCGCCAGACGGTCTCCGTCTGCGGCTCGACGCCGGCGACGGAGTCGAGCAGGGTCACGGCGCCGTCGAGCACGCGGAGCGAACGCTCCACTTCGACGGTGAAGTCCACGTGCCCGGGGGTGTCAATGATGTTGATGCGGTATTCCGGCCCATCGCCCTTCGCGTCGGACTGGCCGTGGCGCATCCAGAAGCAGGTCGTGGCGGCCGACGTGATCGTGATGCCGCGCTCCTGCTCCTGCTCCATCCAATCCATCGTGGCCGCGCCGTCATGGACCTCGCCAATCTTGTGCGACTTCCCCGTGTAATAGAGAACGCGCTCAGTGGTCGTGGTCTTCCCGGCATCGATGTGGGCCATGATGCCGATATTGCGATAGTACTTCAGGTCGGTCGTGCGTGGCATCGATCAGTCAGGCTCGAAAGTCGGTTTGATGAAGCGAGTTGAAACGGCAACAGTTCGGAGAAACAAAAACGCGGGTGGACCAGGCACTCCCCCCTTGTACAGCATCCGGGGAGCCGGTTTCCATCCGCAATCGCCGGGTACAGTCGCCACTGGAGCGCGACTGGGGACCCTCGGCGCATCAGGAGCCAACACCAACTATCTCCTGACGTTCAGTTGTCCTGCGTACTTTTCGGGAATCGGGGCGCCGAACGCGAGCGTTGCGGCGGGATCGATCGGGCTGTCCACTCCCCCCGCGCGTCACTGGTGCCGACGTTGGCGGGCCCATCTGTCCGGGACGCAGTGCCCCGGGGTGTTCATTGGTGCCGAACACCTGCTGCGGAGAAAGCCTTTGGGGGGCGATTCACCGTAGCCCGAGAAAAGTATCCCGGTTTAGGGGGAAGTCAATACCCGACAATGGGCTACGGGACCAGACTCTCAGGTGCGCCATCTCTCTTTGTGGCGGGCGTTCAGGGAAACGGGTAGTGTCTGGCACAAATCGAAGCCCTTCCCCCCTTCCGGAGCCCCGATGCACCCACGCCTTACGCCCCTCCTCCGCGGCCTCGCGCTCGCCATCATGCTCCTGACCGTGGCACCGACCGGATCAACCCTGGGAGCCCAGCAGGGCTTCATGAGCTTGATGCACCGTGACTTGAATGACTTACAGAAGAAGTTTGTCGATCTCGCCAACGCCATCCCCGAATCCGCCTACGGCTGGCGCCCGAGCCCCGGCGTGCGGTCGGTGGGAGAGGTCTTCCAGCACATCGCGGCCGACAACTACATCCTCCCTGTCTACATGGGGACGCCGGCCCCGGCGGCCACGGGGATCACGACCGACTACGCGACCGCCGTCACCTTCGAGACGCGCCGTGGCCTGACCAAGGCGCAGATCATCGCGGACCTTGAGGCCTCGTTTGCCCACCTGCACCGTGCAATCAACGTCAACACCGACGCGAACATCACAGAGCAGATCAGCTGGTTTGGCACGCCGACGTCACGGTTGCAGGGGATGAGTGGCACCGTGGGGCACCTGCACGAACATCTTGGGCAGCTGATTGCCTACGCGCGCTCAAACAATGTGAAGCCGCCCTGGAGCAATTGAACGGCAAAAACAGATGGGAGTTGTGAGTTATGAGATGTAAGTAACGGCACAAGAAAAGCGGGGCGGACCGAAGACTCGGCCCGCCCCGCTTTCAACTCACAACTCACCACTCACAACTGCCGTTTGACTACCAGCGATAGTGCGCAAAGGCCTTGTTGGCCTCGGCCATGCGGTGCGTGTCTTCCTTCTTCTTGATCGCGTTGCCTTCACCCTTCGCGGCAGCG
>JANLTT010000094.1:0-37508 GCA_031363115.1 Gemmatimonas sp.
CGTGAGCCCCGCGCCGATGGTGAGGGCCAGCGTGCGGGCGAAACGGGCGCGTACAAAGCTCGGACGTCGTTGATACCGCTGCGCGAGGCGGGCGAGTAGCAATCCGCCTGCCGTAAACCAAAGCGCGAGCCCGCTCCCCGCGGCAATAAAGTAGAGCGTCGTGCGGCCCTGAAAGACCAAAGGGAGCGGGGTGATCACCACCGCAACCAGCGAGACGAACATCGGATAGCTCAGCCACCGTTTCACGGCGAGCAACAGTTTGTACTGCCGCATGTGAAAGTCGGCGAGGGCAATCAGCGTGGTCTCGAGCTGTCCGCTCTCTTCGCCCATGCGCAGCAACGCGCTCTCGAACGGCTCGAGCAGGTGCGGCGCCTTGCGCACGAGCGCGGTGATGTCCTCGCCGCGCGTGGTGCCGGCCAAGAGATGATCGCGCAGGGCGCGCGTCGCACCGCCATGTGCGCCGACCTGCGCGAGAATTGTGGGATGCGTGAGCCCCGCCGAGAGCCCGGCGCGCCAGCCGCGATACAACTCGGAGCGATCGCGGCCATCATCGAAGGCGCGCAGCACGGCAGCGACGGAGCTCTTCATCTTGCGGGCCCGGTGTCACTGGCGTGACGCTGATGGCCGAGGCGCCGCAGCGCCACGATGCCGAGTGCGGGGCCAACGGCGAGCAACGCGAAGGCCCCCGGCCACCCGACGCGCGCCACCACGGGCGGCACGAGCTGAATGGTGAGCGTCGTGAGCAGGAACCCGATGCAGACCTGCACGGTGAGGGCCGTTCCTACCGCGTGCGCCGGCACCGACTCGGTGACGAGCACCGAGAACTGCGCGGAGTCGGCAATCACAAAGAAGCCCCAGACGAGTGCGAGCGCGCCGACGAGCCACGGCGAGCGCCCAAAGGTGAGCCCAATCAGCAGTGCGCAGCTTCCGCTGATGGCCATCGCCAACATGGCAAGACGCGCGCGGCCAATACGATCGGCGACGAGTCCGCCCCAGATGCAGCCGAATCCACCGACGGCGATCGTGGCGAAGGCCAAGACCCCAACCCAGGGTGCTGTCCCCGCGGCGGGATCACCACTCGAGGCCACCGCACTCGCCGCGAGAAAGAGGGGAATCCAGGTCCAATAGCTATAGAGCTCGGCCATGTGGCCAAGGTAGCCTGCCGTGGAGAGTCGCCAGCGTGGTTCGCGCACGACCTCAGCAACGAGTCCCCACGAGAAGGGGCGCGCTGGAAAGGCGTGCGGGCCGTCGCGCCACCAAATCAAAACGAGCAATGCTGCGAGCACCGCCGACAGCGAGGCGGATACGATGGGCACGGCGAGCGCGAGCCCTGGCACCGCATGCCAGAGATAGGGCGAAGCCTTGCCGATGGTGAGCGCGCCAACCACAGTCCCCACCGCCAGTCCGCGTCGCGCCACGAACCAGGTGGCGGCCATCTTCATTGCCGGCGGATATACCCCCGCGAGAAAAAATCCCGTGGCCACGCGACCCGCAATGGCCCACGAGTACGACGGGGCCGTGAGCAGCATCGCATTGGCGGCGGCGCCGAGCACCGCGCTCACCGCAAAGAGACGACGGGCCGGCACGACGTCGGCGAGATTCAGCAGCGCGGATAGGGCAGTACCGAGCACGAAGCCGATCTGCACGGCGGTGGCGAGCCCACCGACCTGCGATGTCGTGAGATCCCAACGCGCGGTCAGTTGAGGCGCAGCCGCGCTGCCGGCGAACCAGAGCGACATGCCGAGCAGCTCGGCGAAACTCACCAGCGCGAGCATGCGCCACGGTTGCATGCGCCACGGCCGCATGCGGCCGGCCGCCCCGTGCTCCGGGTGCACTAGGTGCCCCGGATGCGGCGCGGCGGCCGGAGCGGTATCTTCGCGCGCACCCATGGCAGAGGCGGACATCGCGTGAAAGATACGGTAGCCGAACTCGAACTGCTCATTCGTTCCAAGTACGCGCTCATCCTGCTCGATACGGCGGAGCCCGAGCGCGCGGACGAGATGCTGGCGCGCATCGCGAGCGACCTCTCGCTGCTCTGCTTCTCGTGGACGCGCTCACGCGGCTTGCGGCGCGGCATCCAGATGGGGGATCCGTTCATTGAGAAGACTGCCGATCCCGCCGCCGCGCTGGCACAGGTATCGCTTGAGGGGTTCGGCGTCTTTCACTTCAGGGGACTCGGCCCATTCCTGCATGAGCCGATCGTGGCGAGCCATGTGCTCGATGCGGTGCAGCACTTTGGATCACGTCGCGGCGCCATCGTCATTTCCGGGCATGATCTGCATCTCCCCGATTCGTTGCGGCCGCATGCGGTGTCGCTGCATCTCCCGGCGCCAGGATTCAACGAGCATCGCCAGATGCTGGAGCGCGTCATTCGGGAGTACTCGTCAAAGATGCCGCTCAAGATCGAGCTCACGCACGAAGACCGCACGCGATTGGTGAACAACTTGGTGGGGCTGACGCTGACGGAGGGCGAGAAGGTCGTCACCAAGCTGCTCATGGAGGACGGGGCGCTGCGGGGGACGGACGTGAAGCGCGTGGCGGCGGCCAAGCGACAGGTGGTCGAGCAGGACGGCCTTTTGGAGTACTGGCCCGCGGAGGAGTCGCTCGGGCAGGTCACCGGGCTCGCCGGACTCAAGGCGTGGCTCGGCAAGCGGCGCGCGGTCGTTCATGATCCGCAGCGCGCCGCGCAATTCGGACTCGGCTTTCCCCGCGGTGTGTTGCTGCTCGGCGTTCCCGGGTGCGGCAAATCGCTCGTGGCCAAGGCCATCGCGAGCGAGTGGGGACTGCCGTTGCTCAAGCTCGACCCGGCGAATCTCTATGACAAGTACATCGGCGATAGCGAGAAGAACTTCAAGCGCGCGATGCGGACCGCTGAACGCATGGCGCCGATTGTCTTGTGGATTGACGAGCTCGAGAAGGCCTTTGCGTCGAGCGGTGGGGACGAGGATGGCGGCGTGTCGAAGCGCGTCTTCGGCACCTTCCTGAGTTGGTTGCAGGAGCGGAAGGGGGATGTCTTCGTGACGGCGACGTCTAACGACATCGCGAAGCTGCCGCCGGAGTTCATTCGCAAGGGTCGCTTTGACGAAGTGTTCTTCGTGGACCTGCCGCGTGCCCCCGCCCGCAGCGAGATATTCCGCATCCACCTCGCCAAACGGAATCAGGACCCCGTACGCTTTGACCTCGCTGCGTTGGCCGATGCGAGCGAGGGCTTTAGCGGTGCCGAGATTGAGCAAGGCGTGGTGGGGGCACTCTATGCCGCCTTCTCCGACGGACGTCCCTTGGAGACGGCGCACCTGCTGACGGAGCTCTCGGCGACCCGGCCGCTCTCGGGGACCATGCACGAGAAAATCGCCGAGCTACGAAAGTGGGCGAGCGAGCGGACCGTCTCGGCCGATTGACCGATTGGCCGGGCGTGCATCCGGCGTGCATCCGGCGTGCATGCGGCGGGAATGCGGCACGGGCTGGCTGGTGACACCAACGCCGCGCAGATATCGTAGGGGTGGTTGCGGCGACGCAGTTCTGCGTCGCCCTCCCCTGACCTCGACTAGGAGTTTTTCCCGATGCGTACTCGTTCCGCGCTGGCGCTTACAGCGCTTCTCGTTTTCACCACGGCCTGCAAGAGCGGCTCCGTCGGCAGCACCCCTGCGCCCGCCCCTGCGCCGATGGCGGCTCCTGCCCCCGCGCCGGGTCCGGCCGCTGCAGCCGCCCTTGATCCCTCCGGCAAGTGGACCGTCGCGCTCAGCGCGCAGGGCCAGGCAATGGATTTCGAGATGGAACTCCGCCGCATCGGTGGCGCCGAGTTCGGTGGTGTCTTGACGTCCGTGGCATTTCCGCCGATCAACATCAACAAGGCGACGCTGGCGGGCAACACGATGAAGGTCTCGTTCACGGCGCCGACTGGCGATGAGGGGACAATCAACATTGTCTTCGAAGGCAATGTGCTGTCTGGAGATTGGTCGATGCCTGGTGACGGCTCGCGGATTTCGGGGCGCCGGAAGTAACTGCGGGAGTTTCACAGGAAGGCAAGAAGGGAGCCGTGACTCATTCGAGTTATCGGCTCCCTTCGCGCCTTCCTGTGAATTGAAGTTGCTTGGAAGTGCTTGCCACGGAGGCACGGAGACACGGAGGGGAGTGCGGCAGAATTGGCGCTGCCGTTCCATTCAAAGTTTCTTTTCTTTGGGTACAACGCGTGCCGCGAGGCATCGAAGCCCTCCGTGTCTCCGTGGTGATGCCGTTCAGTAAAGGACCGAATTCACCACCAACGCGCGAAGGGAGCCGAGCACTCGAATGAGTCCCGGCTCCCTTCGTGCCTTCGTGTGAAAAAAGCCCTTAAAGCGTCGGCGCCACCGGCTCCTCGCCCGGATTGATAAACAAATCCTGCTCCACCGCATGCTGCGTGTCGTGCAGCACCTTGTATCGCCCGCCAATCGCCATCAACTCGCGGTGCGATCCGCGCTCGACGATCTCGCCATTCTCGAGCACGAGGATCTGATCGGCCGAGCGAATGGTCGAGAGGCGATGCGCAATGACGAAGGTCGTGCGTCCCGTGCGGAGCTCGCGCAGCGCCTCACGAATCTCGCGCTCGCTCTCGGAGTCGAGGCTCGAGGTGGCCTCGTCGAGAATCAACACCTGCGGATCGGCGAGAATGGCGCGCGCAATCGCCACGCGCTGCCGCTGGCCGCCTGAGAGCTTCACACCGCGTTCGCCGACGATCGTCTCGTAGCCATCGGGAAAGCCGCGCACGAAGTCATCACAGTTGGCGATGCGGGCCGCCGCGTAGATCTCCTCACGCGTCGCACCCGGGCGCGAGAAGGCGATGTTGTCTGCCACCGTGCCATCAAACAGGAAGTTGTCCTGCAACACGACGCCGAGGTTTGAGCGATAATCGCGCAGCCGGAGCGTGGTGAGATCCTGCCCGCCAATCGTGACCTTGCCCTTCAGCGGGCGATTGAAGGCGAGAATAAGCGAGATCAGCGTGCTCTTGCCCGAGCCGCTCGACCCGACGAGCGCAGTGGTGGTGCCGGCCTTCGCCGTGAAGCTCACGTCCTTCAGCACCGGGATGCCCTCGCGGTACTCGAACCACACCTGGTCGAACACCACATCGCCGTCGGGATGCGCCAGCGTGTCGCGCTGATGGTCATCCTCATCTTCGGTCGGCGTCTCGAAGATTTCACGAATGCGGTCGAGCCCCGCGAAGGCCTCGGTGATCTGCGTGCCGATGTTCGCCATCTGCACCACGGGGAATGACACCAAGCCCACGAAGAAGATGTAGCTGATGAGATCGCCGAGGGTCATCGTGCCGGCAACGACAGCGCGCCCACCGACGGTGAGGATCAGCACGCCGACCGCACCAATGATCACGGTGGACACCGCGGCAATTGCACTGGTCCCGGTGATAGTCGAGGCGATGTTGCGGAACAAGCGATGCGCGCCCCTCGTGAAGACAATCTCCTCGCGCTTCTCCGCCGTGTAGACCTTCACCACGCGCGCGCCACCCATGGCCTGGCCGAGTCGTCCGCTGACTTCGGCCTGGATCTTCGAGCGCTCGCGGAAGACCGGGCGCAGCTTCGTGAACGCATACGCCATCACTGCGCCGAAGATCGCGAGGAAGCCGAGCGTGGCGACCGTGAGCACCCAATTCAGGTAGAACAGATAAGCCAGCGCGATGCTCGCTGTGAGCACGCCCCCCACCAACTGCACGATGCCGGTGCCAATGAGATTGCGAATTCCCTCCGCGTCGTTCATCACGCGCGAGATCAACACGCCGCTCTGCGTGGCATCGAAGAAGCTCACCGGAAGGCGCAGAATGCGCGCCTGCACACGGCGGCGCAGTTCGGTGATGGCCCGTTGCGCGGCGACGGAGATCACCTGCGAGAGCGCAAACGAACTGCCGGCCTGCAGGAGCGTAGCCGCAGCCGTGGCGATGGCAATCGGCGTCAGGAGTTCGGTGCGGCCATTTCCCATGACTTCGTCAACGATCCACTTCACGCTCCCCGGCAGCACGAGTCCGGTGAGGCGATTGATCAGCATCAGCCCGAGGCCAATGCCAAGCGTGCGCCGATGCTGCCACATCAGCTTCCGCGTTTCGGCCCAGGCGGCCTTGTAGTTCGTGGGCTTCTTTGCGGGTTTGTCGGGGGCGGCCGTCGTGGGCGCGACGGATTTGGCCTGCTCGATGCGACTGGTCATCCAAGGCTCTCACGGGTGCGGAGCATGAGCCCCGGGTCGTCTGAAATAATTCCGGTGACACCGGCCGCCCAAAGGCGACGGGCCACCACTGCGTCGTTCACGGTCCAAACATGCGTGGGCCCGCCCGCGGCCCGCATCATCGCGGCGTAGCCCTGCACGGGTAGCGGAAGGCCGTTGTGGTACCGGGGAATACAGAGCGCTTGAAAGGGTAGGGCAGCCGGACGACGACCAATCAGGGCAGGGAGGTAGTGCCCGGCCATGAGTCGCACGCCGGGACTCACCGGCACCCCCTCCTTCTGGAAAGGAATCAGCGCGGCGTCCACAAAGCTCCCGATGATGACCCGCCCGAGGTTGCCCGTGCGTCGCAGCACCTCGTACGCGGGGCGGGCGACCTCGGCGGTCTTGAGCTCAATAATGAGCGGAAGGTCGGGAATCAGCTCGAGCACTTCCTCGAACGTTGGCACATGAATGCCGGTGCCGCGGAAGGGGAAGCTGCGGCCGCCGTCCGGCGTGAAGCGTGCCCCCGCATCAATGCGACGCAGGGCCTCGACCGTGTAGTCACCGACGGGCCCGGTCGCACCGGTCGTGCGATCAAGCGTCGGGTCATGCATAACCACGGGGACGCCGTCCTTGGAGAGCCGGAGGTCGAACTCCAATCCATCCACGCCGAGGGCCACGGCCTGCTGGAGCGCGTGGAGGGTATTCTCCGGCGCGTGGGCGCGGTCGCCGCGGTGTCCGACGACGAGCCGGCGCGAGTGGTCGAGAAGGTGCACCCTGCAAGATACACAAAGGGGGGCGGACCTTGCGGTCCGCCCCCCTTTGTCCCGCCGAAGCGGCCTGCGGTGTGCTTTAGAAGGTGTACGAGACGCGGGTCGTGCCGTAGCGGCCCACCGGGGCCACGCCGACGAACGACTGCACTTCGTTGCCAAGCACGTTCTGGATGTTGAGCGACCAGCGGACGTTCTGCGCGACCGGGAGCTTCCAGGAGAAGCCGAGGTCGAGGAAGGCATTGACCGGGACGCGCGGATAACGAACCGGTGTGCCGACGTTGTACGAGTTGAAGACGCCCGAGTTGACATCGAAGGCATCGGCATAGCGGCCGCGGGCTTCGAGGGTCATGCCACGGGGCTCGTCGGTGCGACGAATCGTGACTGAGGCACGCTTCAACGGGGTGTTCGCGGTGAGCGGGTTCGCTGCAGTCGCGCCGCTGGCATCAGCCCAGACGTTGCGCGAGAGCTGCGAGTAGGTCGCCTCGAAGGTGTACATGTCGTTCATGATGTAGTCGGCGGCGAGGTCGATGCCGCGGACGTCCACCTGACCCTTCGCGTTCTGGTACGTGAACACGAGGTAGGTCTTGTCGTAGATCGGGTTATCAAAGTTGAGCGCACCCGTCGGCAGGCCGGCGAGCGTGGTCACCCAGTTCGTGATAACCGTGCCGATTGCGGCCCCCGGCACGCCGTTGCCCGCGAGGGCAGCCGTGACGCCGGTCGCCGGGGCGCCGAGGTAGGCACCGAGCGTCGCGGGATTGAAGAAGACGATGTCATCACCGTTGATGACCTGCGTCGTCGGCTCCGCCGGACGAACCTGGAACCAATAGTCCGCCGAGATACGAAGGCGGTCACCGATGATGCCCTTGTAGCCCACTTCCCAAGTGTTCGAGAAGTTCGCGCCGAGGGGATCGTAGTTCTGGACGCCAGAGAATGGCGCGATCGTGTTGCCGGCCAAGACGTTGCGCAGGATGAGCGGAATCTGCGCGTTGGTCGGTGTGAGCCCGCGGAGCGTGGCGGCGATGTTAGCCTGCTGTGTCGGGGTCACGCCGAGAGCGGCGAGGCCCGCGGTGAGCTGACCAGCGAGCGCGTTCATCGTGGCCGGGAACATCGTGGCGCCGGCGACCGGTGTCGGGCCACCACCCGTGAAGTTGGAGCGCATGCACAGGCCCGCGGCATCCGTCTGCGTGCCCGCGCAGCTGCGATCATACTGCCAGCCACGCTTGGACGGGTTACCGAAGATGCGGACTTCGGTGCCACCGACCGGGCTGATGGCCGGGCCGAGGTTCGCGGTCTGACCGGAGAACTGGTCAAGCGCAAAGGCGAATGACGCCGGGGAGTTGAACGCGCGGTTGAAAGTGAAACGGAGGTTCTGCGTCGGCGACATCTTGTAGAGAATCGCGGCACGGGGCGAGAACTGCTGACCCGTGATGCGCGAGTTCTGGTCCACACGGGCGGCGCCGAGGAAGTCGAACTTCTCGGTGAGCGGCTGCGTGACCTGGATGTACCCGCCGATCTCGCTGATGTTGTCGTCGTTCTCGTTACGGCCGTTGATCGTCCCCTCGGTCTGCGGGGTCGTCATGATCAGGTCGAGGCCGGTCGTGAACTTCGTCGAGCCGAGCGTGAATCCCTGCTGGAGCTGGCCGACCATCACCTTTGACTGATCTACCACCGGGATGCCGGTACGCAGGTAGTACGTGCCGGCGTCATCGCCCGCGTTGTCGTTGCCCGCGTTCGACTGATTGACGAAGAACTGCGCGAAGAACTGCTTGTGGCGGAAGCGCTGCTGGAAGTTCGTGTAGCTCCAGTTCTGCACCTGCGACGCACCGAAGGTCGTCGTGATTTCGAGCGCGTTTCCGGCCATCGTGTAGCCGAACGTCGTGATGGCCTCGGTGTCGTCATTCGGACGCCAATCGAGGCGCCCTTCCATGCTGTACTTCGACAGCCCGAAGTCACGGGTGACCAGCCCGCCGCGGCGCGAGGCCGGGATGCGCGTATCGGTCGGGCTATACCGTCCGGTCGTGCCGACGCCGATTTCGTTCGGGTCGTTGTATTCAAAGTCGCTGGCCTGGAAGTACTCGCCGGAGAACTTGTAACCGAACTTGCCGCCGCCGAAGACGCCGGCGTGACGGCCCGCGAGGCGGACCATCGAGCGCTCGCCACCATCAAGTGTCAGGGTCGTGCCCTGGCTCTGGAACGGCGACTTGGTGATCACGTGGAGCACGCCGGCGCCGGAGTTCGGACCGTAGAGCGCCGAGGCCGGACCCTGCAGGACTTCGATACGATCGATGTCCTCGCTGGCGCCCGTGAACAGGAAGGGCACGTTGACGCGGAGCGACGGGACGCCGGCGAACCGGTAGTCCTGCAGCATCAGCATCGAGCCTGAGAACGCGTTGTTAAAGCCGCGCGAGACGATGTTCGCCTGCACGATGCCGCCGCTCGAGATCGAGAGGCCCGGCGTGCTCTTGAGGTGATCCGTCACCGTCGCCGACGGGCGACGCGCGATGGCCTCGGAGCTCACCAGCGAAATGGAGTTCGGCGAGTCGAGAATCTTCTCGGGCTCGGCGCCGCGCGTACCGGTCGTCACCACCTGATTGAGCTGGGCGGCGAGTTCGGTGAGCGTGACGTTGACCGCGACCGTGCCACCCGCAGTGACGACGACGTTCGGCGTCGTGCGCGCGACGTAGCCGATGCGAGTCACCTTCACGGCGTAGGTACCGACGGCCACATTGCCGATGCGGTAGTTGCCGTCTTCACCGGCAGCACCGCTGGCTACGACGGTGGCACCGGCCAAGACCTCGACGCGCGCGCTGGCGACTGCGCCACCGCCATCGGTCTGCGTGACCTTACCAGTGATAGTGCCGGACTGGGCGTCTGCGGCGCTTGCGGCCGCGAAAAAGCCGAGGACCGCGAGCATCCTGCTGACGAAACGAATTCGCATACGAGACATACCTCGAAGCGCGTGGGGAATTGGGCCCCGGACGGGACCTCTCCTGGCGAGCGTGACCGGGGTCACGTCCACTAAGGACGCTCAAACTTCCCGCATCTGGGTGCCCCCGTCAATGCTTGGTAACAGGGATTTTCGGAGCTTGACTTTCTGCCCCGGTCCCCAGTTTCCGATCCGCGGCTTGGTCGTCAGCGGATTCCGAGCGCCTTGTGGGTCTGAAATGAGAGGCGCCACTGGGGGTGCGCCAGGCAATATGCCACCGCTCCCGTGGTCGCGGCCTCGACGGCGGGCCCGTCCATCGGCTGGAGGAAAAAATGGCGGAACGGCAGCCCGGCGAAGCGCTCGGGGGGAGCCACGTCCTGCGGAAAGACGAGCTTGAGCTCGTCCCCGCCGGTCACGGCCATGGCCGCGCCGGCCTTCGGGCTCACGCAGACCCAGTCGAGCCCCTCGGGAATCGGCTGCGTCCCGTTGGTCTCCACCGCGACCTCAAACCCGCGCGCATGGAGGGCGGCAATCGCCGGCGCATCGAGTTGGAGCAGCGGCTCGCCACCGGTGCACACCACGAATGGCGTCCCCCCGGCTCCAGCCGGCCACCGCGCGGCCACCGCCTCTGCCAGCGCCTCGGGGGTCGCAAACTTCCCGCCGTCCGGACCGACCCCCACGAAATCGGTATCGCAAAAGGTGCAGACCGCCGTCGCCCGATCCTCCTCGCGCCCCGTCCACAGATTGCAGCCGGAGAATCGACAAAACACGGCCGGGCGCCCGGCATGAAAGCCCTCGCCCTGCAAAGTGTAGAAAATCTCCTTCACCGTGTACGTCATGCCTCGGCAAACCCTTTGGCGCGCAGATGGCACGCGTCGCACCGCTCGCAGGCCGTCCCATCGGCGGCGGGGTCGTAACAGGAAACGGTCATGGCGTAATCCACGCCGAGGGCACGCCCCGTGCGAATGATGCCCGCCTTGGAGAGCGCGATCAGCGGCGTGAGGATGCGCGTGCGCGCCGTCCCTTCCACGCCGGCACGCGTGGCGAGATTCGCCATGCGTTCAAACGCGGCGATGTAGTCGGGGCGGCAATCGGGATAGCCGCTGTAGTCGAGCGCGTTCACGCCGATGAGGATGTCGCTGGCGGCGAGCGTCTCCGCCCACGCGAGCGCGAACGACAGGAAGATCGTGTTACGGGCGGGCACGTAGGTCACGGGAATCCCCGTGGCCATCGCCGCCGCCTCGCGATCCTTCGGAACCTCGATGTCCGCGGTGAGTGCGGACCCGCCAAAGAGACGCAGGTCAATGTCTACCACCACGTGCCGCGCCACCTTCCATACAGAAGCGAGGGCGGCCGCCCTTGCGATCTCCACGCCATGGCGCTGGCCGTACCGGAAGGTCAGCGCGTTGACCGAGTAGCCGGCCTTGGTAGCCAAGGCGAGGACGGTCGCGGAGTCGAGACCGCCACTCAAGAGCACCACGGCGGGGGTGCCGGGCGCGACAGGGGCGAGGGTGACGGGATCGTTGGGATTCACGATTCCATCAATATAAAAGGATTGAAAGGCGCTACTCGGCGCGGAGACTCGCGACGATTTGCTTCAGGTGGACCGAGCCCTGGAGCAGGGCATTCGCCGCGGACGACATCTCCTCGCAGGCGGCGCTCTGCTCCTGCGTCGAGGCGCTGACTTCTTCGGCGGCCGCGGCGTGGCCTTCCGCCGCTCGGGCGGCGGCACTGATGCCCATCGCCGCCTCGTTCACCGCGCTGACGTTCTGCCCGGCGGCTTCGCCGAGCCCCGTGGCGGCGGCACGCGTCTGCTCCGCGGAGTGCGTGATGGCCGTCAGCGCGTTGTCGATGCCCGCGGAGACGGATTCGATCTCGCCCACGCGCGCCGCGCCGCTTTCCATCGCCAGGGTGGTGGTGCCCACCCGCCGCGTCACGACCGCCGTGAGTTGGATGACATCCTCGGCGGCCTGTTGCGCTTGATCGGCCAGCTTCCGCACTTCATCCGCGACCACCGCGAATCCACGCCCCGCCGCGCCGGCACGCGCGGCCTCGATGGCCGCGTTGAGCGAGAGCAGGTTCGTCTGTTCGGCGATGCGACTCACGATGCCGACAAAGCGATTGATGCTTTCGGCGGTCTGGGTGAGTTCGCGCACCTCGACGGCGGCGGCATCCACCGCGCCGCGAATCTCCACGAGGAGCTCACGCGCCCGGGCAATCTCGATGCGCTTCTCCCGCGCCTGTCGTTCGATTTCGCGTGCGAGGTCGCCGACCTCTTCGGCACCGGCCCGCACTTCATGCGCCCGCTCGCGCACCCCCTGAAGGGCGGTGTCGGCATCGCGGAGCGAGGAGACTTGTACCTCGGCACCCGTCGTGACTTCGGACATCGCGCTCGCAGTTTGCGCGGCCGCAAGCGAGACCTGCTCAGCCGCGCTCGTCAGTTGGTGCGCGGAGGTCGCGACTTCCTCTGACGTGGTGGTGGCCGCGGTGGCTACACGGGCGAGATTGGCCGCTGAGGAATTCATCGCTTCAGCGAGCTCGCGGAATTCACCCGGGAGATCGGTATCGGTGCGGAAATCGAGGTGTCCGCGGCTCAGCGCACGCGCGTGCGCCACGAGAATCTCGAGTGGTCCCGAAATGCCGCGCACCGTCGTGACGACAATGGCGACGCCAATGAGGATGGCGCCGATGATCACCGCGAGCAGGAAGCGCTGCCGACGTGAGGCCGTGTCGAGCAACTCGGTCGTGGCGCGCTCGAGTTGCTGGGCGCGCGCCTCGGCGAGCCGCTCCACCTCCGCGGTCAGCGCCGACTCCTCGTCGCGCACCGCGGCGGCACGGGCATCCGCGGCCTCGAGGCGGCCGAGTTCGCGCAACCGGTGTGAGGCGGCAAGACCGGTTTCGATGGTCGAGAGGCGCGCGTCGATTGTCGCGATCAATGCGATCTCGGAGGAACTGAGTCCATCACTTTCGTTGAGCGCACGCTGCGCCTCGTGTGCGGCCCAGCCCGTGCTGCGGAACGCCTCGAGGTTGGCCGCCTCGCCACGATCGAGATAGCGTCCGGCCGCGGCGAGTTCGAGTGCAACGTTCGTCGTCAGCGAGGCAGTGAGCGAGGTCTCGCGGCGCACCCCATCGAGCGTGCGCGCCATATCCGCGCTCAATCCGGAGATGGCACTACGCCCCACCGCGCCGGCGATCAACAGCAACACCACAATCAATGAGAGTCCCGCCACCAAGCGGCTGCGGATCGTGCCGAAGATCAGATTCACTTGGCCACCTCCGCCGGCGTGAGTGCGCCGTTTCGCACGCGAGTCATCACGAACGACTTGCCGACGGGATCGCCGGTGGGCAGAAAGGCGAGCGAACCAGTGACGCCGGGTATGGCATTTTCGCCCTGTCGCGACGCGAGCCAATCACGCAGCGCTTGGCGATTCCCGCCCACGCTGCGCAAACCCGCGACGAGCACCTGCACCGCGTCATACGCGAGCGCGGCGTTGCCGTCGGGATCTTCATTGAATCGCGCGCGATAGGCGGCCACAAAGCGTTGCGCCTCGGCGCGCGGATCGAGTGCCGTGAAGGGCGCGCCCACGAGCGCGCCCTCCGCGGTCGCTGCGTCGGTCACGAGTCCGGTCCAACCGTCGCCGCCAAGGAACTCCGCAGTGACGCCGGCCTTCCGCGCTTCACGCATCAACGCGAGTCCTGAGCGCTCTGTGCCAGCCACAAATACCAAGTCGGGCTTCTGCTGTACAAACCACGCGGCGTAGGTTGCCGCGTCTGTGCCGTCGGCATCAATGGGATCGAACCCGACCACCGTGCCCTTGAACTCGCCGCGAAACGCATCGGCGAGCCCGCGTCCGTAGGCGTCGTTCTCGTAGAGGATGGCCGCGCGCGTCTTGCCGAGTCGATCGGCGAACCGTGCGAGATCCACCCCGTTCGCCGAGTCGCTCGAGATGACGCGGAAGACCCAAGGCGAGATGCCGGTGAGCGCGGCCGACGACGCGGTCGTCGCCACGGCACTGAGGCGGCCATCGTACACCTTCGCGGCGGCGACCATCGCCCCCGACGTCACATGCCCCACGACCGCGGCGATGCTCGCGTCGTCCACGAATTGCTGCGCGATCGTCGCGGCGACGGAGCCCTCGCCCTTGTCATCGCGATAGTCGATTTCCAACGGCGTGCCGTTGATGCCGCCGGAGGCGTTGATCTCCGCGACGGCCAGTTCGGCGCCGCGGCGGTTCGCCAATCCGTATCCCTCCTCGAAGGGGCCGGCCATGCCGAGGCGAAGGCCTCCGCGGTCGCCTGCGCAGGAGGCGACTAGGATCACACTGAGGGCGAGCAGGGCACGTCGCATCTATCGTCCTTGGTCTTGAAGTCGCCGGAGCGCTGTACGCGCCTCTTGCCGCTGCGGTTCAATCAACTCGTCGCCCCGCTCAGTACGGCGGAGGAACTCTTGCCACGCTGAAATCGCCTTGGCGCGCTCGTTGCGCGCCTCGTACAAACGTGCGCGGGCCGCGAAGGTCCGCGTGTAGATCGGGAACCCTGGTTCGGCGATTCCCGCCATGGTGAAGCGGACGGGGTCGAGCCCTTCGTAGTATTGGAGCGCGCGCGCCGTATCACCCACGGCCTCGAGAACGACGGCGCGAGCCACAACGCGAAGTCCAGCGAGGGAGATGCGGGCGGTGCGCATGCCGTCGGCGTTCGAGAACCCCTCCGCAATGCGCCGCGCCGCGGCTGTGTCACCGCGGGCCAGCGCCTCGAGTGCATCAAGGTCGGTGTGTTGCTGTCCCGGCGCCGATTGCGCGCGTATCGCGTTGGAAAAGAGCGTGTCGCGCGTGAAGAGGTAGGCGATGTAGATCGTGCTGCTCACTGCACCGAGCAGGTTCCGCGTGGAGGGATCGCTGCTGGCCATCAGGCGTTGTGTCTCGCTCTTCAGCGCGCGGCGCTGCTCTGCGGATACAGTGCCGGCCATGCCAATGCGGAGCCCGATGGCGGAAAACGTCACCGGTTGTGACGTCCCGATCTGTGTGTACGCGAAGGTCGGGTTGACGTCAACGAACAGTGCGGCGACACGATCGACCTCCTTTCCGTTGCCGACGCTCGCCGCGGTGTTCAATGCCAGCGCCATGCCGAGCTGGCGCTCGTTGGCCGCAGCGCGCTTCAACGCCGGGACGTTGGTTGCGGTGGTCGCCGAGAGCATCGAGGCGAAGGCGCGCGGGTCATCGGCGAGGAGTTGGTAGCCGGCGGCCTGCAGCTGCATGACCGGGGTGTTGAGTCGTGGACGCAACAGCGCACGGTCCATGGTGGCAACGGCCGAGTCGGGTTTGCCGTTGACGATGAAGCCAGTTGCCAGCGCGAGATATGGCGCGGAGGCGTCGGCATCGGAGCGGGCCCAGCCTCGGGCCATTTCTATCCCAAGTTGCTGTGCCCGCACGCGTGCGGCCTCGGTGACGGCCAATCCTCCGGCGCGCCGCAGCGATGCGGAATCATTGACGAAGACCACCGAGTCGCCAACCAGGATGACTCCCTGCGATCCGGCAAACGCGTTGTACTGGCTCACCAAATGCGAATACGCGAGATGAAAGGTCGAGTCAATGGCGAGCGTGCGATTGAAGGCACGGATAGAGCGGGTCCAGCGCGCGGCAGTCGCCGACGCCGAATCCTTCGGATGGTTGTCGTGGAAGGCCGCGTCCGCGAGGCCGTACCAGCCCTCGGCGACGAGTGAGTCGCGGGCGAGCAGTTCCGTGTAGATACGCTCGGCGTCGGTGAAGGCCTCGCGAGCCACGTCAGGTTCGTTGGGCCGCTGCATCTGCGCGGTCAGTCCACGCGCGAGTGCGTAGTGGCCGAGCACAAGCGCCTTCGGGCGCGCGGGGAGTCGGTCCGCGAGTTCGGCGGCACGTTGCGCGCTCCGGAAATATTCTGGATTTTCCGCGTTGGCCCAGCCCGCGGCCAGCGCGCGCTTGTGCCACGCGAGCGCAAAGGTCGAGTCCGCCTGCACCGCGACGGTCAGGGCCGATTCCGCCTCCGCGAGTTGCCAAGAGTTGAGTAGCCGCACGCCGTCCAGATACGCGCGGTACGCAACGAGCGATGTCGTTGTCGCCCGCGCCACATCCACGCTCGCCGACGCCTGGCCGCCCGCCACATCAAGTAGGTAGCGTGCGAGATCATCAAAGAGCGGGCGCGGATCGGCCCCGAGCGCCGTCGCGCGCGTCGCGCTGTTGAGCGACTTGCCCGAGCGCGTGTCGTACAACCGCGCCACCACAATGATTGAATCGGCGGTCGTGGAGATCAGTCCCATCACGACGGTTCCCGCGCCGCCACGCTTGGCGATGTCACGCGCCCGGTCGAGGTCCACGCGCTTGCCCTCGGCGCCGACATCCGTGACGAGCTTGAGCGTGCGCTCGTACTCGACGACCTGCAGGTCGGTCCACTGTCCGAGCGCAATCGTGAGCATGTTCACCGCGCCGTCGCGGAGCCACTGCACCTCGGGGTTGCCGCTCTGCACTTCGAACGGCACGACGGCGTAGCTCTTGCGCGGATCGGTCTTGTCGCGGTTGCTCGTAGAGATGAGCACCGTCGCGAGTGATGCAAAAATGGCGACGAATGACCCAATCATCGCAATCGGTGGCTTCCCCTTCTTCTTCGCGGGCACGGATGCCAGACGCGACGTGCCCATGCCCGGGGTCGGCGTCCACGCCATGCCAATCACCTCGGCCATCTCACGCCCCGTTGCCCAGCGCCGCTCGCGGTCCTTCGCGAGCGCGCGGTCAATCGCCACCGCTGAGCCCTCCGGCGCCGACGGCACGGCCTCGGCCAGCGGCTTCGGCGTCTCGGTGAGATGCTTCACGAGCATCCCCGCGACATTCCCGCTGTCCACCACGGGCTTCCCCGTGAACATCTCGTAGCCGACGAGCGCCAAGGCGTAGAGATCGCTGCGCCCGTCAATTGTTGCTTCACCAGTGGCCTGCTCAGGGCTCATGTAGCGCGGCGAGCCGAGGATCATCCCGGTGCCGGTCATGTTGCCGCTGTTCTCCAATGCGCGCGCGACGCCGAAGTCCGTGAGCATCGCGCGCCCCGTCTCGCGATCGAGCAGGATGTTCTCCGGCTTCACATCGCGATGCACAATCCCATTCGCGTGCGCGTAATCGAGCGCGAGGGCCAATTCATGCAGAATGCGCTCGGCGCGCGCCGGCTCGACCTTTCCTTCGCGCTGAATCAGATCGCGCAGTGATTCGCCCGGCACCAACTCCATCACGAAGTAGAGCAGGCCTTCGGCGTCGCCGGCGCTGTACACCGCAACGATGTTCGGATGCCGAAGCTTGGCAACCGTGCGGGCCTCCTGCAGGAAGCGGCTCTTCAACTCAGGATTCGACGCGACATCACCGCTGATGACCTTCACCGCCACCGGGCGATGCAGCGTCTGGTCCATCGCGCGATACACGCTGCCCATCCCGCCCTGCCCAAGGAGGGATTCAATGGTGTACTGCTCGCCGAGGCGCGCCTGCAAAAGCGTCCGCAGGGCGTCGCCGCCGAGGGGTGCCGTCATCTAGTCTGCCTCAGGCGTGCGTGGGATGCTTACCGTGCTTGCCGTGCTTGCCGTGTGGTGCGGGCTGCTGCTGTGTGAGACAGTGCAAGGTGCCGAGCCCCCACACCAGATCAACGGCATGAATGCCAACGATCTGTCGCGTGGGAAAGAGCTCGGCGAGCGTGTTGAGCGCGATCCGATCGTTTGGGTCGTTGAAGGTCGGGACGATCACCACGCCGTTCGCGATGTAAAAGTTGGCGTAGCTCGCCGGCAGGCGTGCTCCGTCCATGATCACTGCGCGGGGATACGGTAGCGTGACGACCTTGATTGGCGCGCCCGTGGCATCGGTCACGCCCTTGAGACGCTTCAGGTTGTCCAGCGAACGCGCGTGATTCTCGTCGGCGGGATCTTCCTCGTGCGCCAGCACCATTACGCCGGGCGAAACAAAGCGCGCAATATCATCGACGTGGCCGTGTGTATCGTCGCCGACGCAGCCTTCGCCAAGCCAGATTGTCTTGCTGATGCCGAGTTCATCATGGAAGATTCGCTCGTATTCGTCGCGGCCGAGCCCAGGGTTCCGCACCTGCACCTCGGTGAGGAGCCACTCTTCCGTCACGAGCATCGTGCCGCGTCCATCGGTCTCGATGCCGCCGCCTTCGAGGACAACGCGTCCCTTGGCGTCGTGGCGTTGCGGCTCGTGACGCGCATGCTTGGTCTCGCGCTCGATCAGCGCACCGATCTGCCGGTCGTGCGCGAAGTTGTCGTACTTCGCCCACGCATTGAAATCCCAGTTCACGAGCTTCACCTGGCCGTCGGCATCGTGGACCATGGTCGGCGCGCTGTCGCGCAGCCAGACGCGATCGGTCGGGCAGCGATGCAGGTGATAGCGCGACTTCCGCACCTCATGCATCTGCAGCGCGTGCCACGCCTGCTCTTCCGTGGCGTCGTCGTGCACGAGGATGTGTACGTGCTCGTGCTCGGCGAGCACGCGCGCGATCTCGGCGTACACCCAGGGAATCGGCCCGAACTTGCCGGGCCAATCAGGCTCGTGGTGCGGCCACGCAATCCAGGTGGCGTCGTGTCGCTCCCACTCCGCGGGCCAACGCATGCCAGCGGGCTTCGCCGAAACGCTGCTCACGACCCAATCCAACGCGAGAGGATCGGCTCGTACGCATCCACCCGACGGTCACGCAGGAAGGGCCAGTTGCGACGCGTGTACTCGATCAACGACGGATCACAGGTCGCAATCAACGTGGCATCCCCCGTCTCGGCCTGCGCCATGTAGCGCCCGTAGGGGTCCACGATGAAGCTGTGCCCAAAGAACTCGATGCCGTCGGTGCCGGCCTCGGGCTCGAGCCCCGCACGATTCGGTGCGGCGACGAAGACGCCATTCGCGATGGCGTGCGCGCGCTGCGCGGTGCGCCAGGCATCCACCTGCGCCGTGCCCCACTCGGCCTTCTCCGCCGGGTGCCAGCCAATCGCCGTCGGATAAAAAAGAATGTCCGCGCCAAGCAACGACGTGATGCGCGCGCCCTCGGGATACCACTGATCCCAGCAGATGAGCACGCCGATGGTCGCGTATCGCGTCTTCCAGACCATGAAGCCACCCGCCTCGCCATCGGGGCCGCGCAAGCCCGACGGCTGCACAGGATTGTCACTCTCGCCCGGCGCGAAGTAGTACTTCTCCTCGAACATCGGGTCGTGGGGGATGTGCATCTTGCGATACACACCGAGCGGGGTGCCGTCGGCGTCAATCACGACCGCGCTGTTGCGATACACGCCAGGTGCCTGCTTTTCGTAGATCGGCACCACGAGCACGACGGCCAGTTCCTTCGCGACCGCGGCAAGCGCGTTCACGGTCGGGCCGGGCACCGGCTCGGCGATGTCGAAACGCGACGAGTCCAACTTCTTGCAGAAGTAGGGCGCGTTAAAGAGTTCCTTTAGGCAAATCACCTGCGCGCCCTTGGAGGCGGCGTCACGAATGCGGGTGATTGTGGCCGCGAGGGTGGCCTCAGCGGTGGGGAGGACGCCGTCCTGAATAACGGCGACCGTGAAGGGAGCGCGTGCGGTCATGTCGGGGAATTTCACCCTGTTACACGCGCACCGCCACTACTATATCCATGACATTCGTCCCAGTCTCGCGGAGGGGCAAAATGGCACCCGCGGCGGCCAGCGCCCCGAAGGCATCGCAACGGGCGAGGGCCTCCGCTGGCCCTCCCTCGCGCACGCGACTTTCCCGCCAACTCTCGCTGTCCACGAGTGCCCCGGAGGCTGGGGCAGGGCCATCGCGCCCGTCCGTTCCGGCGGCAAGGATCGAAGCGTGCGGAATACCGAGGTCAGCAAGGACTTCTGCAGCGGCGAGCGCGAGTTGCTGGCATCGACCGCCAAGGCCGTGATCGGCGGGAAGCCGCACCGTGGTTTCGCCCCCCCAGATGAGGCAGGTGCCCGGCCTGGCTCGTGCGAGACTGTGGGCGAGGACCCGACCCGCGGCCGTGGCATCGCCCGTCAGAATGGTGCGTGCAAGGAGCACTGGCTCGTAGCCGAGGGAGGTGGCGTAAGCAGCGGCCCCCTCGAGCGCCGCCGTGTTGCCCACGACGAACGGCTCTTCGACTCGTGCGAAGGCGGGATGCTCCGGCTTCGGCGTCTCGGGCACGACCCCCGCGCGCATGGCGCCAAGCGTCGAGGCAACCGAGAGTGGCACACGCACGGCAATTTCGGCGTCGCGCAGAATGCGCTCCACATGCCAGGCCGCGAGCGGGTCGGGCGTCACAGGCCCCGAGCCAATCATCGCCGGATCCTCGTTGGGGACATCGGCGAGGAGAATGGGAATAATGCGCTCGCACTCGAGGGCCGCAGCCAGTCGCCCCGCGCCCCACTGCGCGAAACGTTTGCGCACGGCGTTGATGCGGCCTATCGGCACGCCGGCGCCGAGCAGGAGCGAATGCAGCGCGGCGAGGTCCTCGTCGCGAACGCCGGGTATCGCCGCCCCCACTAGGCTCGAGGTGCCTCCCGAGAGCAGCACCAGGACGATGTCCTCACGACCGATGCGTTCGACGAGCGCGCCGAGTCGCTCGGCGGCATGCTGCGAGCGAATCCCTGGCACTGGGTGATCGCCGGTGAGGCATTCGAGCATCGGGAAAGCGGCCGGCTTTGACGACGCGCTCACGACCAGCCCGCCCCCGACGTTTAGCCCGTGCGTGGCGCAATGCAACAAGGCCGCCCCTGCCATCGCGGGAGCGGCCTTGCCTAAGGCAATGATCCAATGCGTCTGGTCGCGCCCGAGTTCGAGTGCGACTTCCCGTGCCTCCAGCCCGTCATGCACCGCCCGGGCCGGATCGGCTGCGGCAATCGCTGCGTCGTAGCATCCGCGCAGGTCAGCTGCCACATCACGTTCGTGCATCAACCCCCGCCGGCTCTCCGCACGGCAGCGCCGAGTTCTGTGTAGGCATCCGCCGACAATTCGCGGAACGGACGCATGACATGCACCACCTTGCCATCCGGCCCGACGACGAAGACGACGCGGCGATTGATGTTCACCGCCGGCACCTTCACGTCGTACGCGCGCCCAGCAACCGCATCGCGATCGCTGACAAAGGTGACTGGGAAATCCTTCTCCTTCGCCCAGTCGGCCAACGTGGCGACGTCATCGGTGCTGATGGCCAGCACCTTTACGCCCTGGCCGTTGTTGAAAATCGTGGCGTACTGATCACGGTACGCCTCCATTTGCGCCGTTCAGCCACCGGTCCGCGCCTTGGGAAAGAAGGCAATGACGACAGTCTGACCGCGGAAATCAGAGAGTCTGACGGGGGTTTGACTGGGACCTGTTCTAGTTGCGCCCGGGAGTTCGAAGTCGGGAGCCATCTCTCCGACCTTCGGTCCTCCTGGCGGCGGCGCGTCCTGCGCTTGGACCGGTGCTGCGAAGGTCAGCGCAAAAACGGCGATGAGGAACTGCAGGCGGGTTCGCATAAGAGAAGGATGCTCGAGCCGACGGAGAGGCGCAATGTCAGACCTCAATTCGCGGTGCTGCTAAGCCAGATCGAGCACCCGTAGCGCGCCGGGCACGCTTGCGATGGTCACGCGAGGGCCAGCCGCGCGGTGCAGCTCCCCATCGAGCTCGATCCACGGCGCCTCAGCGCACTCGAGGGTGAAGGTCCCCGCCGCCACGTGTCGCACCAGCGGGTTGCGCACATGCGTGCCGCGAAGCGCGGCAATCAACAGCGGTACGCGCTGGGCCTTCGCAAAGTCGTTGAACACCAGCGCGTTCAACTTGCCGTCATCCACACGGGCGTCGGGAGCGATGCGAAAGGTCCCGCCGAACTCCTTGCCGTTGGCAAACACCACCATCAATCTCCGCTGCCACTGCGGCGGTAGTTCCCCCGTGCCCTCAAGTCGCGCGTCGAGCCCCGCGTAGCCAAAGAGCTCGTGCAACGCGGCGGCGATATAGACCGCGGGACCGCGCAGCAACGGGATGCGCTTCGACGCATGCAGCACCGCGACGTCGAAGCCGAAGCCCGCGACATTCGCGAACCACGCATCATCCACGCGGCCCAAATCCACGCGCCGCTCAACGCCACCGGAGGCGACGAGGCGGGCCATCGCGTGCAGGTCCTTGGCCGGCGCCCGCAGATTCTTCGCGAAGTCGTTTCCAGTGCCGGCCGCCACGAAGGCCATGCGCGCGGGCGAGCCCGCCTTGCCGAGTGCGACGGCGCACTTGCCCCATGTGCCATCGCCACCGGCCACGACGATGGTCTCGATGCCGTCGGCAATGGCCTCGTGCACCAGGCGCGCTTCATCGTCGGAGGCCCTGGTCGCCACCAGATCGGTGATGCCGTGGGACGCAAACGCGGCGCGGAGATGCTCGTGCATCCGCGCGCCGCGCCCCCGCCCGGAGGCGGGGTTCCAAATGACTCGCGTGCGAGTCGTCAGTGTAGTTAACCCGCCAACTGACGAAGCACGTAGTGCAGGATGCCGCCATGCCGGTAGTAGTTCATCTCTTCCGGCGTATCAATGCGGCTCCGCACCTGGAAGGTCTTGTTGTCCGCGCGCACCGTGAGCGTGGCGCGCGGGGACATCGTGTCGCTCATCCCCTCAATCGTGATGGACTCAAAGCCCGTCAGCCCCAGCGACTGACGCGTCTCGCCATTCACGAACTCAAGCGGAATGACACCCATGCCCACGAGGTTGGAGCGGTGAATGCGTTCGAACGACTCCGAGATCACCGCGCGCACGCCGAGCAGCATCGTGCCCTTCGCCGCCCAGTCGCGTGACGAGCCCGTGCCGTACTCCTTGCCCGCGATGATCACGAGTGACGGGCCCGCCGCCTGGTACTCCATGGCGGCTTCATAGAACGACGTCGGTTCGGCGCCCTCAGCGGTGCGCGTCCACCAGCCTTCCATTCCCGGCGTGAGATCGTTCTTGAGGCGGATGTTCGCGAAGGTGCCGCGCATCATCACCTCATGATTGCCGCGACGCGCGCCGTACGAGTTGAAGTCCTTCTTCTGAACGCCGAGCGACTTGAGCCACACACCGGCCGGTGACTTCTCGGCGATCGAGCCCGCCGGGGAGATGTGGTCGGTGGTGATGGAATCGCCGAACATGCCGAGCACGCGCGCGTTGCCGATCTGCTTCACACCTGGTGCGGTCTTGGACATCCCCTCGAAGTACGGCGGATGCTTCACGTAGGTGGAGTTGTCGTCCCAGAGGTAGCGGTCGCCAGTCGGACTGATGATGGCCTTCCATGCGTCATCACCGCCGAACACATCGCCGTACTCCTTCTCGAAGTGCTCTCGCTTCACCGAGCTGAGCACGATGTCCTCGACTTCCTTCGGCGACGGCCAGATGTCGCGGAGGAAGACGGGGCCCTTGCTGCCTGCGCCGATTGGCTCCCTATCGAAGTCGATGTCGGCGCGGCCGGCGAGCGCGTACGCCACGACGAGCGGCGGCGACGCGAGGTAGTTGAAGCGCGTCTGTGGATTCACGCGCCCTTCGAAGTTGCGATTGCCCGAGAGCACGGCGGCGACGGTCAACTTGCCGTCGTCAATCGCCTTGCTGATGTTTTCCGGGAGCGGCCCCGAGTTGCCGATGCACGTCGTGCAGCCGTAGCCGACGATATTGAATCCAAGCGCATCGAGCGCGGGCTGCACACCGGCCTTGTCGAAATAGTCGCGCACGACCTTCGAGCCCGGGGCCAGCGAGGTCTTCACCCATGGCTTCGTGTGCAGGCCGGCGGCAACGGCCTTCTGTGCCAACAGGCCCGCCGCGAGCATGACGCTCGGGTTCGAGGTGTTCGTGCAGGAGGTGATGGCGGCAATCACGACCGCGCCGTCCACCAGATCAAACTCGTGTCCACGATGCGACGTGTGCACCTTGGACGGCGTGAGATCGAGCGTTGCGACGGCGCCTCCCTCGGAAGCCATCGCGGCGGCGGCCGAGCCCGGCACCTTGTTCGGCGCGGCGGCAAGCCGCTCGCGCTCCGCCTTGTACGACTCCGCGTAGTTCGCCTTCATGTTGGTGAGGGCGATGCGATCCTGCGGCCGCTTCGGGCCGGCGAGCGAGGGCACCACCGTGCCGAGGTCGAGCTCGAGCGTGTCGGTGAAGACCGGATCGGGCGTCGCATCGGTGCGGAACAATCCCTGGGCCTTACAGAACGCTTCGACCAGCTGCACCTGATGTTCGCTGCGCCCCGAGAGGCGGAGATACTTGAGCGTCTCTGCGTCCACCGGGAAGAAGCCCATCGTCGCGCCGTACTCCGGCGCCATGTTGGCAATCGTCGCGCGGTCCGCGAGCGCGAGGCTCGAGAGGCCTGGGCCAAAGTACTCAACAAACTTGCCGACGACCTTCTTCTTGCGAAGCATCTCGGTGCAGGTGAGCACGAGGTCCGTCGCGGTCGCGCCGGCGGGGAGCTTGCCCACCAACTTGAAGCCAATCACGTCCGGAATCAGCATGGACACGGGCTGGCCAAGCATCGCCGCTTCGGCTTCAATGCCGCCGACACCCCATCCGAGCACGCCCAAGCCATTGATCATCGTCGTGTGCGAGTCGGTGCCGACGAGCGAGTCGCAGTAGACAACCTTCTCGGTCCCTTCGCTGCCCACGAACGCCACCTGCCCGAGATACTCGAGATTCACCTGATGGCAGATCCCCGTCCCGGGGGGCACGACGCGGAAGTTGCGCAGCGCCGTCCCGCCCCAACGGAGGAACTGGTAGCGCTCGACGTTTCGCTCGTACTCGAGCTCGGTGTTGATCAACTCCGCCGCGGCGATGCCGTACTCATCCACCTGCACCGAGTGGTCAATCACCAAGTCCACCGGCTGCAGCGGATTGATCTTCGCCGGATCGCCGCCCAGCTTGGCGATGGCGTCACGCATGGCGGCGAGGTCCACGACGCAGGGAACGCCGGTGAAGTCCTGGAGAAGGACGCGCGCAGTGCGGAAGGCAATCTCTTGATCAACCGTCGCCTTCACGTCCCACTTCGCCATCGTTTCGATGTCGCCCTTCTTCACGAAGCCACCATCCTCGTTGCGAAGGAGGTTCTCGAGGAGGACGCGAAGGGAGAAGGGAAGCTTGGCGACGGTCGCGCCCGGAAGGCCGGCGACGGCGTCGAGGCGATAGTAGACGTACGACTGCCCGTCGACCGTGAGCGTATCGCGGCTGCGGAAGCTGTTCTGCGAGGACATCGGCACCCTAGGGGAGTGCCCGCGCCGTGGGATTCCACCCTGGGGCGGGCTGGATGATCACCTGAGCCACTGCCGATGCGACATCGCCTCGGCAGGCTGCGGGAAATATATCGTGGCGAGCGCGCCGGTGCGGCTGAGGGGCGTCAGGCGTCGCCAGTGTCTTCCATGATGGGCATTTCCATCGTCAGGTGCCGCTCCAGTCCATGCACGGTCTCGACCTTGATCGAATTCGTTGGGCACTGGTGGACGAAATCCCCCTCCGCGCGCGACCACTCCACGGGGCTGCGGAGGACCGATGCCTTGCCGTCCCGGTCCATCGCCATCATTTGCGGGGCCAGCGAGGCACAAAGGGTACAGCCCGTGCACGTCGTGCGGTCCACGGTGACTTCCACGATTCGGCGGGGCCAGACGCCGCCGAGCAGGAGCGAGGTCCCGACCCGATCCAACGTCTCCACGGCCGACTCGTAGCCGAGTTGGATGATGCGGTCGACGTGCGCGAAGCTGAACCAATTGAAGGTCCAGACCGCGGGGCGCACCAGCAACAGGGGCGGGCCATGCCAGTGGTCGAGCTGCTGCGCTTGCAGCGCGCGCATCATGATTTGCGCGGAGCGCATGTAGATGGCCGCGAATCCCTTGTTCGCGATGCGACGGGCCCGGGCGATGTTCGAGCTGCCGACATCCACTGCGATGACCGCGTCCATGCCGAACGAGGAGGCCAGCGCGGGGACGTTATCGGAGATGCCGCCGTCGGCACACGAGCGCCCGCCAATGAGTCCGGGCGGAAAAAAGCCGGGAAGGGCACACGAGGCATACACCGCGTCGCGCACGCTGACGTCCTCAAGCCCCGGCAATCCCCAAAGCACCTGTGAGGCGGCCTCAAGATCAACCGTGTTCACAAACAGGCGGCGCGGGAAGTCGCGGAAGGTGCCCGTGGGCACAATCTCCTCGATCAGCTTTTCGAGTGGCCGCGCGAGGTAGAGGGCGGGGGAGAGCATCCGCCGAGTGACCATCCCCACATGATTGATGCGAAAGAGATCGGGCTTGGTGAGGGCGCGCGCGCGGCGCTCCATCTCGGCGACGGGCATGCCGCCAGCGTACGCTGCGGCAATCAGCGCCCCGATGCTCGTGCCCGCCACGACGTGCGGGCGGATGCCACGCTCCTCGAGGGCCTTGAGGACGCCAATGTGCGCGAATCCCTTGAGGCCGCCCCCGCCGAAGACGAGGGAGATCTTGCCGGGGAGGGACATGTCGCGCGAGGCGGGGGCGTGGCTCACGGGTGCCGTGTGGGGTACGAAATCGTCAAATAGCGGGGAGGGGCGCCAGAAAGACACTGGCACTTGCGCGCGCTAAGCTTCCTTCCAAATCATGCGTTCGCACAAGTCCCAGTTTCTCTAGCCTCCGTCGTCTCAGGCAATGCCCACCTCATTTACGAAAATTTTCGCTGAGCTTGAGGCCGCTCTCGAGGCCGGCGTAATTCTTCGATACGGTGTTGGCGGGGCAATTGGCGCGACGTTTTATGTCGAGGCAGCTGAGACGGAAGGTGTCGACGTGTTCATCGCGGTTGATTCGGCGAGAGGCAGTCCGCTCGACCCCTTCAGAGCTGTGTTCGACTACTTCCGAAATCGCGGAGCGGGCTGGCAAGACGAACACCTTGTCATTGGCGGCTGGCCAGTGCACTTTCTCCCCTCCACTGGCGGGCTCGTGGACGACGCCCTCGAGCATGCGCGGATGCTGGAAGTCGAGGGCCAGCAGGTGCGAGTCCTGAGTCTTGAGCATCTGGCGGCAATCGCCGTGGAAACCAAGCGGGCGAAGGATCGGATCCGGATGCACCAGATTTGGGAGTCTCCGGAATTGGATCGCCAGCGGTTCGGTACGTTGATAGCGAATTTTGGGCTTGCCGAGCGTTGGACTCGGTGGCTTGATCTATTGGAGGAGGAGGGCGAGTGAAAACTGAGATGAAGCGAGCTCTCCAGGCGAAGCGAATCCAGCGCGCCAAGTCCGCTGAGAAGTCCGTCGCCGAGAAGTTGCGTATTCTTGAGCGACTCCGCGACCGAAAGACAGCCATCCGGGCCGCGCGCGCCGCGCGGCCCTAGAGTGGCAATCCGTCAGTACGCTAGCTTCTTGCCGATGCGCGTACTGCTCGTAGAGGATGACGCCCGCATGGCCGAGTCGGCCGAGAAGTTCCTGCGCAACGCCGGCTATGCCGTAGACGTCGCGCCGGACGGGCGCAGCGCGCTCGAACTCTCGGCGATCAATCCCTACGACACCTTCACTCGTGCCCCTCATGATCGAACCACGAATTCGGCTGCTCGTCACGGGCGGCACCTTCGACAAGCGTTACGACGAGCTGAACGGCACGCTCGCGTTCGGGGAATCGCACGTGCAGCACGTGCTGGAGCGCGGGCGCTGCCGCTTGGAGCTGACCATCGAAGTCCTCATGCTCAAGGACAGTCTTGAACTCACCGACGCCGATCGCGAGCGAATCGTCGCTGCGGTGCGGGCCTCGACGGAGCAGCGCATTGTCGTCACGCACGGCACGGACACGATGGTCGAGTCGGCCAAGGTGCTCGCGGCCGCGGAACTTGGACGCACGATTGTCCTCACCGGCGCGATGATTCCCTACGTTTTTGGGAGCTCCGATGGGCTGTTCAACCTCGGGAGCGCGCTCTCCTTTGCGCAGGTCCTTCCTGCCGGGGTGTACGTGGCGATGAACGGCCACTGCTTTCCGTGGAATGACGTCCGCAAGAATCGCGAACTCGGGGTCTTTGAAGCCTTGAGCTAAGCCTCAGTCCGGTGTTCATCGTGCGTTCATCCGTGAGGCCTAACTTCGGGGACGATGCCACCGCTCACTCGACTCTCGCTCTCGGTGTGGGAGGCGGGGCGAACGAACTAGATTGGAGCGGTGATTCGCCGCTCCCGTCCCTCGATCCCCGCCCACCGTGACTGACACGCTTCTGCGCTTCCGCTCCGAGTTCCCAATCCTCGAGCAGTGCACGTATCTGGTGTCCAATTCGCTTGGGGCGATGCCGCGCACCGTCCCTGAGCGCCTCGCCGCTTACGCAGAGGCATGGCGCACCCACGGCGTCCGTGCGTGGGCCAAGGGCTGGTGGGAGATGCCCCTCACCGTCGGCGATCTCGTCGCCCCGCTCATTGGCGCCGATGCGCACCAGGTGGGCATGGCGCCAACCGTGACGCTCGCCCAGGCGGCGATTCTCAGCGCCATCCCCTTCACGAAAGAACGCGACACGGTTGTGATGACCGAGCTCGACTTCCCGAGTGTCCGCTACGCCATCGAAGCGTTGGCGCCCAAGCTCGGGGCGCGCGTCGTCGTCGTGCCCAGCGAGGATGGCATTGGGATCGATCAGGCGCGACTCCACGCGGCCATTGACGAACGCACGGCACTCGTCTGCGTCTCGCACGTGTTGTTTCGCTCCGCCTATATCCTCGACGCCGACGCGCTCTGCGCGCATGCGCACGCCGCGGGTGCGGTCGTTTCGCTCGATGCCTATCACTCGGTGGGCGTGATTCCGGTGGACGTGAAGCGCAGCGGAGTGGACTTCCTCACCGGCGGTGTGCTCAAGTGGCTCTGTGGTGGCCCGGGGGGTTGCTTCATTTATGCCAGCCCGAGTGCGAGCGAGCGCTTCACGCCGGCGCTCACAGGCTGGCAGGCACACAAGCATCCCTTCGCCTTCGATGGCACCATGGAGTACGCCGACGGCATCACGCGCTGGTTAGGCGGCACACCGGTCGTCCCCGCGCTCTACGCGGCCACCGATGGGCCGCGCATTCTCGCTGAGGCGGGCATGACCGCCATCCGTGAGAAGAGTATCCGTCAGACCTCGCACCTCGTCGCACTCGCCGATGCCCGCGGGTATCGCGTGGTTGCCCCGCGCGCGACGGCGCAGCGCGGCGGAACGGTGGCCTTCGATGTGCCGCACGGCGCCGAGGTCGCGCAGGCCTTGCTCGCCCGCGACGTCGTCATTGACTATCGCCCGGGAGCGGGCATCCGCGTGGCGCCCCACTTCTACTCGACCGACGATGAAGTCGAGCGGGTCGTGCACGAGATTGATGACATTCTCGCGCGCGACGCGTGGAAAGCCTTCGCGGGGTCGCGTCCGACAGTCACCTGATACGTGGTTGTGCCAGACAGCCGCGCGTGCGCCCTTTCGCGGTTGCCTCGGGCATCGTAGCATTCGAAAAGCGTCATCCCCATCAGCCCCGATCCTTCAGATGCCGACCCCGCCAAAGAAGCTTCGCAAGCAGTACGTGAACAGCGAATTCCCAACGGCTGTGCTCAAGTTTGAGGATGGCCACGAAATCGTGATCAAGCGCGGCACGGGCAAGACCTTCGACTGCTACGCTGGGGAGAACCTGAAGATTCTTGCGGTCTTCGACCCCGATGCTCGTGAGCGCGATCTCGTCGAAACGCGCCGCGTTGACGACTTCGACGACGCGTGAGCCATCCTCCCCGGTGAGCGCCGCCTCGCGCGCCATCCGGGAACACCCTGACGTCGCGGCGGCCCGCCGTGATCGTCGCCCCATCGTTGCGCTGGAAAGCTCCGTCCTCGCGCAGGGGCTGCCGATTCCGGCAAATGCAGAAGCTGATGCGCGGGTCCGCGCCGCCGTCCGGGCGCGCGGCGCGGTCCCCGCCATCACGGCCGTCGTGCGCGGCGTCCCAACCATCGGCCTCGACGACGCGGACCTCCAGCGCTTCCTCGCGCGCGATGGAATCCGAAAGGTTTCGGCGCGCGACCTCCCTATCGCCATGACCCTCGGCTACGATGGCGCCACTACCGTCGCGGCCTCGCTTGCGCTCTGTACCGCGGCGGCACTGCCGGTCTTCGCGACTGGAGGCATCGGTGGGGTGCACCGTGAGCCCGCCTTCGACGAATCGGCGGATCTTGTCGAACTTTCTCGAAGTCCAGTGGTGGTGGTGTGCGCTGGCGTGAAGTCCATTCTCGATCTTCCCGCCACACTCGAGCGCCTCGACACCCTCGGCGTGACGGTGATTGGTTACGGTACGGACGAGTTTCCCGGTTTTTTCACTCGGGCGACCGGACTCCCCGTCCCCGCGCGGGCCGACTCGCCCGCCGAAGTGGCGGCCATCGCCCGAGCCTCGCGTGCGTTGGGGCGACGGAGCGCCATTCTGGTCACGCTGCCGCCTCCCGCTGCCTTCGCCCTTGATCCGCGCGAGGTGGACGCGGCGGTCGAAGAAGCCCTGGCCGATGCCCGCTCTGCGGGAGTGCGGGGAGCCGCCGTCACCCCATTTCTCCTCGCCACCGTGCAACGGGCAACCGAGGGCCGGTCCCTCCTTGCCAATCTCGCCCTCCTCGAAGCAAACGCCGCCCTCGCCGCCGAGATTGCCGTCGCGCTCGGCGTTCCCGAGAATCCGTGACGAAACACGGGCCTCATTGCCCCGTACAGACGCTGTTGAGTTGGTGCGCCACGATATAGGTTAGAATCAACCCCTCGCTCTGGAGGCCAGGACCTCGATGTCATCTTCGTTCCTGAGTTCCGAGGAGTACGACGAGCGCGCGCACCAGTTGTACAACGAAGGCAACTACGACGACGCGCTCGCGTTGCTGCGCGAGGGCCTTGGCGTGTACCCCAACTCCGTCGAGCTCCATGTCGGCGTGGGATACGCCAGGCTCGCTCGCGATGAGTTCGCCTGGGCGCGCCGCTCCTTCGAGGAGGCGCTGGTGCTCGATCCGGAGCACGAGGATGCCCTCGCCGGACTCGGCGAAGTGCTGATGAGGCTCGGGCAGACCGCTGCGGGCCTGAAGTCATTCAATCGCATCCTTGAACTCGGCTACTCCGATGACGTCGAGCTCATTCTGCAAGTTGGCCGGGCCCTCTTTCGCGAGGGACATCTCGCCGAGGCGAAGGAGTTCTTCGAGATCGCCGTGCAGCAGACGCCGGAGAACGCGGAGGCCGTCGCGATGGTCGGCTACACGGAGCATCGGCTCGGCGACGAGCCGACCGCCATCGAGACGCTGCGCAAGGCGCTGCAGCTCGATCCTGAGCATAGCGAGGCGCGCATCTACCTCGGCAATCTCCTCTACGACGAGGGGGAGTACGAGGCCGCGTTGTATCAGCTTGATCGTACAAAGCCCGAGGAGCACTGGGACGAACTCGGCATCTGGCGTCTGCTCGAGCTGAGGAAGTCGCACCTGCGGCTACGCGACGACGATCCTTCGCTGCGCATTTGGGAGGAGCGACTCGGCGAACTCGCCCCCGAGCCCGACGCACTCGATGATCTGCTCGCCGAAATTGAGCAGCGGGCCTCCGAGCAGGATGAAGAGGAGGCGCGCGCACAGCTGGAGCTCTTTGGTGCGCTGTTGGTCGATCTCAATGGCCAGCAGGTCGCTCCCGAGCGTCATGCAGTCGTCGGGCGGGATGGCGAGTCGTACGAGGGCTCGTGGGAGGAGATTGTTGGCGCGATGCGCGATGCCACCGCACCTGGTCCCGTGCGGTCCGTTGAAGAGTTCATGCAGGCGGAGGCCCGTCGGGGCTTCGCGCTGACCGGTATACTCATCCCGACGCGGGACGCGGAGAGTTTTCTTCGCGCCAGCGCCGACGCGGGACTCCTCCGGATTCTGCATTGATCGTTCTGCGCAACGTTGGGAAGACATACCGTTCACTGTTCGGCGCCGACGTGCGCGCCGTGCATGACATCTCGCTCGAGATCAACGCCGGCGAGGTCGTCGGCATCGCCGGCCCCAACGGTGCCGGCAAGAGCACGATGATCGCGATGCTTCTTGGCTTGCTCGCGAATGATGCGGGTGAGGTCACGATTGATGGCATCGCGCCACGCGACTTTGTCGAGCGCGAGGGGATCGCGTATCTCCCGGAGTTGATGACCTTTCCGCTCGATTGGAAAACGGAAGAGACGCTGCACCGCATGGCCACGCTCGCCGACGTCCCCGCGGCCGAGCGCACGGCGGCGGTCGAGCGCGTCATCGAGGCCGTCGGCATCGCCGAGCACCGAAAGAAGAAGCTGAAGGCGCTCTCCAAGGGCAACCTGCAGCGTGTCGGACTCGCGCAGGCGCTGCTGGCGGAGCGGCGCGTGGTGATTTTCGATGAACCGACGCATGGGCTCGATCCCGTCTGGACCGCGCGCTTCCGCGATATCGTCGCTGGGCTGCGCCGCCCCGATCGGGCGATGATCATCGCTTCACACAACCTCGACGAGCTCGAACGGCTCTGCGATCGTGTCGCCATCATTGATCACGGGCAGTTGCAGCGTGTCGTCACGGTGCGTGATGCGGCGGGCTCGGGGGCGGAGCGCCGGTGGCGCATCCGCACGGTGGCCGCGCCTGACGCCGTGGCGGCGCGCTTTCATGGTGCCGTCGTGGCGGGGAATGACGTCGAGTGCACCGCTGATGTCGCCGCGCTCAACCGCGGGCTCGCCGAGGCGATCGCCGAGGGTGCGCTCATCGTGGCGGTCGCGCCCGCCGAGTCCTCGCTCGAAGAAGCCTTCCGCACCTCGGTGACCCAACGATGAATCTTCGCCCTTTGATTGCCTATCTCCCCTGGCATGCGCGGGATGTGGCTGTGAAGGTGTTCGCGCCCTTCCTGCTGTTCTTTGTCATGGCCGGACTTCCGCTCGCCGCGTTCGCCTCGGGGACGGAGATCTCTCTCTTCAGCGGCGACCCGCGGCTCCAGGACATGGCCCTCAATGTGTGGAGGGCGACGGCATCGCTCTGCATCACCATTGGGTCCATCCTTCTCATGAACGGGTCGTTCGCGCTGGATCGCGAGAAGCAGCATGTCCGCGTGTTGTTTGCCCATCAGGTGCCGCCGGCGATGTTCTACCTGCAGCGATTCGCCGTCGCACTCACGCTCTTCGCGGTCAGCTTCACTCTGGTGCCGGTGATCTTCTCGCAGGTCGTGACGGTCCCGGTCCTTGGCACACTGCTGGCGCTGTTGCTGACGGCCTTCTTTGTGGGTTCGATGCTCTTGTTGATTGGCGCCATCACCCAGCGTGACGGGTTGGTGTTTATCGCGTTCTATCTCGTCTCAAACGTGCTACAGAGCATCACGCAGGCCGGCGCGGGCCCCAAGTGGCTCCGCGACTTCGCGTGGGTTCTTCCCCCAGTGAAGCAACTCGGCGACTTCAGCGGCGCCTGGCTCAACGGGCGCACGGTTGAGCCGCAGGATCTCGTCTTGGTGATCGCCTACGGCATCGGCATGCTTCTCTCCGCGCTCTATTTGATCAAGCGGGCCCCGCTCGTCCGCTAAGCCAATGCCTCGTCCCGATGCCCTCCTCCCGCCAGAGAGCGTCCGCCGTGTGCGGCTCTCGAATGGCCTGACGATCCTCGCGAAGCGCGATACCACCGCCCCCGTGGTCGCGATCGTCACCTGGGTGCGCGCCGGCTACTTCGACGAACCCGACGACACTGTCGGCATCGCTCATGTCCTTGAGCACATGTACTTCAAGGGGACGCCAACGCACGGTGTCGGGGAGATTGCGCGCGCCACGAAGGCGGCCGGTGGCTATCTCAACGCCGGCACCATCTACGACCACACCCACTACTACGCCGTCCTTCCCGCGAGCGGCTTTGAGGCCGGCCTCGCGGTGCAGGCCGATGCCTACGCGCACTCGGTGATTGACGGCGACGAACTTCGTCGCGAACTCGAAGTCATCATCGAGGAAACCAAGCGCAAGGCCGACTCCGCTGGCCCGCTCGCCCTCGAGACGATGTTCGAGCTCCTGCACGACCGGCATCGCATTCGCCGCTGGCGGATGGGACGCGAGGCACCGCTGCGCACGCTGACGCGTGACCAGCTCGTCTCGTTCTATCGCAACTTTTATCGGCCGTCCAACACGGTGCTCGCGATTGTTGGCGATGTGGACCCCGAGCATGCCATCACCATGGCGAAGCGGCATTACGGGCATCTCGCCGACGCGCCCATTCGCCGTTCGATTGGCCCCAAGGAAGCTGCGCCCGCGAACTTCCGCGTGCGCGAGTGGGAAGGGGACATCACGCAGACGGAACTGGTCTTTGGCTGGCGCACCCCAGCGGCCGCGCACCCCGACACCCCGGCGCTCGATCTCCTCGCTACCGTACTCTCCGGCGGTCGTGCCGGTCGGCTGGTGCGCGCCACGCGTGATCGCCGCCTGGTCTCCAGCATTCAGGCCTACGACTACACGCCGACCGAGATTGGCGTCTTTGTCGTGCATGCCTCCGCGCGTCCGGAATCGGCCGCTGAAGCGGCGCGCACGATTCACGATCAACTGCGACGCGTGCGGGAAGGCGCCATCACCGCCGATGAAGTCGCCCGCGCCCGCTGCATCGTGGAGGCGCAGTGGTTGCGTCGCATGGAGTCCGCGGACGGTCAGGCCAACTTCCTCGGGGCATGGGAACTGGCGAGTGACTGGCAGGACGGCGTGGCCTATCACCAAAAGGTGCTCGCCGCTGATCCAGCTCGCCTGACGGAAGTGGCCAAGAAGTATCTCAACCCGGAGACGATGGCGATCGTCGCCTACCGGCCGCGCGGAACGCCCGCCCTCGGCGCCGATGCGGCCGCCGTGCGCGCGATGCTCGACGCCCCCGGCATCGCGCCGTTGGAGCCGAGCCCGCCGCCAACGCTCGTGCCGGCGGCCCCCGCCGTGCGCGCCACGCATGAGCGCACCGTTGATGGGGTGCATCTCTTCCGCACGCCCCGCGGCGTGCCAATTCTTGTGCGCCCCCGCCCAGGCGCCGCGCTCACGCACCTCGGGTGCTTCACAGCCGGTGGCGTGATCGAGGAGTCCGCTGCTGATTCCGGCATCTCCACGCTGATGGCGCGCACCATGCTGCGCGGTACCGCGCGACGCACGGCGACGCAGATCTCCGAAGACGCCGAGCGACTCGGCGGCTCCCCCAGCGCGAGCGTGGGCACGGAATCAATGCAGTGGACGATTGGCGTCCCGACCGCACGACTTGGTGAAGCCGCCGAACTGCTTGCTGATATCGTCCTCACGCCGTCGTTCCCGGAGGATGGGCTCGAAGCGGAGCGCGCCGTTGCCATCGCGGCGCTCGCGTCGCTGCGCGACGATATGTATCGCCAGCCAATGCGTCTCGCCGCCGAAGTCGCGTGGCCTGATCATCCCTACGGCCGCTCGACGCTCGGCACCGAAGCGCGCGTGCAGTCAATGACCGCCGCGGAACTGCGCGCGTGGCATGAGCATCGGGTGCGTCGCGCGTGCACGCTCCTGGCGGTGGTCGGTGACGTCGATCCGCAAGAGGCGGCTGACGTACTGGCGGCGCGCTTCGAGGCACTCGAATGCACGACGCGTCCCGCCATCATCGCGCCCGCGTGGCCTACAAGTGAAGGCGCCAAGGCCGATCAACGCGACAAGGCGCAGACCGCGCTGGCAATGTTCTTTGAAGGCCCGGACCGCAACGATTCCGCGCGTTTTGACGCCGAGATGCTCAGTGGCGTCGCGAGCGGACTCGGTGGACGATTCTTTGAGGAATTGCGCGACCGACAGTCGCTGGCCTACACCGTGATGGCGCGCCCGTATGCGCGCGTGGCGGCCGGCACCTTCGCGGCGTACATCGCGACCTCGCCGGCGAAGGAGGACATCGCGCGCGAAGGGCTGCTGCGCGAGTTCGCGAAACTGCGCGATGAAGAAGTGACGCTCGAGGAACTCGACCGCGCGCGGCATTACTCGATTGGCGCGTGGCAGATTCGCCAGTCGTCAGGCGGCGCCGTGTTGGCCGACCTCGCCGATGCGTTCATGTGGGGCACCATCGAGGACATCGCGCGCTACCCGCACGATCTCGCAGCGGTGACTCCGGCCCGGATGCGGGTGGCCGCGCAGCGGTGGTTCAATCCCGCGCGACGCATTGAAGGGATCGTGCGCGGGGTTGTGCCGGCCTAAGCGCGCTCGGACGCGCTTAGGTCATCGCCATCGCAGCAGGCTCTGCCTCGGTGAGCCGGCAGACGCAGTACGTAAACGCCTGCGTCGCACCACTCGGCGTGGTGTGCAGCTCGCGATGACTATCAAGAAGCGTGAAGTCGTCGCCGAACTGCGCGTGCAGCTCATGGGGTGCGTAGCGCGCCACTTCGAGACCGCTGCAGCGAAGCGGTCCATCCTCGGCAAAGGTGGCGACGAGCACGATGCCCCCAGGTCGCACGGCGTGACGGACCTGCGCCACGTAGCGCGCGCGGTCACTGGCGTCGGTAAGAAAGTGAAAGACCGCACGGTCATGCCAGATGTCAAAGGCGTGCGCGGGCAGGCGCACCCTGAGGACATCCGCCGCTTGCCACGTCACGGCCTCGGCACCGGCACCGAGTCGCGCTTTCGCCAACGCAAGGGCTGCGGCGGAGAGATCCATGACCGTCACCTGCCGATAGCCGAGGCCAAGCAGACCATCGACCAGTGTCGAAGCCCCGGCGCCGATGTCAATGATCGTCGAGTCCCGATCGGGGGCCACGCTCGCGATGAGCTCGCGCGAGAGTCGCGCCTCCGCCTGAAACCAGCTGACCTGGTCAGGGCCCTTCGTGCGATAGACCTGTTCCCAATGCTCGTGCCGATCCATCGAACCTCCACGTTAGCGGTGCGACGCACTCGCATGCCCGAGCGCGCCATTCAGCCAGCGCACGAGCGGGAGCAACACCGCGTAATCCTTCATGATGGTATCCACCAACTTCGGAGAAAGTGCCTCGGCGTCGGTGAGCGGACGGGAGGCCGTAAACGAATTGAAGCGTAGCCACTCCGCGGCCGGATGATCCGGCGCAAAGCCGCGCGGCACACGCGTCAGGCGAACGCCCGCTTCGTCGTCATTCAGCTTGCCGAAGCGCTTCGTGAAGGCCGGGGCACGCACAATCTTCTCGAAGGCCTTCTGATGCTCCACCAACTGCTCGCGGATGATGTTCAGCGCGGGGCGAGGCGGCATCCAGTAGCCCGCGGCGACCATTGAGGCGCCGGGTTCGAGGTGGAAGTAGAACCCCGCGCCCCCGTGCGCCTCGCCAATGCTGCGTCCGACGCCCCGCCCCGCGTCGCGATGAAAGACCCAGAGCGCCGCGTGCGTCTTGTACGGCGACTTGTCATTCGAAAAACGCACGTCGCGATGAATCCGAAAGAGCGCGCGTTTTGGAGGCGCCACAAACTCCGGCGCCATCGTCGCGAAGCGCACATCGAGTTCTTCCGCCAAGTGCTTCAGCGGTTCCTTCACCGCGCGCTCGTACACCGCGCGATTCGCCTCAAACCACGGATTCTCGTTGTGGCGCTTGAGTCCCCGGAGGAACTTCAGCGATTCAGGAGGGAAGGCGGAGAAGGCGCTCATGCGATGTGCCCGACTTACTGACGCGGTGGATTCGGCAGCCGTGGCCCGCCGGCCGCGCCGACCACCGTCGTCAATGACCGATGCCCATCGGCGCCGTCCGCACGCACGCCAACCCACACATCGTCCAATTGTTCGTCGAGCAGGAACTGCGTC
>JANLTT010000142.1:0-5040 GCA_031363115.1 Gemmatimonas sp.
CTTAAAGGCATCGATCTTCTCGGCGGCGGTACCAGCCGAACCCGAGATGATGGCGCCCGCGTGGCCCATGCGCCGCCCCGGCGGTGCGGTCTGGCCTGCGATGAACCCGACCACCGGCTTCTTCATGTGCTTCTTGACGTACTCGGCCGCTTCCTGCTCGTCCGTGCCGCCGATCTCGCCCATCATCGCAATGGCCTTGGTGGCCGGATCCTTCTCGAATGCCTCAAGGCAATCGATGAAGTTCGTGCCATTGATTGGATCGCCGCCGATGCCGACGCAGGTCGTCTGACCAATGCCCGCGCGGGTGAGCTGATACACGACTTCGTACGTCAGCGTGCCGGAGCGGGACACGACGCCCACCGGACCCGGCAGGCAGATGCGTCCCGGAATGATGCCGACCTTGGACTCACCCGGCGTGATCAACCCCGGGCAGTTGGGGCCCAGGAGACGCACGCCCATTTCCTTCACGAAGGGATAGACCTTCGTCATGTCGAGCACGGGCACGCCTTCCGTGATGCAGACCACGAGGGCGACGCCCGAAGCGGCCGCTTCCATGATCGCATCAGCAGCGAACGGCGGCGGCACATAGATGACGCTGGTGTTCGCGCCGGTGGCCTTCACGGCATCGGCGACGGTGTTGAAGATCGGCACCGTGCCTTCAAACTTCTGGCCGCCCTTGCCCGGTGTGACGCCGGCCACGACCTGCGTGCCGTACTCCATCATCTGCTTGGCATGGAACGAGCCGTCACGTCCCGTGATGCCCTGGATGACGAGCTTGGTGTTCTTGTCGATGAAAACGCTCATCTCACTTCCCTCCCTTGGCGAGCGCCACGGCCTGCTGCACCGCGGTGTCCATGTCGCTGGAGGCGGCGAATCCGTTCTCCGTGAGAATCTTCATCGCGAGTTCTTCGTTGGTGCCCGTGAGGCGAATGACAATCGGCACCTTCAGCGGGTTGGCCTTCGTCGCAGTGACGATGCCGTTCGCGACGTCATCGGTGCGCGTGATGCCACCAAAGATGTTGAACAGGATCGCCTTCACGTTGGGATCGGACGTGATGATGCGGAGCGCATTGACGACCTTCTCCGGATTCGACGAGCCGCCGATGTCGAGGAAGTTCGCCGGCTCACCGCCGTAGTACTTCACGAGGTCCATCGTGGCCATCGCGAGACCGGCGCCATTCACCACGCAGCCGACGTCGCCGTCGAGCTTGATGAAGGTGAGGTTCGCATTGCGCGCCGCGACTTCCGACGGCTCTTCGCTGGACTCATCGCGGAGCGCGGCGATTTCCGGCTTGCGATCGAGTTCGTTGTCGTCAATCACCATCTTGCCGTCCACGGCAATCAGTTCACCCGTCGGCGTGACGACGAGCGGATTGATCTCGGCGAGCGAGCACCCGGCGGCCATGAAGGCGGCGTAGAGCTGCTGCATGATCTTGGCGGCGGCGCGGGCGAGCTTTACATCCTCGTAGAGGAAGAAGCCCATGCGCATCGCGTCGAACGTGGGGAGTCCGTAGCGGACGTCCACGGGGACGTAGAGAATCTTCTCCGGCGTGGTCGCGGCCACTTCTTCGATGTCAATGCCGCCCGCGGCGGACACCATGAACACCGGCTTCTTCGTGGCGCGGTCCACGATGATGCCGACGTATGCTTCGCTGCCGATGTCGGCGGCGACGGTGACGAGCACCTTCTCGACGGTGAGATCCTTGATCTTCATGCCGAGAATCGCGGTGGCCTTCTCCTTTGCGTCCGCCGGCGTCTTGCAGAACTTCACGCCGCCGGCCTTGCCGCGGCCACCGGCATGGACCTGAGCCTTCACCATGACGGCCGTGCCGTACTTGGTGGCAATCGCCTCAGCCTCGGCCGGCGTCGTCGCGATCTCCCCTGGGGGAATCGGCACGCCGTAGCCGCGCAGGATTTCTTTCGCTTGGTACTCGTGGATATTCACACGGTCTCCGTGAGTGTCGTAGTGATGTAGCCTCTCAATTTACCGCCGACGGTCGTCGCACGGCACCTGCGCCAGCCATTCTTTCGCTGCAATATCTACTGCCGCCCGATGAGGCGGCCGAGCGCCACCCAGGCCTCGCCGTACGCCCGCCAATCGCCGCTGCGATGCGCGGCCAGCATCGCATCGTAGAGACGCGCGACCCGCTCGCGGAACGCATCCGGCGCGAGGGCCTCCGCAGGGGCTGGCTCTCCGAGGGCTTCGGCGAGGGTGCGCCCGCCGCTCGTCAGCCGCGGCGTGGTCACCACGACCCCCGCGAGCGAGGGGGCGCCGTCCGGGGGCCACTGGTAGTAGCTCTGAATCCAGAGCGGCCCGATTGATGTCGGGATGGCCTGCACCCGGCCGCGGCGCATGTCCGGCAAGGCGCGACCGAAGCCCGCGAGGTCCGCGCGTGACTGCAACTGGCTCAGCACGGCGGTCCAGCCCATTCCAGCGAAGTCGTGGTACTCGCTCCGGCGAACCGGCCCTCCGCGCGCGACCAGCACCCCCAACGTCCGACCGGACCAGGGCAAGTCCACAGGAAGCGCCCAACCGAGCGATGGGTCGGAGCCGAATTGAAACTGTGTCGCCGCCCCGGCATCGAGCTCTGCATCGGCATCATCCGGCCGCGTCAGGCGCCTCGGTCCGAGCGAATCCCCTTGGAAGCCGACGCGAGCGAGCGCTCTCCCCTGCACCATCATCACATCGAGTGCCGGGGGACCTTCCTCGCGTATCCAATCAGGCGCACCGGCGAACGGGGTGAACATGCCTGGGAAGCGACGCAGCCAATACGCCATGACCGGATCGGGCCGCTCGGTCGGCACGAGCATGAGCCGTCCGGACTGCGCTTGCACAATTGCTGTCGCGGCGTGCTTGGCGTATCGGACGGCATCACCGTCTGCGGTGACGGCTTCGCTCAGCGGATAGTGCGCCGCGGTCACGAAGAGTTCGACGAACCAATAAAGCGAATCGCCGCGCACGACGGGCGTCACCGTCGGCCCCGCCGCGAGGAATGGCACGACGCGCCGCACTCGGGTGCGAACGTCTCGCATAGTTACGAGGCGCGGGCGCAACCCAGGGAGCTCTCGAAACAACAGCCGCGGATCCTGTAAGTCCCACGCCAACGCCATGCGGGCAAGCGTCGATTCAAATGCGGGAGCGGCGATGCGACTCGCGGTATCGCTCGCGAGCGCGAAGCCGCTCGCTCCCGGATACACGAGCACGCCGTTGATTCGTGCCTCTCCGACGGCGGCCGCAACATACGGGCGTCCAGCCGCATCGCTGCGCGGCGCGCGCAACGCATCCACGGTCCAACGCTCCGCCGTTGGTCCCGATTCCGCAGGATGGCGTAGCACGAGGGCCTCCAGCCCATCCGGTGAAGCACGCCACGCCAGTCCAGCCGCCACGCCACCCCGTGGGTCCGCCGCGACAATTTCACTGAGCGCAGCGGGATCCCACGCGCTGATGCGACGGCTGACTTCGGTGATCTCGACCGTGCGTAGCGGTGTGGTGTCGGCACCGGCAATTTCATCGACGCCATAGGCCCGGCGCGTAAAGAGGGCCGAGGTGCTGAGGTAGGGCCGCTCACGACGCCGCGCGTCGGCCGTCGACAGCGGACCGCGCGCAATCAGCGGCAGCACGGCGCTCGCCACTGGGCCTGCCACAATCATCGCTGAGAGCAGCGCGATGCTGAGGCGGAGATAGCCGCGCCATCCCGCCCAGACGAGGACTGCGGCAATGGGCGCGGCGAGAAAGGAGGTGATACCGAGGTACGGCAACGCGATGCGGTGATCGTACGCGGCGAAGAGCGCGTGCGTGGCGGTCTCCCCCCAGATGCCGCTGCCGTCGCTCAGGCGCTCGTAGCGGTCCAAGCGCCAATCCCATCCCACCAAGAGGATGAAGCCACCAGTCAGCACGGACAGATGGCGCCGCACCCAAGCACTCACATACAGACCAGCGGCGTTCCATCGAATGCTCGGCGTGGCCGCATAGGCTGCGAGCACCAGGATGCCGACGGTGACCAGCATAATTGTCGTGCGCTCCTGCAGTGCCCGTTCAAAGGGCAGCCAGGCGACATAGAACCCCAGGTCGCGCTCGAGATACGGCTCCGTTTCGCGGAACGAGAGACGATCCCACGCCAGGGCCGCGCCACTCCAGTCGTGAGGGAGCAGGGCGAAAAGCACCGCGACAATCAATGCCAGCACAATGGCAACGACGGTGAGTCGCTGCGTGGGCACGGCTTCCGCGATTTCGAGGTCGCCAAGGCGCTGCGGCAAGACGAGCGAGACGATGCTCTGCCGCACCGCGAAGAAGTTGAGGAACGCAACGACCGCGACGCCCGCGAAGGCGCCGGCGGTCAGTACGCTGTGGGCAACGGCCTTCCCCCGCCACACCGCGTCGAAGCCCAGCGCGTTGAAGAAGGCCCAGTCGGCGTACACGCCGGAGATCCAACGCCCGGCGAGCAGGGCGAGTGCGCCGCCGGCGAGGAGTCCGAAGAGTCCGCGCCGCGTCCGCGTGGTCACCGACACTGCTCCCTAGCGCCCCTAGTGCGACGACGCTCCGACCGTCACGCCCTGCGTCGCCAGCCAGCCTTCGACCTCCGCGCGCAACTCGGCGAGGCGCGCCTCGCTCGACGCTTCGAATCGGAGTACGAGAATCGGCTGCGTGTTCGAGCTGCGGATCAAACCCCAGCCACCATCGAACAGAATGCGCACGCCGTCCACGTCGCTCACCGGATACTTGGCGCGGAAATGCGCGAGGGCATCGCGTGTCACCTGCTCCTTGCGATCATCGGGGCAATCCACGCGCATCTCAGGCGTCGAGACGAAGCGCGGCACGTCGGCGAGGAGCTGATCAACCGTCTGCTTCGAGTCGGCCAGAATGCGCAGCAGGCGCGCGGCGGCGTAGAGCGCGTCGTCGTGGCCGTAGAAGCCTTCGGTGAAGAACATGTGGCCCGACATCTCGCCGGCGAGTGGGGCGTGCTCTTCCTTCATCTTGTCCTTGATGAGGGAGTGACCCGTCTTCCACATGATGGGCTTGCCACCTGCCTTCTCGATGCC
>JANLTT010000150.1:0-1801 GCA_031363115.1 Gemmatimonas sp.
GGATCGAGCGTCGTGGTGATGCGATACCCACCATCGCTCACGGGAATTCCCGCGCGCTCGATTTGCGCGCGCACGACATCCACGAAGTAGGGCGCCGGGGCCGACATCCCGCGCGTCGGCGCCGTCACAATTGGCTCAGCGCGCGCATTGCGCGCCTGCGACGCGGTGATGAACCCCTGCTCTTCCATCAAGCCGAGGATGGCGTCGCGGCGATTCTTGTTGCGCTCAGGAAAGCGAGCCGGATCGTACTGCGCCGGTCCCTTGGGGAGTGCGGCGAGTGAGGCGGCCTGCGCGATGGTGAGCTCGGCGGCCGTGGTGCCGAAGTAATGGCGTGCTGCTGCTTCGATGCCATACCAGCCACGCCCGAAGTGAATCTGATTGAGATACGCCTCGAGGATTTGCGCCTTGGTGTAGCGCCGTTCCATTTCGCGCGCCGCGAGCTGCTCGCGCACCTTGCGGCCCAGCGAGCGATCGGTGCGGTCAATGATCTCGGGGTGCATGTTGCCGACCAACTGCTGCGTGATCGTGCTCGCGCCGCGGCTGCCGCCCATGATGTTGTCGCGAATGGCCGAGGCGATGCCGACGACATCCACGCCATCGTGCTGATAGAAGCGGCGGTCCTCGACGGCCACAAAGGCGGCGGGGACGTAGCGCGGGAGGGTCCCGATTGGGACGCTCGTGCGCCACTGCCGGCCGATCTCGCCAATCAGGGAGCCATCGCGGGCGAGGACGAGCGACGACTGCGGCGGCCGGATGATCTGCCAGGGTTCGACCGTGGGGGCCGGAGCCGGTGCCGGGGCCGGTTGCTGGGCCGCGGCCGGACGGACCGCCCCGAGGGCAAAAACGAGCACGACAAGGGCCGCGGCGGGGCGCAAAATGGCGCAGTGCGAGTTCGACACGGTCATAAGGTCCTGTATGGTACACAGATGGCGCCGGAAAGGGTGCCTCGCCCTGCGGTCCACAGTATGGCACTTTTCAGTAGATGCTCACTCTCGCGATTCCGCAGTTCCGCCCCCGAAAGGGCGACGTCCCCGGCAACCTCGACACCATTGCCGGCCTGATTGCCCAAGCGGCCGCCCTTTCCCCGGCGCCACAGCTCGTGGTGTTCGCCGAAACGGTGCTCAGCGGCTACTTCGTCGAAGGCGGGGTGCGTGAGCTTTCGATGTCCGCCGACCATCTCGCCGCCGAGCTCGATGCGCGGTTGCGTCGTGTGGCGCCGACGTTGGCCGCGCTCGACGTGATCATTGGGTTTTACGAGACGCATGCCGGCACCCCGTACAACTCCGCGGCCTGCATCTCACTTGGTGGTGGGGCCGCGGCGCGCGTGCTGCACGTGCATCGCAAGAACTTTTTGCCGACGTATGGCCTGTTCGACGAAGAACGCTTCGTGGACAAGGGCTATGGCGTGCGGGCCTTCGATACGTCGTGGGGCCGTGCGGCGATTTTGATTTGTGAGGACGCCTGGCATTCGCTCACGGGGACGATTGCCGCACTCGATGGCGCGCAGATCGTGTGCGTGGTCGCGGCCGCACCGGCACGTGGGACTTCTCCGCGCGATGATGCGACGCCGGGACCCGGGAGTGTCGCGCGATGGGAGCGCTTGATTCGCGACATCGCCGATGAGCATGGCGTCTTTTGTGTGCTCGCGAATTTGGTGGGGAGCGAAGGTGGGCGGATGTTCCAGGGAGGCTCGCTCGTGGCGGGGCCGCGCGGCGACGTGCGGGTCCGCGCGCCCGTATTCGACGAAGCGATGCTGACCGCGTCGATTGACCTGGGCGATGTCACGCGGGTGCGCTCGGAC
>JANLTT010000190.1:0-16089 GCA_031363115.1 Gemmatimonas sp.
GGTCTGATGAAAGCAGTCGCCAGGTGGCCCCCGCATCGTCCGAGCGATACAACCCGCCGCGCTCCGCCTCGACAATCGCGAAGACACGATCGGGATTTGCCGGCGACACCGCAACGCCGACTTTGCCAATCAGCGCGGGCAGGCCATTCGTAAGCCGCGTCCAGGTGTCGCCAGCATCGGTGGACTTCCAAATGCCGCTTCCGGCGCCGCCGCTGCGCACAAACCAAGGCTGCCGCTGATGATCCCAGAAGGCGGCGTACAGAATGCGCGGGTTGGAGGGATCCATCGAGAGGTCGCTCGCGCCGCTCGTCGCGTTCGTTCCCTTCAATACAAGCTGCCAGGTGGCACCGCCATCGCGTGAGCGGTAGATGCCACGGTCGGTGGAGCCCTGCCAACGATCGCCCTGCGCCGCGACATACACGACGTCGGGATTGTCCGGGTGCACGCGTACCGCGGAGATCTGCTTGGTCGTGGTGAGGCCGATGTGCTTCCAAGTACGTCCAAAGTCGGTGGACTTGTACACGCCGTCGCCGTATGAGGACGACTGCCCGCGAATCGCGTGCTCGCCCGTGCCCACGTACATCACGTTGTGATCGGATGGCGCCACCGCGATGGCGCCAATGGTGCCCACGTTGAACTGGGAATCGGAGATGTTGCGCCAATTGAGGCCGGCGTCATCGGTGCGCCAGAGTCCGCCACCGGTGTAGCCCGCAAAATAAGTCAGCGGCATTCCGGGGACGCCGCTCACGGCGACGGAGCGTCCGCCGCGGCTCGGGCCGATGTTGCGCCATGGAAGATCGCCGTAGGCGCGGAGCGCGGAGTCTCCGCTTGCCGCCGGACGCGCGGCGCGCGTCTGTGCGCTAAGGAGCGCAGGGGCGATCGCGAGCAGGATCGCGTTGAATGCTACGAGGGTCTGGCGCAGACGAAGCATGACGGGGCGGGGAAGGGTGAGTGCGCACATTCGCCCTTCCCACCCAGAGCGTCAAGGTGCGCCGTTCTGCACCACGGTGATCCACGGGGTGTTGTCCTTGGCGGCGTCGATGCCGAGTCCAATCAGGAGCCCGAGTCCGCCAAAGAGGAGCGGGCCGAGGGAGCCGTCGCTCGCCGAGTCGAGTTGGACGTCCCCTTGAGCAGAGGATTCGCCTATCAGCGATCCGATGACGACACCGATGAAGAGCCCGAGGATGCCCCCTTCGAGCGGCGAGTCCTTCACCTTTTCGCCTCGCACCTCGAGCCGGGGCAGGGTGCGCCAGGCCAGCGTGCGCAACTCCGCGCGCTGCACCATCACGCCATTACTGGTGATGGCATCGCGCTTGACCGTGAGGGAGTCTCCGCGGCGCTCGACCACCTGCATCTGTGTCGCGGCGCCAGTGGCGGAGCCCTCCCAGATCCGCACGAGCGCACCCGGTTGCAGTCGCGCCACGGCAGCGGGGTCCTGCGCGCCACTCGTGAGGGGATACGTCACCGCAATCAGCGTGACCAAAACGTGCAACGGTCGCATGAATCCTCCGCGTTGAGTACGGGGAATCGTGCGACCGTTGGGGCTTGCTGTCAAATGTCGTTAACGCGGTGCGTTACTTCGGTGCGTTACCGCTTGAGCAACCGCACGCTGCCCGAGCCGGTGTTGATGCGCACGCGCCCGTCCGCGCCGGTGCCAATGCGCCCACGCAACTCGCGGCGGCGCACGCCTTCCATCGTCACCGGGAAGTCGGTCGTAATACCGCCGGAGCCGGTGTTGATCTCGACTTCCACGTTCACGACCGTCGGCAGTGTGAGGTGCACACTGCCTGACCCCGTGCGAATCACCGCATCGGCAATCTTGGTCATTTCCAATCGGATCGTCCCCGAGCCCGCTGATGCGCGCACATCGCCGGCCGTGAGTTCCTCGACACGCACGCCGCCGGAGCCCGTGCTGGCCTCAAAACGCTCTGCCGTGACCTCGTAACCGGTCACCGTGCCTGAGCCAGTGCTCGCGCGTACGTCGCGACCCTTCACTTCGCGCAGTTCAACCGAGCCCGAGCCGGTCGTGGCAAGCACCTCGGCTTCGCTGCGCTCGACGCGCACCGTACCGGAGCCAGAGCGCGCCGAGACGCGCCCCTTCATTCCCGTGGCGGTCACGCCCGTGACGCGGGTGCTGAGTTCGAGATCACCATCGACGTTTGATGCCTCAATTTCTCCCACGCCAATCATGATGCGAATGCGCTGGCCGCGTGGCACGAGAATGCGCAGATCGGCATGCGCCTCGAGGCCGCCCCCACTCGACCGGACTTCAACCGATCGCCCGCGCGCCATCTCGTCGTAGCCCGATTCAAACGAACCGTCGTCGTCCAGCGTGAGGCGGACGTTATAGTTGCCGCCGCGCGCCTCGCGGTACACGACGTCGCGGTCAGGGTAGCGCACCACGAGTCGCTCGTTCGAGGACTCCACCGTGAGGCGCCGGCCGTCATCGCCGCCGCGAGTGACCTCAACGACCACCTCCGACCCTGACGTGGGCTCGATGCGAGTGCGGCCGGCGAGATTCCAGATCGCGACGCGCTCGCCGCGCAGCGTGAAGCGCTCGCTGGACTGGGCATCGAGATTCAACGGCATCGCGAGTAGCGTTGCGGCCACAGTGGCCGTCAGCGTGGCGGTCAGTTTGGCGCTTCGGACAGTCAGGGACATCGGTGCTCCAAGAGGGATCGGGTCACTGGGACCTACGGATGCCGTGCGGGGGAGTTTCCGAAGAGTGGGACAACGCGGCGCACGCGAGGGTTTGAACCGATTATGGTTCTCCCGATCATGCTCCTCGCCCTCGCCATTCTGCAGTCGGTCCTCGCCGGCACCCTGATGTTCCGCCTGATGGGGGGGCGCACTCGGCGTCCTCCCGAAGCTCCCCTTCCGAAGGGACGCGCTGGAGACGGCGCCGGCGTTGGCGCCGGCGAGCAAGAGGGCGATGGCCTCACGATGGTCGTGGCGACGCTCAACGAGGCGAATCGGATTGGACCCTGCCTGCGCGGCCTCGAAGCCCAGGGCGCCCCGGTGCGCGAGATCCTCGTGGTGGACTCAGGCTCCACCGACGGCACGCGCGACCTCGTGGCCATGGCGGCACAGCGCGACCCGCGCATCAAGTTGCTGACCGATCCACCGCTACCGTCCGGTTGGATCGGCAAGGCCTGGGCATTGCAGTACGGCACCGAGCAGGCCGCGCAGCCCTGGGTGCTCGGCATGGACGCCGACACCGAAGCGGTCCCCGGCTGCGCGGCCGCCGTACTTGCCGCCGCGCAACGCGAAGGGTTCGAGGCCGTAAGCTTCGCGCCGCGTTTCGATGGCCAGAGCGCCGCCGAGCGTTGGCTGCAGCCGGCGCTGCTTGTGACGCTGATCTTTCGCAGTGGCGCCGTGGGCGATCCTCGCGTCAAGCCGGAGCGTGTGATTGCCAATGGACAGTGCTTTCTCCTCAAGCGCGCGGTGCTGCTCGCGCATGGTGGCTATGCGCCGGTCAAGGATTCGTTCGCCGAGGACGTGAGTCTCGTGCGGCATCTCGCGCGCGCTGGTGTGTCGGTGGGCTTCCTCGACGGCTCGCGGCTGTACTCCGTGCGCAGCTACACGGGGATCGCGCAGATGTGGCGCGAGTGGGGACGCTCGCTCGATTTGAAGGACGCGACGGGGAAGGGGCGGCAGGCGTTCGATACGCTGTTCGTCGCGCTCGCACAGGGCGCGCAGTGGCCGCTCGCGCTGGCGGTGGTCCTCGCGTGGCCGAGCATTCCCGTGAGCCCCACGCGTACGGTGCTGGGCGTCTCCACCGGTGTGTTGCTCGGCATTCGCTGGATGCTGCTCTTCGCGCTGCGTGGCAGCTATGCACGTCGCGGGCTGACCTGGTGGTTGAGCCCGTTCGCCGATCCGGTGGCAGCGGTGCGTCTCGTCATCAGTTCGCTCCGCCGTCCGAAGCAGTGGCGCTCACGAACATACGTCGCCGCCGCCGGGAACAGCTAACGGCTCTGCCACGGAGACACGGAGGCACGGAGAACTGCCTCTGAACGGAAAACAAAGGGCCCCAATGCGCGGGAGTGTAATCGCCGGCATCGGGGCCCTCCGTGTCTTCGTGTCTCCGTGGCAATGCTGTCGCTGTTAGACCTGCTTCACCTCGGCAACGAGCTTGGAGAGCGTCCCCTTCGCATCACCAAAGAGCATCTGCGTCTTCGGATTGTAGAAGAGCTCATTCTCAATGCCCGCAAACCCCGCCGACATGCCGCGCTTCATCACGAGGATGCGCTTGGCCTGATCGGCGTTGAGGATCGGCATGCCGAAGATCGGCGATGAGGGATCGGTGCGCGCCGCCGGATTCACGACGTCATTCGCTCCAATCACGAGGCAGACATCCGTCCGCTCGAATTCCGGATTGATGTCGTCCATGTCAATCAGCTTGTCATACGGGATGTTCGCTTCGGCGAGGAGCACGTTCATGTGGCCAGGCATGCGGCCCGCCACCGGGTGCACGGCGAACTTCATCGTGCCACCGCGCTTCTCCACGAGGTCCATCAACTCGCGGACCTGATGCTGTGCCTGCGCGACCGCGAGGCCGTAACCCGGCACGACGATCACCGACTGCGCGTAGGCAATCATGAGCGCCGCTTCCTCGATGCTCGTCGCGCTGACCGAGAGGCCTTCGGAGGTCTTGGTGCTCTTGCCAGCCGTCTGACCGAAGGCGCCGAAGAGCACGTTGCTCAGCGAGCGGTTCATCGCCTTGCACATCATCTGCGAAAGAATGATGCCCGACGAACCCACGAGTGCACCGGAGACGACAAGCACTTCGTTCTGGATGATGAAGCCGGTCATCGCGCCGGCGATGCCCGAGTACGAATTGAGCAGCGAGATCACGACCGGCATGTCCGCGCCGCCAATCGGAATCACGAGCGTCACGCCGAGCACGAGCGAGAGGCCGACGATGGCGTAGAACGCCCAGATTGGCGCGCCAGCCACGAGGGAGAGCCAGCCCGCGAGCACTGCCACGGTCAGAAACATCGCCGCATTGAGCGTCTTCTGGCCGCCGAAGACGATGGCCTTGCCCGTCATCACTTCCTGCAACTTTGCCCAGGCGATCAGCGAGCCCGTGAGCGTCACGGCGCCAATGAGTACGCCGAGGTGCGTGGAGATGGCGACGTCGATCGAGACGGTGATGCCTTCCTTCCGCGCGTGAAGGAACTCGGTGATGGCGACCAACAGTGAGGCGCCGCCGCCGAAGCCGTTGAGCAACGCGACCATCTGCGGCATCGACGTCATCTTGACGGAGTAGGCGAGCCATGCGCCGAGCGCCGAGCCAACGACCATGCCGGCCGCGATCGTCGTGTAGCCGATGATCTGCTGGTTGACGAGGGTGACGAGAATCGCGAGTAGCATGCCGACCGCCGAGAGGCGATTGCCTGCGCGCGCCGTCTCCGGACTCTGAAGCTGCTTGAGTCCTGTGATGAAGAGCACGGAGGCGACGAGGTACAGCAGCCGAACCAGAGTGGGGGACATTTACTTGTTCCCCTGCGTCGGGCTCTTCTTGAACATCTCGAGCATGCGGTCGGTGACGGCGTAGCCGCCGACGACGTTCATCATTGCGAACACGATGGCGAGGAAGCCGAGCACCGAACTGAGCCAGCCGAATCCCGCCCCGGCCACAAGCATCGCACCCACGACGGTGATGCCCGAGACGGCATTGGCACCCGACATCAGCGGCGTGTGCAGGGTCGGGGGCACGCGACCGATCAACGCCGCGCCGAGGTATGTGGCGAGCGTGAAGATCACGATGAGGCCGACGAGGTCCATTCCGGTCATGAGAGCGTTCTCCCGGTGACGATCATCGGGCCGGTGATTTCATTGCTCCGGTCCACGTTGAGCGTGCCCTCCTTGGTGAGCATGTGCTGCACGAATGTCAGGATGTTGCGGCTGAGCATAGCCGAGGCGTGCGCCGGCATCGTCGCGGCGAGGTTCACCGGACCGACCACCTGCACCCCATTCACGTCCACTGTCTCGCCGGCCTTCGTTGCTTCGCAGTTACCGCCCGACTCGGCGGCCAGGTCAATGATCACGGCGCCCGGCGCCATCGTCTTCACCGTCTCGGTCGAGATCAGTCGCGGCGCGGCGCGCCCCGGGATCTGCGCCGTGGTGATCACCATATCCATACCGGCGAGATGCGCACGGAGCGCCGCCTGAATGGCTTCCTGCTGCTCGGCGCTCTGTTCCTTCGCGTAGCCGCCAGCAGTTTGTGCGTCGGCGGAAATGAGGTCCTGTGCGACGACGCTGGCGCCGAGCGACTTGATCTGCTCAGCGGCCGCGGCGCGAATGTCAAAGCCACTGACGACGGCGCCGAGTCGGCGCGCGGTGGCAATCGCCATGAGTCCTGCGACGCCTGCGCCGAGCACGCAAACCTTGGACGGCGCGATGGTGCCAGCCGCCGTGGTGAGCATCGGCATGAACTTCACCATCGTCGAGGAGCCAATCAGCACCGCTTTGTAGCCGGCGACCGAGGCCTGCGACGAGAGCACGTCCATGGACTGTGCACGCGTGATGCGCGGGACGAGCTCCAGGGCAAAGGCCGTCACGCCCTGGGCATCGAGGGCGGCGATGGACTCCGCACTTGACGAAGGTGCGAGCAGAGAGATGAGATGTGCACCGCGCTTGAGCTGCGCGACTTCGGCGATGCTTGGCTTTTGCACCTTGCAGAGCAGATCCGCGCTTGCGAAGACGGACGCTTGGTCGGTGACCGTTGCGCCGGCGGCGGTGTACGCTGCATCGGAGAATCCGCCGGCGATGCCGGCATTGTGTGCGACATGGACCGTCACGCCGGCTTTCACGAGGCGTCCGACGCTCTCTGGAACGAGCGCGACGCGATGTTCACCGGGGACGATTTCCTTGGGTACGCCGAGGATCACGAGTGTGGCCTTGTGGGGTGAGTCAGCAGGATGGGGGATTGATGGCCTCGCAAACTACCGGGAAAAAGCTGAGTTCGCACGGCGAAACCCTGACATGGTGGGGTGGGCGTCGTGGCAGGCTGTCACGGTGTGACGGAATGGTTTGACTGGACGTCCACCATTACGAGAGATTAGCTGAGAATCGAATGACTGAAAGCGGGACGGTGCAATAAACCGTGACAGCTTGTTTGAGTCCGCGTCACTTTGTGACGTAAGTCATTGTGTATTAAGAAGATACACTGGAAATTAACGGTGCGTTTGAGTTCCTTTAGTGAAGTCACTGCTTTGTGACGTGACTCCGATTAACGCTGTTCGTCTTTGCCTCGGGTGGTCGTGCTGTGGCGCGCATGACGTAGGTGCCGCCCTGAGGTCTGTTGCCGATTTGTAAACGAAACGTCTGGTCCTTCGGTCGGTCTTTGAAGTCGCAGTAACCCATTCACGTTCAAGGAGAAAAGCATGTCCCGTTCGTTCGTTCGCATGGTGGTTGGGCTCGCCCTGGTGGCAGCCCCGATGGCGGTAGTTGAAGCACAGGGCTGCACTGTGGAAGGTCCGGCGACATCGTGCTTCATCAATCGCAACGCGACCGTCGCGATTCCGACGCTGGCGTTCATCAACATCACGAATCCTGGCGATATCGTGCTGACGACGCCTGCCAACTGGACGACGTTCCTGACCAACAACGTGTCGGTCGTCACCGAGACGGCCGCCCCGCTCACGCTCAAGTCGAACACGACCTTCGGCGTGTCGCTTCAGGGCGGGACGATCACTGGTGGAACTGGCCGTACGCTTGCTGACCATGGCTTCAAGTTCTCCAACTCGGGCACGTGCGCCGCGGGCGGCTTCACGACCCTGACCACCGGCGCGCAGACGCTCGTCCCGGCCGCCACAGCGGCCACTAACGGCGTGAACGCGACGCTTTGCCTCGAGTCCACGTTCAATCCGGCGCAGTTCACCACGAACCTCGCCGCCGGTAGCTACGTGATTCCGCTGACGCTGACCATCACCGCACCGTAACCGAGTGCGACTGAGCCGTTTGTTTGATGGGTTAACTGGCTCGGCAGCGAAACGAGCACCGCGTGCCTTCGAGCACGCGGTGCTCGTTGCCGCGTTGGTGCTTCTTCCTCGCTTGGCTGCGGCGCAGTTTACGGTGGAAGCGCTCGAGCAGCACCTCGTGCTCGGACGCGATTCGCTGACCCAAGTGATCGAGGTCCGCAGTGAGTCGGACACGGTGCAGCAGCTGCGGATTCAGCTCAAGGATTGGCTCCGCGATTCCTTGGGGCAGAACATCTACGGAGACCTCGGCACCCTTGAAGGTTCCTGTGGCACTCGAATGCAGGTCTTTCCACTCGCCCTGCAACTGCCGCCGCGCGGGCGCGAGTTCGTGCGCGTGGCATATGAGGCCACCGGCCCTCAGGACCCGGGATGCTGGTCGATCGTGCTTATCGAGGCAGTGAAACCGCCGAGTACCACGCGGGCCCAAGGCGCGGCGGTGAGCCTGACCGTCCTCACGGGAATCAAGATCTACGTGCATCCTTCCACCGAGCGGGGCGACGGCGAAATCGAACTTGCCGACGTCGAGTCTACGTGGGAGCGATCCCGCGTAAGCGACACGCAGGTGGACTCCACGCGAGTTCACGACGTGGTTGTCCGATTCGTGAACACGGGATCCGCGCACTTGCGCGTGAAGTCCACGGTGGAAATTCGCAATGAGTCGGCCCAGCTGCTGCATGAGATCCGCGGCCCCGAGGCGTACATCACGCCCAAGGCGTTTCGTGACGTCCTCGTGCGCGTGCCGTCGCTGCCACGGGGCCGCTACATCGCCGTGACGCTCCTGGATTACGGCGGCGCCGAGATCAAGGCGGCACAGGTCGAGTTCGAGATCCCGTGACCGGACCGAGTCTGCGACGCGCCGTTCTCAGTGTCCTTCTCGGTTCGGCGCTCGTCGCGAGCCCGTCGGGGGCGCAGGGAAACCGTCGCACCAATGTCACGGTGTCGGGCTTCCCCCTGACGGTGGCGAGCACGACGGCCGCCGCATTCACTGCCGGTGCAGTGACCTTTGGCACCACATCGTTCACGGTGGATCTGCGGACCAACAGCGGCGGGGGCGGGTTTTCCCCCCGCGTGACCACGGTGCAGGTTCGCTGCGGTGCAGGCTGCCCCGCGAGTGTCGCGCAGGTGCAGTGGCGCAGAGCGGACCTCGGGACGTGGAACTCGCTCTCGACGGTCTTCACCACAATTGAGGCGCGGACGGCCACGTTCAACAACCCCGCCAGCGATCCGTGGTCGCGATCGATGGAGTGGCGCTATGTGTTGCTGTGGGCGACGACGCCCCCGAGCGCGCAACGGCAGTTTTCCATCGATTTCCAACTCGTGGTGACTGCACCATGAGGAATCGCGCCGCCACACTGTGTGGGACGCTCGCGATGCTCGCAATGTCTGCGAGCGTGGCGCAAGCGCATGCGCCGGACAGCGTCCTCGTGACCGACACACGAATCCGGGTCGCGGCAGTGTCAGCGACGGGTGCGCCGCGTACGCTCGTGACGCTGTTGGTGCCGGTTCCCGTGGAGCTCGCGGATGCGAAGACGTTGCAGTATCAGGTCGAGCCGCGGGCGAACATCCAGATTCTTGGACGCCTTGAGGGCACGGTGCAGCGCACCGCGGACGGCACCGCGTGGCGTTCTGTTGTCCTCACTCTTCGCGTTCCTTCCGACGCGCGCGTCGGCTTGCTCGACGTGGCAGACGTCGTGTTCCGTGCCGCTGGCGATCAATCCTTTGCCGTGCCGATCGTGCTTCGCGTCCCCAGCGTGATGTCACTCGGCCTTCAGGGCCCACTGGAGTTCTCGGCCCTGCAGCCGGGTGACCGCATGGAGTTCGACTATCGCGTCCAGAACACCGGCAACGATGTGGCCGTGGTCGGGTTGGTGGTGCGCGCTCCTCAGGGATGGCGCGTGCGCGACACCGACACGCTCCGCGTCACCGTTCAGCCGTTCAGCACGGCGGACGTGCACGTGGCGCTTCGGGTTCCGACGGCGTCGGCCGGCGGGGAGTATCTGATCCGGGCGGGGGTGCATTTTGCCGGTCGCGATTCCGCCGCGGCGGAGACGTCAACGCGGCTGCGCGTGGCGGCACTCGAGGTAGTCGGGCGCGGCATCATGCTCCGCCCGCTGACGGTGCTGACGGCAACCTCCGAAGGCAGCAACCTGACGGCAGGTGTGCGAATGGATGGCGAGGTCGCCGACGGGGTATTTCTCCGGGCGCAGCTCTTGCCGCAGGCGCCGCGCTCCGGGATCGAGGCGATTGCGCTCTCGAATGTCGGCGCGCTCGGCAATCCGTTTCAAGCGTCGCTCAGCTCGCGAGACTGGACCGTCGATGCCGGCATGGTGGGCGCCGGGTTGACGCCGCTGACGGGCATCAATGCAGTGGCCGAGGGTGTGTCCGCACGGTCCACGCGCGGCGGGCGCGAAATGGTCATGTTTGCGGGACGCTCCGGTCTCCGCGGCAACGCGACGGGGTCCCACGTTGGTGCCGGCATGTGGTGGCGGAATGAAATGGGGCGTGTCGGTGGCTCGGTGTCGCGCATGCGCGAGACCTTCGGCTCAGGCTTCGCTCGTGAACTCTCCGCCATCGGCGCGGACTGGAGCGGGCAAGTTCGCGACTGGGATTTGGACGCCGGACTCGCCGTGCGCCAGTTCGGAGGTGGCCAGCATCTTGGTTATCGAATGCAGGGGGAGCGCGCCTACGCCAAGGGACGTGTTCGCCTCGGCGCAACGCACGCGCCGGGAGGCACCTCGGCGTTCGCCGCCGGGGTGGATGACATCTCCATCGATCTCGAACAGACCCTGACCGACCGTTGGCGCATGGACGCCAGCGCCATGCGCTTGCGCGACGTCGGTACGTCCGGCTTCGAGTCCCGCTCGACCTCGGTTAGCATGGGGCACGCCTTCGAGTGGTCCGCGCTCACCTCGCTCTCGCTGCGTGCAAGTTCCTCGGTGTTTGAAGCGGAAGCATCCGCCGTCGGACTCGGTCGATTCGGATCGGCCTCGCATTTACTGAGTGCCGGCGCAACGCGTCGCGTGCACGACTGGGCGTTGAACGCGACGGGCCAGTTGGGCATCGTGGGCCGCACCGCCGAACTCGCGGACGGCTCCGTGAATGAGGTGCGCGTGCTGCAGCAGGGCGTGCAACTCACCGCCGCCCGCAGCCTCGCCACGCTGGGGCAGCTCGCGACCGGCGTGGGACGCGTGCTCACGGGAGCCGGCGCGGGGCAACCCACGGATGTCACCACCGCGTTCGCGCGACTTTCGGGGACTCCACTCAATGTGGCCAACCTGCCCGTCCGATTGACGGGCGACCTGAGGTACACCGCCAGCGCCTTGCGCGGTGCGCTCGTCGGGCTTCGCGTGGGCGCGGCGACTCCGTTGCCCGGCGGGATGGAACTGGAAACGTCGATTGAGCGAAACCCGTTCTTTGTGGACCGCAACGGACGCGCCGGTTGGATGCTGGCAGTGCGCGTCTCTGCCGCCACGTCGGTCTTCAGCCCGCGTCGCGCGGGTGAAGGCGGACTCGTGTATCTCGACCGCAATGGCAATGGAGAACGCGATCTCGGAGAGGAGGGGGTCGCGGGGGTTCGTCTTCGGCAGGGCGAGGTGCGCGTGTCCAGCGGCCGCGATGGCATCTATACGGTGCCCGTCGGCGTGCGCGGACGCATGCAGTTGGACCCGGCTTCGGTGCCGCTGGGCCTCGTGCTGCACCCGAGAACAGCGTCGGCCTTCGGAGAGTACCGCGACCTCCCGCTTGTGCCGACCGGCGTGTTGACGATTCGTCTGGTGATTGAGGCCGATGCCGACGGGCGTCGCCCCGTCGTTTCGCTGAATACTGCGGAAGTCTGGGTGGTGGATGCCGACGCACGGGAGTGGGTTGGGCGCCTGCTACAGAATGGGGATGTGCGCTTCGAGAACCTTCCGGTTGGACCCTATGCCGTCAAAGTGGATCTCACGCGGGTAGAGGAACCACTACGCGTGTCCGGTGGTGAGGAGGTTCTGGTCATTGCGTCGGATCAGCTGCAGCATGAAGTGACGTTGCGCGGGCGCACCGTCCGGCTGATTCAGCCTCCCGGCCGCGGCGGACAGGGAACTGGACGCGCCGGGCGATCCGGCGCGCGGAGCAACTGATGGCCTCGCGGCGACGCCCGATGCGGCGCGGCCCCATTGGCAATCTTGCGGGCCTTCCGGGGGGCGCTGGCTCACGACGTGCGCTGGGCGTTGTGCTGATGGCTCCTGCGTTGTCTCTCGGGGCGTGCGGCCTGTTGACGGGGCCCGTGGACGGCGAGATCGCCGATCTGCGCGGGACTTGGACGCTCACTGGCACTCAGAACTCGCCCTCTCTGCAGTTGGCTGGTACCCTCACGATTTCCCGCCAAACGGACGGCGAAATCATCGGGACCGCGACGTGGGAGGAGCGCGACGGTGCGGGGGGCGTTCGGATTGACGGTGGGGCAGTGAACGGCTTGGTGCTCACCGCCGAGGATGTGGACTTTGACATCACGCTCGTCAGCGGGGAGCGCCGCCTAATTGGTAGGCTCGTCGCCGATACACTCTCGGGGGCGTGGGCGCAGCCGTCGGTCTCGGCCAATGGCGCCTTCCGTGCGGTTCGTCGAGGTACCCCATGATGCGATGCGTGCGGGGATGCCTGGCGCTGGTTGGTGCCCTGATGGCAGCACAGCGCGTTGAGGCGCAGGGCACCTGCGAGGTGAACAATCAGGCCTCCTGCATCGTCGCCGGCAGCGCGACGCAGGCGCTCTTCATCACTGTGACAAAGGCCGCAAAGATTGACGTTCCGATTGGCAACATTGTCCTGCCAGTCCCGGAAAGCACCGCGCTCTCCACGGGCTTCGGGGTCCCAGTGCTCGCAAGCGTAACCGTCAGCTCCAACGTGCCATGGAGTGTGGCGGTCAACGCCGCGGCCACGATCTGGACCGCGACTCCGGGAACGGCTCGCCAGACCAAGCCGGCGGTCGACCTTCAGTGGGGGCTTTCGGCCGGCGGCGCATTCTCGTCGTTCACGGCGGCGCCCGTCACGGTCACAACCGGAGTTGCGGGCGGCGGTCTCATTGTGCCGCTGTACCTCCGCGTTCGTTACGATTTCGGCCTTGATCGGGCCGGGAGCTACTCGCTCCCCCTGTCCATAGTTTTTACCGCCCCGTAACGGGCCGCGTGCAGCTCCGGTGGCGCCTCAGCGCCCCGCCAGCCACCCCACCATCGCCTCGCCAAACGCCGGCAAATCCTTCGGCACCCGGCTCGAGATGATGTTCCCGTCCACCACCACATCCTGATCCACCCACTCCGCGCCGGCGTTAACCACGTCGTCCCGGATGCCCACGGTAGAGGTCAGACGCCGCCCGCGAACGATGCCGGCCGAGATCAAGATCCACGGCCCATGGCAAATGGTGGCCACCATGCCGCCACGCTCGTGCACCCCGCGTACGAGGTCCAGCACCGCCCGGTCGCGGCGTAGCTTATCGGGCGCCCAACCTCCAGGCGCGAGGATGCCAGCCAAGTTGGCTGGGTCCATTTCAGAGAGATCACGCTCGACCGGGGCAGGGTAGCCGTGCTTTCCGGCGAAGGTCACCCCCTTCGTTCCAACCAGAGGGGCATTGAAACCGGCAGCCTCGAGCCGCAGCTTCGGGTACCAAACTTCGAGGTCCTCGTACTCAGGACCGACGAGAATCGCGATAGTTTTGGCTGGCATCGACGGATTTGTTGATAAGTTGCAGGCGGAGCAGTCTCGTATCATAAACTGCTGTAGTGTATTCTTCTTAAGCTGTTGTAAAATGCTGAGTTAGCGTCTTTCGCTAAAGCAATTTATGAAATGCATAATTGTGAAATACTATGCATTACGCTTTGCATACTGGATTCGCGTGGATAACTGAAACGGCATTTCTCACGTTTCTTTATTTTCCACAAGGCCTCATCCTATGTGTGAGGCACAGTGCTCCAGCGGGTCGCGGTTGGTGCCTCGATCTGGAGGGCGATGAAAGATCTTCGCCATCACAGGACGTATCCACAACAGTCGTACCAGCGGATCGTAGCGCTACCGATTCCATAAAGCATACCCTTGACTGCCATCACGGCACAAGGTCACCCGCTCGCTTCTGTGCCTGGAATGCCATCGCCCGGAGCCGTGAAACGCGGATCGGCATTGGCGGATGCGTGCCGAAGAGATCGGCCCACCACCCCTCGCTCCGGTTCGCCAGCCGTCCGGTCGGATCCACGATGCACAGGTGCGCCACCCCCTCCTTGAGCATCGTGGTAGGGGCGTGGTGCTTCTCAATCTTGTCCAGCGCGTCGGCCAGGGCGGCCGGGTTGCGGGTGAACTGGGCGGCCATGGCGTCGGCAAGGTACTCGCGCTTCCGGCTGACGGCCGTGGCCATCAGCCGTGCAATCAGAGGCGCCAGAATCCAAGACAATACATAGACAACAATGAGCACAAGAATGAGGGGATTGCCCCCCTTCTTGCCTCCGCCGCGGCTCCGGCCAGCCACCCGGCCGGTCATCCGGAACGAGCGGCCGACCCCATCCCGAATCAGCAGAATCGCCCCGGCAAGCCCCGCCACGACGGTCATCAGCTTGGTGTCTTCGTTCTTGACGTGCCCCATCTCGTGGGCCACCACGGCCTGCAGCTCTTCGCGCGTCAGTACCGCGAGCAGCCCCTGGGTGACCGCCAAGTGCGCCTCAAGCGGGGCCGTCCCGGTGACAAAGGCATTGGGGTCGGCATCGGGGACGATGTACAGCTTGGGTTTCGGAATCCCGGCGGCGATCGCCATCTCCTCGACCACATTCTCGAACTGCCGCTCCTCGGGAGTCGTGGCCACGAGGGGCTGGGCGCCGGAGGTCCAAAGGACCTTCTTGGCGCCATTCCGGAGAACGTCCATGACCAACCAGAGCGCGACGCCGGCCATGACAATGCCAAGCCACGGCACCCGGTGGACGTAGCCATAGGGCGCGGTCCCCTGGACGGGCTGGGTTGAGAGGTACGCAATCAGGTCGCCCCCGAGCCCGAGCCAGAGGAAGAACATGAAAAAGGCCCCGATCAACAGCCAGGACTTCCGGCGGTTGGCGGCCTGCTGTTCAAAGAGGTTGAGCGTGAGAGGTTCTGGCATTGTGTGGTGAGTTGAACGGCGGATCACCACGGAGACACGGAGGCGCGGAGGTGCTCGCTGCGTTGCCGATCCTGTAGTGCCAATCAAAGATCACTTGAATGGACTGACGCAGAACCTAGAAACGCCGTGCCCCCTCCGTGTCTCCGTGCCTCCGTGGTAATTAGCCGTTAAGCCCCGCGCCGGAACTCCACCTTCGGTACCGCCCGCTCAGCTGCGTCTTCAATTTCCCACAACTCCGCCGGCACCGCCTTCGCAAAGCCAGCGACGAGGTTCGTCGGGAACTGCTGCTGGCGGGTGTTGTACAGCGTCGCCGTGTCATTGTAGAGCTGACGGGCAAACGAGACCTTGTTCTCGGTGGAGCTCAGCTCCTCCTGAAACTGCCCCATGTTGGCGGTCGCCTTGAGGTCCGGATACGCCTCCACGACCACCATCATCTGCTTCAGGGCCGACGTCAGCTGCGCCTCGGCGGCCGCCACATCGTGAACGTGCTGCGGATCGAGCCCGGCAGACGCCTTCACCGCGCCGTTGCGCGCGGCAATCACGGCCTGCAGGGTGTCCTTCTCGAAGTCCATCGCCGCCTGAACCGCATTGATCAGGTTGGGAATCAGGTCGTGCCGACGCTTGAGCTGGACGTCAATCTGCTTGAGCGCATTGGCCGTCTGATTGCGCAGGGCAATCAGGCCGTTGTACGCAATCATGACCCAAATGCCGACGGCGACAAGAACGACAACGAAGAGCACGGAAGTCTCCAGAGGGAGGGGGATGCCCGCTAAGGTACGGGCCGCAGCCGGATCAGGGAACACTCGGGGTGAGGCCCCAGAACGGCGCGAGGGGCGACGCTCGAAAGCGTCGCCCCTCGTTCACTACGCACCCTTGGGCGCGGAAGTGTCAGTGCGGCTTACTCGCCCTTCTTCTTGGCGAGCGCGTCCTGCACCCAGGTCAGCGGGATGATAAACAGCGGGGTCAGCATCATGCCGAGCAGGATGTTGATCCAGGTGA
>JANLTT010000191.1:0-13406 GCA_031363115.1 Gemmatimonas sp.
CGAGGAGCGAGAGCGCGCCGACGACACCCGTCACTGCGCGCCTCGCGCATGTTGGCGCTACGGTGACGGTCTACCTCGACACGCTCGCGCAATCCGCATTGAGCCCCGCGGATCTCGCGCGACTCGGCACCGTGCTCAACGACCTCGCCCCGGTCATTCGGGAACGCTTCGGCACCGGCAGCGACGTGGACGCCAATGGTCGCGTGCTCTTCCTACTCTCACCACGCGTGAATGCGTTGATCTCCGCCGCCAACTGCGCGACGCAGGGCTACGTGCGCGGCTATTTCGACGGACGCGATCTCACCGACGAGGCTGGCTCGAACCGTGGCGAGATCTTTTACGGCTTCGTTCCCGATCCCACTGGGCGGTGGAGCTGCAGCCATACGACCGCTGATGTCCTGAGCAATCTGCCGCCGACCTTCGTGCATGAGCTGCAGCATCTCATCTCGTACGGCGAGCATGTCATCGGGTTTGGCGGCCCACCCGAGGAGCCCTGGCTCAACGAGGGCCTCTCGCATCTCGCGGAGGAGTACGGCGCGCGATTCTTCGAGGCCCGCTACCCCGCACCCACGGGGCGTACCTCGCCATCGCAGATCTTCCCCGACTCCGCGGGGGCGTACATCACGCCCAACCTGCTCTATTCGTACCGGGCCTTGCTCACGAGTGGCGTGTACTCGCTGATGGGATGCGCGCCGGGAAGCTTCTGCTCGCTCGCCGAACGGGGGGGTGATTGGCTCTTCCTGCGGTGGATCGTCGATCAGCATGGAGAGGACGTACTCGAGCGCCTGGTACGCTCACCGCGCGTCGGGCGGTCCAACGTGGAAACGGCCACGGGGGAGACGGCCGCCTCGCTCCTCGGCGATTACGCCAGTGCGGTGCTTGGGGACAGCATCGCCGGACTCGCACGGCCGGTGCTTCCTTCGCGCGTGCGATTCACCGATCGCAACCTGCGGCAGCTGTATCGCGCGTTGTTCGAGGCGTATGGGCTCGCTGGCGGCGTGGGACGTCCCTTTCCCATTGAGCCGCTGACGTTGCCGGAAGGCGGCAGCGCGTTTGGTACCATGCGCCCCGCAAGCTTCGTGCACTATCGGTTGACGACCCGCGAGGAGACCCCCGCCGTGGTGCTACGCCTCTCGGCAAGCGACGGGACGCCCTACGCCGCGTCTGCCGGCGCCCAAGTCTCCGTGCTACGGCTCCGGTAAGCGCGCGTCGCGTCAGGCCGCGCGTTCGGCCAACGCGAGCGTCTCCAACTCGGCGATGCCCATCGGCGTCACCGTACGCCCGCTCCGACGCACCAACTCCCGATACTCGCGATTCGCCGCGACGAGGGTATCCTCGCGCCACGGCCGCTTGTGCCAGAGATGCACGGTCATCGCGCGGAACCGCAGGCGACGATGACGCAGGCCGAGGTTGTCGAGCCGGTCGCCGAGCTCCGCGTCCATGCCGCCGTAGGGCATCGTCATGTCGAAGCCATTCACGCGCAGCAGGTCGTCGCGCCAAGCCGCGCCATTCAGGCCGCGGAACCGCCGACGGGAGGTCGTCGTCCAATCCAGCCAACGATTGGTGATGTAGTCGCGAGAGAAGCGAATGGCGTGTCGCCCGAGTCGCATCCCCTGCGCGACCAACCACGACTTCTCGGTTACTCGCCGCTGCAGCACGTCCTCGTCGGTGATGGTCGCCGAGATCTCCTGTGGCAGACGAATCGTCATGCCCGCGGAATACACGCCGCGCTCCGCCACCCGACGATGCACCGCCACGAAATCATCGCGCGGAATCGTGTCACCGTCCGTGAAGATCAGATACTCGTCGCGCGCCGCCACGATGGCCCGATTGAGGATCTCGCTCTTCCGCCACCCGCGGTCCTCGTGCCACACATGGGTGATATCAAGCGCGGTCGCCGCGCGCATGCGGGCAATCGTCGCGGCAGTCTCCGGGCCGGAGCCGTCGTCGGCCACAATCACGCGAAAGCGGCGATCGGTTTGCACCGCGTAGCCCCACAGCACCAACTCGAGCGCGCGCGGCCAGTTGTAGGTCGCGATGATGACGGCGATGGAGGGTTGCATGACAGGAAATGAGGCGCGCCGACTGGCGCCGGACCAGACGAGTTACGGAGTTGACACGAAGCCGTGACGAACCGTTGAGACCTCATCGTTACCATTCCGTCAATCTCCCACCGCCACCTCCAATGCTCCTCGACCTCGCCGCAGCCTACGCGCTACTCATGCTCCTGCTGTGGAGCGCGAATCATGTGAGCTACCGCCTGATCAAGAACCGCGTGCTCAGCGAGCGCCGGTGGGACTACAACATCTGCTGCGGAACCACCGACGGCGGGGGCGTCAACGCGGACATCGTGCAACACGCTGACTTGCGGCGCTTCGAACTCGTGACCGACGTGACGCGCCTACCCCACGCCGCAGGAACGTTTGATACCGTGCTCTGCAGCCACACGCTCGAACACGTGGATGATCCAGCGGCGATGTTTCGCGAGCTCCAGCGTGTTGGCAAGCATGTCACGATTCTGGTGCCCCCCCTCTGGGACTTGGCCGCCGCACTCAATCCATTTGAGCACCGCGTGATCTTCCTTACCGCGGCCTCACGCCATGATGATCGGTTGCCGCCGTTCATTCGCTACACGCCGGCGCGGTGGCTCCAAGACCAGTTTGGCCAGCGCATCGATGCCGACACGCGCCCGAGCACCGGCGCCACATCGCGCGGCTTCGCGCTACGCCCCCTGTTCGACGCGCTGATGCCGGTGGCTTGGGGAGGAGCGGCCATCCTGCTCCTCCTCGAGCAACCCGCTGGGCCGATGGCCTTCGCGGTTGCCGCAGTGGTGTGGTGGCTGAGCAAGCGCCAACAGCCGCTGCTCGGATAGTCCGTTCAGGAACCGCTGAGCCATTCCATATCGCGGTGCGCAAACCCCTAGGCAATTCCACTACACGCAGGAAGTGATACCGCCGAGTGCATTCGTGGCCGAACGGACATAGCGTTCAGATACCACAATACATCCGGAGGATGTATGCGACGCTCGATGATCGTTGTCGCGTTGCTTGCTGGACTCGCCACCACCCTCAGCGCACAAGCCTCAGGCACTGCGCCGGACACGAGCAGCGGCTCACGATTCGCCTTTGGGTACAACCTCTACCTCAGTCCGCAGATGTGGCCGGAGGTCGGCGCGGACGACGATCCGAAGTTCGGGCTCGGACTCGGCGGCATGATTGGTGTCGCGTGGATCTGGGGCGACATGCAGATTGTCGCTGGCCCGCACATGAGCTACAACATGTGGACGGCTGACTATTCGAACAAGCCGAACAGCGCTACGCAGAGCGTGAGCTTCGGCATGGCGGACGTCGGCGCCGAGATCTTGTTGCATTTCGACGACAACATGGGCTTTTGGATGGGGGCCGGTAGCTCCACGATGGACGCGTCAATGCTGCTCGACAACGGAACCACCTTCTACTATCCGGGCCTGCACCAGGCGTCGTTCCCGTACAAGTCGGTCGGCGTGACCTTCCGCTGGGGCAGGAAGGCCCGGTTCGGTCTCGGTGTCACCCAGTACGATGGCGCAGCGGACGATGCGACGCGCGCGGAATTCCGGCTTGGCATTGGCTACTAGCCTGGCCACAAGGTAGGAGAACTACGTAGCGCCGGGGCGTGGGGCGGCGCACGAAGCGGGGCCTCGCACGACTGGACTACTCCAGTCGTGCGATTTCCCGCGCGTGCGGTGGGCACAATCATTACAGCGTGCCCCCCTCCCCCGATGGTATCCGTATGCACGCCGTGCCTGACGTCTCACCCACCCACGCGGAAGCGCTCCTCGCTGCGGACGCGCTCCAACGCGCAATCCTCAACAGCGCGAACTTCTCGAGTATCGCGACTGACGCCAAGGGCGTCATCCAGCTCTTCAACGTGGGCGCCGAGCGCATGCTGGGGTACGCGGCCACCGAGGTCATCAATCGGATCACACCAGCGGAGATCTCCGATACCCAAGAGATCGTCAACCGCGCGCGGAAGCTCAGCGCGACCTTCGGCACCGAGATCAAGCCCGGCTTCGAGGCGCTCGTGTTCAAGGCCTCGCGCGAGATCGAGGACATCTACGAGCTCACCTACATTCGCAAGGACGGGAGTCGCTTCCCCGCCGTGGTGTACGTCACCGCCCTCCGTGATGCCACGGACACCATCATTGGCTATCTGCTGATTGGCACCGACAATACCGCGCGTGCTGGTGTGGAAGAGGAGCGCAACCGCCTCGATGTCGCCCTCCGCGAGAAGAACACCGAGCTTGAGGCGGCGATGTTGGTCGCGGAGAAGGCCAACCTCGCGAAGTCGGCCTTTCTGTCCAGCATGAGCCACGAGCTGCGGTCACCGCTCAACGCCATCATCGGCTTCGCGCAGCTCATGGAGTCCGACACGCCACCGCCGAGTCCTACGCAACAGGCGAGCATCGACCAAGTGCTGCACGCGGGTTGGTATCTACTCGCGCTCATTAATGAAATCCTTGATCTCGCCGTCATCGAGTCGGGGCGACTCACGCTGTCGCTGGAGCCAGTGTTGCTCGGCGAAGTGCTGCTCGAGTGCCGGGATATGATCGCGCCACAGGCCGCCAAGCATGGGGTGACGACGCACTTCGCGACGCTCCCCAGCTCGCTGGCGGTGCATGCGGATCGGACGCGACTGAAGCAGGTATTGATCAATCTCCTGTCGAACGCGGTGAAATACAACGGTCCCAGCGGACGCGTCACGGTGACCGCGACGCAACCCGATACGTCGCATCTGCGCATTACGGTGCAGGACACCGGCGCCGGGCTCGACGCCGATCATCTCTCGCAACTCTTTCAGCCCTTCAACCGACTCGGCAAGGAGCAGGGAGGACTCGAGGGCACCGGCATTGGACTCGTCGTGAGCAAGCGCCTCACCGAGCTCATGAACGGTCACATTGGGGTGCAGAGCGTCGTCGGCGCAGGCAGCGAGTTCTGGATTGAGCTTCTCCTCTCCGGACCTCCGGTGATGCTCGGGCCGGACGCCGCCGCACCGGTCGAGCCGGCGGCCACTGGGCTGGAGGCAACCAAGGTGTACACGATACTGTACGTGGAAGACAACCCCGCCAACCTTACCCTCGTCGAACGTCTTGTCGAGCGGCGTCCCGGCCTCCGACTCATCAGTGCCACCGATGCCTTGCGTGGAGTCGCCCTCGCGCGTGCCGCCCTTCCCGACGTCATCCTGATGGACATCAACCTCTCGGGCCTCAGTGGCTTCGACGCGCTGCGTCTCCTCGGGGAACGCAGAGAGACCTCGCGCATCCCAGTGATTGCGCTGAGTGCCAACGCGATGCCCCGTGATGTCGAGCGGGGCGTGCAAGCGGGCTTTTATCGGTATCTCACCAAACCGGTACGCGCTCCCGATCTCTTTGCAGCCATCGCGGAAGCCATCGCGAGCGTGGAATCACGGCGCACCGGTGCATTCACGGCGCTCACCGTATGATCGGGCGCGACGAAATCCTCAACGCGAGCATCCTGATTGTCGATGACTCCGCGGTCAACGTGTCGCTTCTCGAGCGACTGCTCGCCGCCAGTGGATATACCACCGTCACCTCGACCACCGACCCCACGACTGTCTGCGCACTCCATGCGAGCAATCGGTACGACCTGATCCTTCTCGATATCGCCATGCCGGTCATGGATGGCTTTGCGGTGCTCGAGGGCCTGAAGGCGATCGAGACCGACGGCTACGTGCCGGTGGTTGTGCTGACCGCGCAGCCCGATCATGAATTGCGCGCCCTTGCCGCGGGCGCACGCGACTTCGTCAGCAAGCCCTTCCAGCAACGCGAGGTGCTCAAGCGCATTGAGAACGCGTTGGAGACGCGCCTCCTGCTCCAGGAGTCGCGTTCGTACAACAAGCTGCTCGAGCAGTTCGACCAACTCACGGGACTCCCCAACCGCCGACGCTTCTGCGCAGCGATTGACGCGGCACTGCTGCGCGCTGAGTCTGCGCGGGAAACGCTCTCGGTACTGTTCATCTCGGTCGATCGCTTCAAGGCGGTCAGTGATGTACTCGGACGGAGCATCGGCGGTGCGGTATTGTCGAGCGTCGCTGATCGGCTGATTGGTTGTCTGGGTCCCATGACCACTATCGCACGGCTCGAAGGAGCCGACTTTGGCGTGCTGCTGGTCTCACCGGACGGGGACACCCACGCCGCCGCCGCCATGGCGCAACAGTTGCGTAATGCGCTGCGGCAAGCCCTGAGCGTCGCTGGCCATGAACTAAGCGTCACCGTGAGCATCGGCATCGCCATCTCACCGGCTGACAGCATGCGCACCGATGAGTTGCTCGCTTTTGCGTCAAGCGCAATGGGCGAGGCGCGCGCCGACGGCGGCGATGGGGAGCGCTTTTACTCCGCCGACACCAACGCGCGTGCGGCCGTCAATCTCGACCTCGAACTGGCGTTGCGCGGCGCGCTCGATCGCGATGAATTCGTGCTGACCTACCAACCCAAGCTGCACATCGCCAGCGGTGAGTGGTCGAGCGCGGAGGCGCTCATTCGCTGGGAGCGCCCGGATCACGGCACCATTTCCCCTATGGTCTTCATTCCGGTGCTCGAGGAAACAGGGATGATTGTTGCCGTCGGGGCCTGGGTGATCAACACGGCCTGCCGGCAAATCGCCGCGTGGTCCGAAGCCGGGCTCGGCGACATCTGTGTCGCGGTCAATGTCTCAGGGCGTCAGTTCGCTCACCCGAGTTTCGTCGCTGATGTCGCGGAGGCGATCCGTGCCAACGGCATTCAGGCTTCATCGCTCGACATCGAGATCACCGAGAGCTCGTTGATGGCCCGCACCAAGGACACCGCGGTCGTCCTCCACGCGCTCAAGGCGCTTGGCGTCCGCATCGCGATTGACGACTTCGGGACGGGCTACTCGAGTCTGTCGTATCTGAAGCGCTACCCGATTGACACACTGAAGATTGACGCGAGCTTCATTCGCGACATCACCCACAACGAGGATGACGCCGCCATCGCGGTGACGATCATTAACATGGCGCGCATCCTGAAGATGAGCGTGATTGCCGAAGGGGTGGAGACGGAACCGCAGCTGGAGTTCCTGCGCAAGCACCACTGCGATGCGATCCAGGGGTACCTGTTCTCCAAGCCGCTGCCGGCGCTGGGAATCACCGCGCTGCGCACGGCGACGGGGCGGACACCGACGTCGACACCGGCAGCCGCGCCGCAGCCATCGGGACTCGCCTCGTAGCGACCGTACGCCGCGCGCTACACCCGCAGCACCCCGCGAAACCCACGCGCCGCATAGTACGACTGCGCGCCGTTGTGGTACACGAACACCTTCCCATAGCGCCGGTCGCAGAAGAGCGCGCCACCGAGTGCGCGCACGTCGGCAGGGGTCTGCACCCAGCTTGAGGTCTTGAGGTCGAACTCGCCGAGTTCCTGCAGCGCGCGGTACTCGGCCTCGGTGAGCAACGAGATGCCCATCTCCGAAGCCATCTCAAGGGCGCTGCTCGCCGGCGCAGCCTCCTTTCGCGACACTCTCGCCTCCCGATCGAAGCAGAGGCTTCGACGCCCAGCCGGGCTCTCCGCGGCGCAGTCGCAGAAGGTGACGCGGCGGGAGGTCTTGTCGTAGGCAATCACGTCAGGCTCGCCGCCGGAGGATTCCATTGCCGCGAGCGCGGCCAGTGCGACCGTGTTCCCCTCAAGCCGCTTCGCGACGTCCGCCCAGCCCGCCCCCGTGTGTCGCGCGGCGCGCTTTTCAAAGCGGGACTTGAGGGTCTCCAGAAGCTGATTCCGCTCGATGGCTTTCATGCTAGAAAGGTGTGGGTCCGCACTGCCCTGCGCCAGCAACGGCGAGCGAGCGCCGGCCGGTCTAACCTCGCGAATTCTCGTTCCACGGGCCAAGTTTCTCGGGTGAATTCCGTCCCGAATCGCCTCGCCGCCGCCCTCGCCGACCGCTACCGCATCGAGCGTGAGCTCGGCCAAGGCGGCATGGCCACGGTATACCTCGCTGAGGATCTCAAGCACCAGCGACAGGTCGCGGTCAAGGTTCTCAACCCCGAGCTCGGCGCCGTGCTCGGCGCCGATCGGTTCGTCAAGGAGATCCGCACCACCGCCAACCTGCAGCATCCGAACCTGCTGCCCTTGTTCGACTCGGGAGAGGCGGACGGGCACCTCTTCTACGTGATGCCGTATGTGGAGGGCGAGACGTTGCGGGCGCGGCTCGAGATCGAACGGCAACTCCCCGTTGAGGAAGCGGTGCGGCTCGTCTCGCTGCTTGCCGGCGCGCTCGATTTCGCCCACGCGCGCGGAATTGTGCATCGTGATCTCAAACCGGAGAACATCCTGCTGCAGGCCGGGCAGCCGATCATCGCGGACTTCGGCATCGCGTTGGCGGTGGCCGAGGCGGGCGGCGACCGGATTACGCAGACCGGACTCTCGCTCGGGACCCCGCACTACATGAGCCCGGAGCAGGCCGCAGGAACGCACACGGTGGACGCGCGGTCGGACCAATTCGCGCTCGGTGCCATGGCGTATGAGATGCTGACGGGTGAACCGCCGCACACTGGCCCCACCACGACGGCGCTCTTGGCGCGGCTGATGACGGAGAAGCCGCGCGACATTCGCGCCACGCGGTCGGCGGTGCCGGCTGGGGTGGATGCCGCCATTCAGCGCACACTCGAAAAATCCCCGGCGGACCGCTTTTCGAGCTGCGGCGCGTTCGCGGCCGCACTAAGCGCTGGTGCGATCGCCACCGCTACGAGTGCCGTATCAAGCGGAAGCAGCGGAGCGTCAGAGAGCACGCCGCGCCCACGCGAGGCAACGGGACGCCGCATTGGTGCGCTGGTTGCCATCGCGATCGTGATCGTCGCCATCGCGGGCTTCGTGCTCACCCGTCGCCCGCCGTCCGGCGAGTTGGCGGACGGCGCGAACGCGGAGCGCTCGCTCGTCGTGCTCCCCTTCACCTCGCTCGGCGGCGATACGGCCAACAGCTACTTCGCTGCCGGTATCGCCGACGAACTCACGAGCGCACTGATGCAAATCCCCGGACTGCGCCTCGCAGGCCGCGCCTCGGCGGCCCGCATCAAAGAGCAGGGCCAGGGCGCGCGGGAAATCGGCGAGGCGCTGAACGTCGCGGCCGTGTTGGATGGCTCCGTGCGGCGCGCTGGCGATCGTATTCGCGTCTCAGCCGAGCTCACCAGTGCCAGCGATGAGCGTGTGATCTGGAGCCAGACCTACGAACGCGCCATTACGGATGTCTTCGCCGTGCAGGACGAGATCACGCGGGAGATCGTGGCGGCGCTGCAGGTGCGGCTGTCGTCGGCAAGTGGCGCGGGCGGCATGAGCGCGCGCGGCGGCACCACGAACCTCGAGGCCTACGATCTCTACTTGCGTGCGTTGCCGCTCTACAAAGCGCGCGGCTCTGGGCTAATTGAAGCGGAGCGGTACCTTGAGGCGGCCATCGCGCGCGACCCGCGATTCGCCCGTGCGCACGCGAAGCTGGCCTCGACCCTCCTGGCGCAGCCGTACTTTGCGTCCGTGAGCATGCGCGACGTCACCGAGCGCGCGCGCGCCGCTGCGCTACGGGCAATTGCGCTCGACGACTCGCTGGCCGATGGGCATGTGGCCCTCGGACACCTGAACTCGGAAGCCGGCGAGTGGAGCACCGCGCGGCGCGAGTACGCGCGCGCCATTGCCCTCGACCCCCAGCTCGCCGAGGCGCACTACCGTATGGGTGAGATGTTTTTTCGGATGGGCCTCGCCCGCGAATCGCTCGGCCATCTCGAAGCCGCTCATCGATTAGATCCGCTCTACGTGCAGATGAACGCCTACCGCAGCCTTTCCTCGGCAATGCTGGGGCGCGTCGACGAGGCAATTGAGATTGCCGAACGTGCGCTGGTGCTGGATCCGAAGCATATCGGCGTCAACCACTGGTATTCTATTGTGCTCGAGCTCGCGGGCCGCCGCGAGGAAATGGCAGCGCAGGCCCGCCGCATCGTCTCGCTTCCGGACGTGACTCCTGCGCGCATCGGCACGTCGGCGGGAATGCTGGGTCGCTATGGGGCGCGTGACGAAGCGCGTGCGTTGCTGCGCCGTATCGAGGCCCTCCCCGCGGGGACTCCGGAGCGCGATGTGGCGCTACTCTACGCGCGGCTCGGGCTCGATGATCCTCAGGGCGCGTTGACGGCGCTTGAGACCGCAGCAGTGAGCGACCCGAACCACCTGGTGGCGTATGGGATGCACAATATTGCCTTCGACCCCCTACGCGCGGACCCTCGCTTTGCGGCGGTGGTGCGTCAGCTCAAGCTCGACGTGGCGCGCATGACGCTGCCCGACGGCGGACGGTCACGCTAATGCCGCATTCCGCACGAGACATCCCATGACTGACGCACTCGCTCGGCTGACCACCGCCCTCGCTGACCGCTACCGCATCGAGCGCGAGCTGGGCGCTGGCGGCATGGCCACGGTCTACCTCGCCGAAGACCTCAAGCACGGCCGCAAGGTCGCGCTCAAGGTCCTCAAGCCCGAACTCGCCGCCGTGCTCGGCGCCGAGCGCTTCGTGGTGGAGATCAAGACCACCGCGGCACTGCAACATCCGCACATCCTCCCGCTCTTCGATAGCGGCACCGCCGACAGCTTTTTGTTCTACGTGATGCCGTTCATCGATGGCGAGACGTTGCGCGACAAGCTCAACCGCGAAACACAACTCAGCGTCGACGAAGCCGTCCGCATCACCCGCGAAGTGGCCGATGCGTTGCACTACGCGCACACGCAGGGCGTGATCCATCGCGACATCAAACCGGAGAACATTCTCCTCGCGAATGGCCGCCCAATGGTGGCGGACTTTGGTATCGCGCTCGCGGTGAGCGCAGCGGCCGGTGGGCGCATGACCGAGACGGGCCTCAGCCTCGGCACCCCACACTATATGTCGCCCGAACAGGCGACCGCCGAGAAGGAAATCACCGGCCGCAGCGATGTGTACTCGCTGGCCAGTGTCTGCTACGAGATGCTCACCGGGAACCCGCCGCATGTGGGCTCGAGTGCGCAGCAGATCATCATGCGGATCATCACCGAGCAGCCCGAAGCGGTGACGAAGCATCGCAAGAGTGTGCCGCCGCATGTGGCAGCGGCGGTGGCGAAGGCGCTCGAGAAGTTGCCGGCCGATCGCTTCGAGAGTGCGCAGAAGTTCGCCGAGGCGTTGGCCGATACGTCGTTCACCACGATGACGACGGCAGGCGCGGCAGCCGCAACGCGAGCTGGCTCGCGCGGTGCACTGCTGGCGATGAGCGCCGTTGCCGTCATGGCAACGGCAGCCGCCGTATGGCTCGCCGTCCGGCCAGTGCCCGACCCGCCGGTGATGCGTTTCCAACTCGCGCTCCCCGACTCGCAGATGCTCGTGCCAGGCGCGAATGCGCCGGTGCCCGCCCACGATGGGTCGTTCCTGATCTACAATGGTCCGGTGCCCGGAGAGCCCGCACTCTCGCAGCTCTGGATCAAGCGGCGTGATGCGCGTGAGGCCACACCGATTCCCGGCAGCCACGGCGCCGGATCGGTGAGCATCTCACCCGACGGAAAGCGCATCGCATTCGACAATTCGGGGAGACTCCGCGTCCTTCCGATTGCCGGGGGCGCCTCGCTGGTGATTGCGGAGCCCACTGTGCAGCCATACGGCGTGGCGTGGCTGGACAACGAACGCATTCTCTTTGTCGCCTCGCCGCCGAGTAGTCCGAGCCAGTTGGACATTTTCGTCGTCCCCGCGTCCGGGGGCGTGGCATACAGCCTTGGTCTCATCATGGGCAATCGCGTCGCGGCAGTCCCACAGGTCATTCCCGGACGCGATGCCTTCCTGTATGGCAGTTGCACCACTCCCGTCGAATGCAATCTGCGCGTCTTCGACTTCCGCGATAGCACGTCGAAGGAACTCGTGCCGGGATCGTTGGGGGGGAGTTATGCCGCCAGTGGCCACCTGTTGTACGAGCGCTCGGGCGCACTCATTGCCTCGCGCTTCGACAAAGCATCGCTGGAGCTGCAGGGCGAGGTGGTCCAGTTGACCGAACAGGTAAACCTTGCATTGGGTGCTAGCTCCTTCGCGGTCTCGCTCGATGGCACGATGACAGTGCTGATCGGCGGGGAGAACGGTGCCGGAATCCCACACGAGTTGGTCTGGGTTGACCGGAGCGGTCGTCAGGAGCTCGTGGACTCGGCCATGAGTCCGCTGCGCATGACCGTTACCGGCACCAACCACGGATGGTCCATCTCCCCGGACGGTGCGCGCGTCGCACTGGGACTGAATACGTCATCAGGCGACGACATCTGGGTGAAGCAGCTGCCGCGTGGTGCCCTGACTCGCGTCACGACGGACGCCGTGGGGGAGTTTCGGCCGAAGTGGTCGCCAGACGGGCGGAGTCTCACGTTCGGCACGGTCACCGATTGGCGCACGCGACGCTCGGACGGAACCGGACGCGACTCGGTGATTCTCGCGGGCCAGGTCAACGAAGTGAAGATGTCTCCGGACGGGAAGTGGCTGCTGGTACGCGCCGGCGCCGCCAGCTCGGTGAGTGGCGGGCGAGACATTTTGGCGATGCGCATCGGCGTGGACTCCGCACTCCAACCACTGTTGGCCTCCGCCACCTACGACGAAACAGCGCCGTCGCTTTCACCGGACGGCAACTGGTTGCTGTATCAGTCGGATGAATCGGGACGCCGAGAGATCTTCATTCGCCCATTCCCGGATGTGGACCGACTGCGGGTGCAAGTGTCAGTGGATGGGGGTGAAGCCCCACTCTGGTCGCGCGATGGCCGTGAGATCTTCTTCCTCTCGAGCGATCGGCGAATGATGGCCGTGAGCTTCGCGGCCGCCGTCACGCCAACGATGGCATCACCCCGCGCGCTGTTCACTGTCCCGCGCGCCCTGCTCGGTGTTGAGACGGCCTACACCACTCCGTGGGATGTCGCCGCGGATGGGCGGTTCCTCATGACGCGTACGGTTGGCCAGGTCGCGGGGAGCGCGCCGGTGCCCATCATCACGTACAATCTCTTTACCGAGCTGCGCGCGCGGCTCGGGCGCTAGCATCGAGTCCCAATGAACATCCCTGACCGCCTCGCCGCCGCCCTCGCCGACCGCTACCGCATCGAGCGCCCCCTCGGCGCCGGCGGCATGGCCACCGTCTACCTCGCTGCAGACCTCAAGCACGATCGCAAAGTCGCCATCAAGGTCTTGAAGCCCGAACTCGCCGCTGTGCTCGGTGCCGAGCGGTTTGTGCAGGAGATCAAGACGACGGCCGCACTGAGCCATCCGCACATTCTCCCGCTTTTTGACAGCGGCGAGGCCGACGGCTTCCTGTACTACGTGATGCCGTACATCGAAGGCGAAACGATCCGTGATCGCCTCAATCGCGAGAACCAACTCGGC
>JANLTT010000207.1:0-3795 GCA_031363115.1 Gemmatimonas sp.
GAGTCTATCCAACTCGCCGCCACCGCACGTGATGCGGACGGCGAAGGCCTCGCTGGCCGCACGATCACGTGGAGCCTCTCGGGTACTGGCATCGTGACGGTGTCGCCAACTGGTGTGGTCACGGCGGTTGGACTCGGCACGGTCTCCGTGCGCGCCACGTCATCGGGGATCGAGGGCGCAGCCACCATCACGGTGGTGCCCGTGCCCGTTGCATTGGTGGAGCTCCCTGACGCTCCGGTGGGACTCGTTCGATCGCCGCTGCTGGTCGACCGCGTACAACTGGTGCCCACCCTGCGCGACTCAACGGGCGCCCCTCTGCCGTCACAACCGGTGCAGTGGATTAGCCGCGCTCCGTCGGTCGTCAGGGTGGAGAGCGACGGATACATCACCGCCATGGGTGGCGGATCGGGGGTCGTCGTGGCGACAGTGAATGGGCGGAGCGACTCGGTGGTCGTCACCGTGACCGAAGAAACACGACTTCCGGGTGCGGCGGACATTCGCATCGTGGACGTGCAGTGGACTCAGGGGATGCAGAGCGTCGACGGCTCCATTGCCATGCTCGCTGGCGGCCGCGCAGCCGTCGTGAACATCGTCGTGTCGTCGCCCCTCGGACTCGCCGTGCTCGAAGAATACGTCCTGCGATTGTACTCGCGGACCGGTGAACTCATCTGGGCCGACACGGCGCTTGTCGCTCTTGAGGCACGCACGAGCACGGCCGCGTCGCCAACGGCGCAGATTCTTGTTCCGACCAATCGCGTGGAGCCCGGGACACTGTGGCAGGTCGTACGAGACGTGCGCGGAGTCGTGCAGGACGCGGACCCGACGAATGACCGCTTTCCCGAAGGCGCTCCGGTGGAACTCAACGTGATCACGCCGCCAGTCCTTCGCCTCCGGTTCGTCCCCATCACACTGACATCGCATGGGAACGCCACTGGCAATATCAGCGCGACGAATCTGCCCGAGTATTTGCGCGTGGTTCGGCAGTTCGGCCCCGTTGGGCGCATTGACCCCGTCGTCGCACCGCCCTTCGCCACCAGCCTCGTCTTTGGCACTGGTAGCACCGGCGGCGCGGGGCCGTTTTGGACTGCGCTTATCCAACAGCTCGATGCGGCACGCGTCGCCAGCGAGACAGACATCGATGCCTACTGGATTGCCATTGTGGCGCCACCCCCCGGATTCACCTTCGTCACGTTTGGCGGGATGGCATTTATCCCGAGCTCCGGTACGTCCATCGGCCCTGGCAGCCGGACGCTCTCGTTAGTCAACGTCGGGTGGTTCACACGAGAATCGCAGTCGCGTGAGTTGGTCATGCATGAGTTGGGTCACGCGCTCGGCCGACTTCATGCACCGAGCTGCGGGGCCGGTGGTCCGGATCCGAACTTCCCTGATCCTTCCGGCCTTGTTGGGGTCGGTGGACACGACACCTATAGTTTCGGAAACGGGGTGAGCAACTTCGCGCCAGCCGTGGACCGCAATCGGTATGACATCATGGGCTATTGCAGTCCGACGTGGATGAGCAGCTACAACTACGGTGCCATCGTCACCTTTCGCGGCCGCGAAGAGGTAGCGCTCCGGGCCCCGCCCACTCGTCGGCGAGTCGTGCTCGTGCAGGGCAACGCGACGTCCACGAGCGTCGAACTCAACGCACCTCGCACATTCCTCGGCACGCCAACCGCCGATGATCCTGCCGGCGCTTGGGAAATCGAGGGTCGCGATGCCTCCGGTGCGTTGCTCTTTCGGTACCGCGCTGCACTGGGTCGGTGGGATCACCTGGAGGACGTGAGGCCCCTGTCGGTGGCAATTCCGCTGTCGGAATCCGAGGAGGCTGTGCTCGAGACCATCGTGGTTACTGGTCCTGGCGGCCTGCGCGCTTCACGTTACGTTCGCGCAGGAACCCGCTAACGTCCGATTGTGGTCGGGACTCTCCTCACGAAGCGCCAAGGAATCCCCACCTTGCCCCTACCATCGCGAATCGCCAAGCTACCTCAGACCCCTTTGGGAGTGGCAATCGATGGCGGCGACAGACGTCTCTGATCCGCGATACTATCACCACGTGGTGGACTGCCAGTGGGCCTGTCCGGCCCACACCAACGTCCCGGGGTACTTGCGCCTCATCGCGCTGGGCCGCTACGACGATTCCTATCTCCTGAATCGCGAGTCGAACGTCTTTCCGGGCATTCTCGGACGGACCTGCGACCGCCCATGCGAGCCGGCGTGCCGTCGCGGACGCGTGGAAGAAAAGCCCGTCGCCATTTGCCGACTGAAGCGCGTCGCGGCGGACAATCGCGGTGACATTACCGACCGACTGCCCAAAGCCCCTGCCGAGATGAACGGCAAGCGCATCGCACTGATTGGCGCCGGCCCCTCGTCGCTTACGGTGGCAAATGATTTGTTGCCACTCGGCTACGAGGTCACGATCTTCGAGCAACACAAGGAGCCTGGCGGATTGATGCGGATCAACATCCCATCGTTCCGGCTCCCTGCGCAGGTGCTCGACGATGAGTGCGGCTACATCATCAACATGGGCGCCAAGATGCGCTATGGCACGCGAGTGGAGAGTCTGCGCGCGGTGCTCGAGGAAGGCTTTGACGCGGTCTTTGTCGGCAGCGGCGCACCAAAGGGCAAGGAACTCGACATCCCCGGTCGCTGGGATGCGCCTTCGCAGGTGCACATCGGCATTCAATGGCTCGCCAACGTGCACTTCGGCCACACGGAGAAGATTGCCCCGCGCGTGTTGATCATTGGTGTCGGCAACACGGCGATGGACTGCTGCCGCACGGCGAAGCGCGTTGGCGCGTCCGATGTAAAGGTGGTGGCGCGGCGCGGCCGCACCTTCTTCAAGGCCTCGCCGTGGGAACTCGAGGACGCCGAGGAGGAGCTGGTCGAAATTGTGGAGAACCACGCGCCGAAGCGTTTCGTGACGGAGAACGGGCGTTTGGTTGGTATGGAGTTTGAGCAGTTGGAGTGGAGTGTGGATGCGGCCGGCAAGCAGACGAGTCGCGTCATTGAGACGGTCATCATTCCCTGCGACGAAGTCATTCTCGCGATCGGGCAGGACAACGCCTTCCCGTGGATTGAGCCCGACGTCGGCGTCGAGTTCGACCCGAAGTGGAACATGCCCATCGTCGACAAGACGACGCACCAGAGCACGAATCCCAAGGTCTTCTTCGGTGGTGACGCGGCGTGGGGACCGGAGAACATCATCTGGGCGGTGGCGCACGGCCACGCGGCCGCCATCTCGATTCACCTGCAGTGCAACGGGCGCGCACTCACCGAGCGCCCCAAGCATGGCATGACGCTCACGAGCGCGAAACTCGGCATGCACAGCTGGGCCTACGCGAACGACTACGATTCGTCCAAGCGCGCCAAGATGCAGCACGAAGAGTTGACGAAGCGCTTCAGTGCGGTTGGCGTCGAGGTCGAGCTCGGCTACACGGCTGAGCAAACGGCGCACGAAGTGGCGCGCTGTCTGAACTGCGACATCCAGACGCACTTCACCGCTCCGCTGTGCATCGAATGCGATGCCTGCGTGGATGTCTGCCCGACGAGTTGCCTCACCATCACCACGAACGGCACCTCGATGGCCGACCTGCGAACGCGACTCTCCGCACCGGCGGTCAACGTGCAGCAGGACATCTACGTGTCCGACGCCCTCCCGCAGACCAAGCGGATCATGGTCAAGGACGAAGACGTCTGTCTCCATTGCGGGCTCTGCGCCGAACGCTGCCCAACGGCGGCGTGGGACATGCGCACCTTTGACCTCAAGCAGCCCTACGCGGCCTGGATCACGCTATG
>JANLTT010000244.1:0-20237 GCA_031363115.1 Gemmatimonas sp.
AGGGGCCGGCGCGGGGCGAGGCGGCAACGGCGGCGGTGCGGGTGGCCCCGGCGGCTTCCGCGCACCGACCATCACGATGGTGAATCCGAGCGAAGTCTCAGACTATCGCCCGCCATTCCTTCAGCAGTCGTCGCTCGGGGACATGGATGGCAACCTGTGGGTGCGCACGACCTCACCCACGGGCGACGCGGGCTCCGTGTACTACGTGATCGATCGCGCCGGCACCGTCATCGCGCGCGTCCAACCGCCGCAGGGCCGCATGATCTCGGGCTTTGGCCGCGATGGCATTGTCTACATGGGCTTCCGCGACGCCGCGGGAAACTCGCGTTTGGAATCTGCGCGCTGGAAGTAACGCCTTGCAGGTAGCCCGTGCGCGGCAATCATCCGATTGCCTCGCACGGGTATTTTACCTAGCCCGCCGCACCAACGTGAGAATGCTGTAGATCGCCACCGCTTCGTTGTGTTGGTTCATCACCTCGACATCCCACTCCACGACCCCCTGCGGGATTCCTCCCTCAGGGGTGTCCTTCGCGGTCTTCTGCCTCACCGTGAGCCGCACGTGGATGGTGTCGCCGGGATACACCGGCTTGGTGAATCGCAGATTCTCCAGCCCGTAGTTCGCGAGCACGGGCCCGAGCGACGGCTCCACGAAAAGCCCGGCCGCCGCTGACACAATGAAGTAGCCATGCGCCACGCGACCCTCGAAGATCCCATTCGAGCGCGCCTCCTCGTCGTTCATGTGCGCGTAGAAGGTGTCGCCGCTCAACTCGGCGAACTTCACGATGTCATCCAGCGTGATGGTGCGCGTGCCCGTGATCAGCGTGTCGCCGATGTGCAGCTCGTCGAAGTTCTTGCGGAAGGGATGTACGGCATCAGTGGTCTCCGTCGCACCCTTGCTCCACTCGCGTGTGATGGCGGTGAGGACGCTCGGGCTTCCCTGCACCGCGGTGCGCTGCATGTAGTGCAGCACGCCGCGCGCGCCCCCCATCTCCTCGCCGCCGCCGGCGCGTCCCGGGCCGCCGTGCACGAGATTCGGCAATGGCGAGCCGTGGCCGGTGCTCTCCTTCGCGCTGGAACGATCCAACACGAGCAACCGTCCGTGATACGGCGCCACGCCCAGCACGACCTTCCGCGCGACCACCGGATCGTTCGTCGTGAGCGAGCCGCAGAGAGAGCCCTTCCCGCGACGCGCCAACTCAATCGCCTCGTCGAGCGAGCGATACGGCATCACCGTATTCACCGGCCCAAAGGCCTCAACGTCATGCGGCTCCGTGCGCGCCAGTGGATCAGCGCAATACAGCAGTTCGGGCTGATAGAACGCGCCCTTCTCCCGATCCGCACCCACCACGTTGAACTCCCCACCACCCACCACGCGCTCCGCGGCGGTGCGGATGCGGTCGGCCGCGAGACCAACATCACGCACCTGCGCACGACTCGCGAGGGGTCCCATCCGGACACCCTCGACCGCGGGATCACCGACCACGGTCTTCTCAAGCCGCCCACGCAGCGCCTTGATCACATCCTCTTCCATGCCCGCCGGCACAATCGTGCGACGAATCGCGGTGCACTTCTGCCCCGCCTTCGTCGTCATCTCGCGCACGACTTCCTTGATGAACAGATCAAACTCTTCTGTCCCGGGAGCCGCATCGGGGCCGAGGATGGCGCAATTGAGCGAGTCCGCTTCCATGTTGAAGCGCACCGCATGATCCACCACCGCCTTCGACTCCTTCAGCATCCGGCCCGTTGCGGCAGACCCAGTGAAGGCCACCGCATCCTGCTCGGTCACATGGCTCAGCAGGTCACCCGCGCTGCCGCAGATGAGCTGGATCGCCCCTTCCGGGAGAATGTTCGCGGCAATCATCTCGCGGAACATCATCTCGGTGAGGTAACTCGTCGCCGTGGCGGGCTTCACGATCGCCGGCACCCCCGCGAGGAGCGTCGGTGCCAGCTTCTCGAGCATGCCCCAGCAAGGAAAATTGAATGCGTTGATGTGCAACGCGACGCCCTCGAGCGGCACGCAGATATGGCGTCCCACGAAAGTGCCGTGCTTCGACAGCGGCTCGACCGGACCTTCCACGTGGAAGGTCTCATTCGGAAACTCACGGCGCCCACGGCTCGAGTACGCAAAGAGGGTTCCGATGCCGCCATCAATATCAACCCAGCTATCGGTCTTCGTCGCGCCAGTGGCCGCGGAGAGTGCGTAGAACGCGTCCTTCTTCTCCATCAGATGCTTGGCCATCGCCTTCAGCATCGCCGCGCGCTGATGGAAGGTGAGCACACGCAGCTTCGGTCCGCCCACGGTGCGCGCGTACTCGGTCATCGCCTTGAAGTCCAATCCACCGCTCGACGCCTCGGCGACTGGCTCACCGGTCACCGCATGGAGCAACGTCGTGGACTTGCCGGTGCCTTCGACCCACTGGCCGAGTGCGTAGTTCTTGAGCTGCATCGTTCCCTCAGAGTGGCAGTGCACGCCATCACGCGGCGCGCGGTTCGATCAATTCGTTGCGCGTGTCTCGTTCCATGTCTTGAGCATCGCCGACTGCGTCCGGCGATCCGCCGGCACTTCACGCAGCGGCTCCACCTCGCGCCAGGTGCCATGCATCTGTGCCGGGAGGGCCTGATACAACGCCGTCCCCTCGCCTTTCCAGGCCAGCATCTCGTCGCTGACTTCCTTCACGATCTTCGCCGGATTCCCCACCACGACGCTGCGCGGCGGCACCTGCATCTCCGCGGGCACAAAGCACAGCGCGCCCACGATGCTCCCGCTGCCGATTGTCGCGTTATCCATGATGACCGCATTCATGCCAATCAGCGCGTTCGCCCCAATGCGCGCGCCGTGCACGATGGCGCCATGCCCGATATGCGCACCGCGTTCCAGCACGACTGTCACGCCGGGGAACATGTGGATGGTGCAGTTCTCCTGCACGTTGCAGCCATCCTCAATGACGATGCCGCCCCAGTCGCCGCGAATCGCCGCGCCGGGACCGACATACACATCCTTCCCGATGATCACATTCCCCGTGACCGACGCCTTCGGATGCACGAAGGCACTCTCGTGCACCACGGGAATGAAGCCATCGAAGGCGTAGCAGGTCATGCGCGCTCGAGAATCATCGCGTAGCCCTGGCCCACGCCAATGCACATCGTTGCGAGCGCGTACCGCCCCTTGCGACGATGCAGTTCACGCACGGCCGTGATGGCGAGGCGCGCGCCGCTCATCCCGAGCGGGTGCCCGAGCGCAATCGCGCCGCCGTTCGGATTCACACGCGCGTCATCCTCGGCGACACCGAGTTCACGGAGGCAGGCCACGCACTGCGCGGCGAAGGCCTCGTTGAGTTCGATCACATCCATTTGATCGAGCGTGAGCCCCGAGCGCTCGAGCACGAGGCGCGTGGCCGGCACCGGCCCCATGCCCATGATCTTCGGCTCGACGCCCGCGGCCGCACTCGCGACAATGCGCGCGATGGGCTTCAGCCCATGCGCCTTCATCGCACTCTCCGATGCGAGCAGCACCGCGGCCGCGCCATCGTTGAGCCCGCTGCTGTTCCCCGCCGTCACCGATCCCTTGCCATCATGACGGAAGGCCGGCTTCAGCTTGGCGAGCGTGGCCAGCGTGGTATCAGGACGCAGGAACTCGTCCTGTGTGATGGCCAGCGGATCGCCCTTCTTCTGCGGCACATGCACCGGAACAATCTCCTCGGCGTGCCGGCCATCGGCGCGCGCAGCGACGGCCTTCTGCTGCGAGCGCAGCGCGAAGGCATCCTGCGACTCGCGCGTGATGTTGTAGCGCGACGCCACATTCTCCGCCGTCTCACCCATCGAGTCGGTGCCGAACGCGGCCTTCATCTCCGGATTCACGAAGCGCCAGCCGAGCGCGGTGTCGAAGAGCTGCATGTCGCGTCCGAATGGCGTGGCACTCTTGCTCAGCACGTACGGCGCACGCGTCATGGACTCCACGCCCCCCGCGACGTAGAGCTCGCCCTCTCCCGCCTTGATGCCGCGTGCGGCATTGGCAATCGCCGAGAGACCGCTCGCACAGAGCCGATTCACCGTCTCGCCCGGCACAGTCTGCGGGATGCCCGCGAGCAGCAGCGCCATGCGCGCGACATTGCGATTGTCCTCGCCCGCCTGGTTCGCGCAGCCGAGAATGACATCGGCGATGCGCGACGCGTCCATTGACGAATGGCGCTTCAGCAGGGCCTTGATGGTGAGCGCGGCGAGATCGTCGGCGCGAATGGCGCTCAGCGAACCGCCAAGATTGCCGATCGGCGTGCGTACGCCGTCAACGAGATAGGCATCAACTGTACGAGTGGTCATCGGTGGGGCTTGTGGGTGCGATACACAGTGCCGCGGAAATGTCCGACGGTCACGCCATCTTGGTTCACGACAGTGACGGAGGCGAACCCAACCTTGCGGCTGGTCGTCTCCTGCACTCCAGTCGCGGTCAGCACGTCGCCTGGACGCACCGCGGCTGGATAACTGATCGTGCAGTCGAGCGCGACGGAGATGTCGCCGTCGCCATTGGTACAGAAGGCATGCGCGGTATCGGCGAGGGCAAACACAATCCCGCCATGCGCGGTGCCGAATCCGTTCGCCATCTCCTCGCGCACGGGCATCCGCAGCACGCATCGCCCTTCCTCGACTTCGACGACCTCGATGCCGAGCCACTTGGAGAAGGCATCCTGCGAGAACATCCGCATGATGACGGCGCGCGCCTCGGCGGCCCGATCTACCGGCGGCATTCCCTCCGGAGGGGTCATCCCGCTGAACACTGTTCCGCGTCGCTTCGGTCCTTCATCCGTCATGCCAATAATCTCCCGCCGCTCTTGGCGACACGTCTCAGCAATGGGCTCGGGCGGTAGCGATCTTCGCCATACTCCGCCTGCAGGGACTCGAGCGTCGCGAGCACCGCGCTTGCGCCAATCTCATCGCCCCACGCCAGCAATCCCTTGGGGTAGTTCACGCCCTTCGTCATCGCGAGTTCGATGTCCTCGGGGCTCGCGACGCGCATCTGCACCGCATCGGCGGCCTCGTTCACGAGCATCGCAATGATGCGGTCAAAGATGACGCGGCCGAGCGCGGCATCCTCCGTCGGCGCCGGCGCGACCGCCCCATCGCGATAGTCGTAGTACCCGCGCTGCACCTTCCGGCCGAGCCAGCCGCTCTCCACCAAGCGCCGCTGCGTCAGCGCCGGCTTGTACCGCGGATCAAAATACATCGCCTCAAAGACCGAGCGCGTCACCGCGTGATTCACATCGTTGCCAATGAAGTCCATCAGCTCGAATGGTCCCATCTTGAAGCCGCCAATCGAGCGCATGGCCCAATCAATGGTGGCGCAATCGGCGATCCCTTCCTCGAGGATGCGCAGCGCCTCACCGTAAAACGGCCGCGCAATGCGATTCACGATGAAGCCCGGCGTATCGGAGGCCAGCACGGGGAGCTTGCCCCAGCGCTCCATCAGCGCGCGCGAAGCCTGCGCCACCGCGGCATCGGTCGCCAACGCGGGGATGATCTCCACCAGCGGCATCACTGGCGCGGGATTGAAGAAGTGAATCCCTACGACACGCTCGCTCTGCGCACAGGCGCCGGCCAACGCCGCCACGGAGAGCGACGACGTATTGGTGGCAAGAACTGCATCGTGCGCGAGCACCCGCTCCAACGCGCGGAAGAGGCCCTGCTTGATTGCGAGATCCTCGACGATGGCTTCGATCACGAGCGCGCAGGGCGCGAAATTCTTGAGATCTTGCTCCGCGACGCCACTCACGTAGGTGACACGCGCGAGTGCGGCATCGCCATCCGCACGCGTGAGCCTCCCCTTCTCCACTTCGCGCGCGATGGCCTTGATGTGGCCAGCCTTTGCCTTGGCGATGGAGGGCGCGGCCGCATCCGCCAGCACCACCGGGTGCCCGCGCTGCGCTGCAACCTGCGCGATCCCCGCTCCCATCGCTCCGGCGCCGACGACGCCAATCGTGACTCCCGGCCCGAGCATCGTCGCCACGGTCACTGCCCCGTGTACGTCGGGGTCCGCTTCTCGAGGAAGGCGCGCACGCCCTCGGCGTAGTCCGACGTCTGCCCTGCTTCCTGCATGCAGCGCGCTTCCATTTCCAGCTGCTCATCGAGCCCGTTGGCCCACGACGCATTCATCGCGCGCTTGGTGAGCCCAAAGCCGCGCGTCGCCTGCTGCGCCAACTGCTTCGCGAGGCCCCGCGCCGTATCGAGCAGCACCGCATGCGGGACGACATCCCAAATGAGCCCCCACTCCTTCGCCTGCGACGCCGGCATCTTCCCCGCGAGAAAGAACATCCCCGTCGCGCGCTGCGCGCCAACCAGTCGCGGCACGAAGAAGGTGCCACTCGTATCGGGAATCAGCCCGAGCTTGGCAAAGCTCTCCACGAACGACGCCTCTTGTGCGGCAATCGTGAGATCACAAGCGAACGCGAGATTCGCGCCGGCGCCGGCCGCAATGCCATTCACCGCACAAATCACCGGCTTCTCCAGCCCGCGAATGGCGCGAATGATCGGGTTGTAGCTCGCGCGCACGACCTCGGAGATGTCGGGCATCGGCCCGTCCCCCTGCGGCAGCACCTCCTGTAGATCCTGCCCCGCGCAGAACCCCCGCCCTGCGCCGGTCAGCAGCACGGCACGGATATCCGGATTGTTCGCGGCCCGTGCGAGCTCGACCTGCAGCGCCTGGGCCATCGCGCGGTCAAAGCTGTTTAACACGTCCGGACGATTCAGGGTCAGCTCAAGGACCCCATGATGCAGCGCGGTCAGCAGGCTTTGCGTCATGCGCCCAAATCTAGCGCACGTTCGTGGGGGCGGGATACGCGTTGAAACAGCGGTTCACCACGGAGACACGGAGGCACGGAGGGCGCGCCGCACCAGCGCCCCGGGCCCCCCCATACAAGAGGCTCCGCGAAACCGCACCGTACCCACTCCCCGACACCGCCCCCCTTCGTGCCTTTCTGTAGAAGGCCCTTAAGGGGCTCCGCACAAAAGCCACCAAGCCGCGCAGAGCCCTCCGCGCCTCCGTGTCTCCGTGGTAAACCCCCGTGGCAAATCCCCCCGCTGCACAAGCACAAATGCTAGATTCCGACCCGATGCCAAAGCCGACTCAGCCCAAGCCGACCACACCGGCCCGCGACTGGCGCCAGATCGCCTATCACGTCCTCTGCTCCCGCGCCGTTGACGACGCCGAAGAGCAGACGAACAAGAACCGCGCGACCGTCCCCAAGGACCACGTCGTTCTCTACCAGTTCTCCGCGCGCGGACACGACGTCGCCCAGGTCATCCTCGGCTCCTTCCTCGACGGCACGCGTGACGCCGCCGGCGCCTACTACCGGAGTCGCCCGCTCCTCCTGAGCCTCGGCCTCACACTCGAGGATGCCTTCGGCTCCCCCCTCGGGCGCGCCGGTGGCTTCTCCGACGGCCGCGATATTGGCGTCGTCTGCAACTTCCCGCGCGAGGAAGGCTGCATCGTCCTCCCGATGGCTGGCGATGTCGGCTCGCAGTACACCCCCGCCGCCGGCTGGGCGCAGGCCATCACCTATCATCGTGATGTCCTCAAGGACTCCGCCTACACCGGCGCCATCGGCGTCGCACTCGGCGGAGACGCATCGGTGGCGACGAGTGGCTTTTGGGCAGCCCTCACGATGGCGACGACGCTCAAGCTCCCGATGCTCTTTTACATCGAGGACAACGGGCTCGGAATTTCCGTTGGCGGCGAGATGCAGACGCCGGGGAGCGACATCGCCAAGAATCTCGCGTCGTTCACCAATCTCTTCATTCGCAATGGCGATGGGACCGACCCCGCCGAGTCGGCGCAGCTGATCGGCGAATGCGTCGCGCACGCGCGAAGCGGCGAGGGCCCTGCGCTCGTTCGCCTCACCGTGCCGCGGCTCTCGAGTCACTCGGGACCGGACAATCAGAAGGGCTATCGTACCGACGCCGAGATTGCGCAGGACGAGCGGCGCGATCCACTGCCACGTCTCAAGAGCTTCCTCGTGCCGTCCACGATGAGCGAGGCCGAGTGGGCCGCGCTTGAAGCCGAGGTCACTCGCGACGTCGCGCACGCGCTCGATGCCGCACGTGCGCGTGGCATTCCTGATCCGACGCGCATTGGCGAGTATCGCTACGCCGATGACACCGCGGGCTCGCCTGAGGCCTTCGGCGGTCTGCGTCGCGCGGAACGACACGCGTTGCCGTCGCGCGATGAGCCGACCGACGAAGGCGAACTGCTGCGCTTCGCCGAGGCGATTCGTCGCACGCTGCGCCACGAACTCACGGTGAACCCCAAGGTCGTCGTCTTTGGCGAAGACGTGGGCAAGAAGGGCGGCGTGCATCTCGTCACCGAGGGACTACAAAAGCAGTTCGGTGCGCAGCGTGTCTTCGATACGTCGTTGAGCGAGGAAGGCATCATCGGTCGTGCATCAGGATTGGCCATCGCCGGCTTGATGCCTGTCGCGGAGATTCAGTTTCGCAAGTATGCGGACCCCGCCACCGAGCAGCTCAACAACGCGGGCACATTGCGGTGGCGCACGGCGAATCGATTCGCCTCACCGATGGTGGTTCGCATGCCGGGCGGCTTCGGTAAGGATGTCGGCGATCCCTGGCACTCGCTGAGCGATGAAGTGCGCTTCGCCCACGCCTACGGCTGGCAGGTCGCGATGCCTTCGAACGCGGCGGATGCCGTCGGGCTGCTGCGCTTCGCGATGCGTTCGCCAAATCCGACCGTGTTCTTCGAGCATCGCGCATTGCTCATGACGGGCGATGGGACCGCACGCTATCCCGGCGATGACTACGTCCTCCCGTTCGGTCGCGCCCGCATCGTGCAGCCCGGCAAGGATGCCACGGTGGTCACGTGGGGCGCCCTCACGCATCGCGTCGCCGAAGCCGCTGCGCGCTTCGAGGGCGCCGTTGAGCTCATTGACCTCCGTACCATCGCTCCGTGGGACCGCGACACCGTACTCGCCTCCGTCACCAAGACCGGGCGTTGCCTCATCATCCACGAGGACAATCTCACGGCCGGCTTCGGTGCCGAGATTGCCGCGACCGTGGCGCAGGAGGCATTCTGGCACCTTGATGCCCCCGTGCATCGCATCGCGCCGAAGGACATTCCGATGCCGTATCATCCCGTGCTGCTCGATGCCGTGCTTCCTGGCGTTGACCAACTCGCGGATGCGATGGACGCGTTGCTGCGTGTCTAACAGCACCCACGAAGGGGGCCTGTGGCGTGACATTCGCGACGCGCTGAAGGGCACGGAGCACGACTACACGCAGGGGGCCATCGGTCGCGCCATCCTGCTCCTCGCCGTGCCGATGGTCGTGGAGATGATGATGGAGAGCGTCTTCGCCGTCGTCGACATCTTCTTCGTCGGTCGGCTCGGGGCCGCGGCGGTCGCGACCGTCGGACTGACCGAGTCGTTGATGATTGTCATCTACACGATCTCCTTCGGACTCAGCATCGGCGCGACCGCGACGGTCGCGCGACGCATTGGCGAGAAGGATCCCGACGCGGCCGCGCGCGCAGCGGTGCAAGTGCTCGTGCTCGGCGCGCTGGTCTCCGGCGTCATCGGCGTCCTCGGCGCGATCTATGCGCCGGAGTTGCTGACACTGATGGGGGCCGACGCCGAGGTGCTCGCCGTCGGGACGCCCTTTGCGCGGCTCTCGCTGGCCGCGAGTTCAACCGCCTTTCTGCTCTTCCTCGTCAACGCCGTCTTTCGCGGCGCGGGCGATCCCGCCGTGGCGATGCGTGTGCTGATCCTCGGCAACGGCCTCAACATCGTGCTCTGTCCGGTGTTCATCTTCGGTATTGGTCCCGTTCCCGAAATGGGACTCGTCGGCGCGGCCGTCGCCACCACCATCGGTCGCGGCACCGGACTGCTCTACGCGCTCTGGTTGCTCGGTCGTGGAACGGGACATCTCGCCGTCTCGCGCGAGCATCTGCAGCTCGAACCGACGACCATGCTTGCCATCGCACGGCTCAGCGGTTGGGGCACCGTGCAGGTGGCACTCAGTTCAATGAGCTGGATTGCGCTCGTACGGGTCACCTCGACCTTCGGCGCCTCCGCGCTCGCGGGCTACACCATCGCCGTGCGCGTGCTGATCTTCGCACTGATGCCGGCCTTCGGAATCGGCGCCGCGGCCGCGACCATGGTGGGCCAGTCGCTGGGGGCCGGGCTCCCCGATCGCGCCGAACAGTCGGTGTGGACCGCGGCGCGCATCAACATGGTGGTGCTGTCGCTCACCGCAGTCGTGTTTATCGTATTCGCGCCGACGATCGTCGGATGGTTCTCGCGTGATGCCGACGTTCTTGCGGTCGGCATCTTTGGACTGCGCGCGATGTCGCTCGGCTTCCCGCTCTACGCGCTCGGCATGGTGCTCGAACAGGCGTTCAACGGCGCTGGCGACACGCGCACGCCGAGCTGGATCAACTTCGGCATCTTCTGGGTGCTGCAGATTCCGCTCGCGTGGTTCCTCGCGACGCGCACGGACTTTGCCGAACGCGGCGTTTTTCTCGCCGTGCCCATCGCGTATTCTGCGCTCGCCGTCACCAGCGCCCTCCTGTTCAAGCGGGGGCGCTGGAAACGGCAGATCGTATGACCCAACGCGATTTCCGAACGCGACTACTTCGGTAGCACGACCTTGTCGATTACGTGCACCCACCCATTGGACGCACGGACCGACCCAATGACCTTCGCGTCATCGATGTAGGTCGCGCCCTCGCGATGCGTGATGGTGGCGCGTCCGCCATCGACCATACCGATCGACTGCCCGTCTTCGAAGAAGTCGAGTTCAAGCGCGGAGGTCGTCACATGGTGCTGCAGAATCTTTGAGAGCTTCGACTTATTCTCCGGCTTCAGCAGGTCCTCGACCGTGCCAGGCGGCAGTGCGTCAAAGGCCGCGTTGATCGGCGCAAAGACAGTGTACGGCCCCGTGGCGCTCATCACGTCCACGAGCCCTGCGGCCTGCAACGCCGCCACGAGGGTGGTGTGATCGGGCGAACCCACGGCGACCTTCACGACATCGGGGTTGGAGACATCGTCCTTCACCGAGGCAGCGCCACCCGCGCTGGCTGCTGCCGCGGCAGCGGGAACCGAATCAGCCGACTCGCGACAGCTGGCCAGCGGGAGCAACAGGCCAACGGCGAGGAGGGGGCAAAGAGCGCGAACAGGCATCATGGAGAGGCTCCGGGGCGACGTGAGTAAAGATGCAGATAATCTGCACCTATAATTTCGGTCGCCGAACGGGCCGCGCAGTAAGGATTTGCCCCGAGCAGGGGTGGGCGATTCGCCTAGGGGAATCCCGCGTGGCACGACGCCGACCCGCGGTCTGACGAAACGAGCGGCGACAGCGGCCCGCCGCGCGATGGCAGCGCGGGTGGCGACGGCCCGACGAGCTCAGATCGCCTTGAACTCGTCGAACGGCTGCCGGCAGTCGTTGCAGACGTGAATCGCCTTGCAGGCCGTGCTGCCAAACTCACTCTTGAGCGAGGTATTCCGGGAGCCGCACCAGGGGCAGGCCACCGGGGTGCGGGCGCGGGTGAGCATCACGAGCCCACCGCTCTCCGCGCGTCCCGGCGGCGCGATGCCGTACTTTCGCAGCTTCTCGCGGGCCTCTTCGGGAATCCAGTCGGTCGTCCAGGCCGGCGAGAGCACGGTGCGCACCTCCACCGCCCTCGCACCCGCAGCCTCCAGCGCACTACGCACATCCTTCTCGATCTCGTACATCGCCGGGCACCCGCTGTACGTCGGTGTAATTGTCACCTCAACCGTCCCATCCTCGCGCTGTGATGCCTCACGCACGATGCCCAACTCCACCACGGAAATCACCGGCACTTCGGGATCAGGTACGGTGCCGAGGATCGCGTAGAGCTGCTCGCGCGAAAAGCGCATCACCAGGACGCACCGGGATGCGCCCGCGCGACGCTCTGCATCGTCGCGAGCAGGTGCCCGAGATGCTCCGTGTGCCGCCCACGACGACCACCCAGCTGCATTGGCCCATCGGCGGGGCGGGTCAGCGTCGCGCGCGTCAGCACGTCAGTCACCATCGCGTCCCAGCGCACCTTGATACCCGCCTGGTCCACCGACACGCCAAGCACCGCGACCGCGGCATCAATGTCATCCGTGGCAAAGAGTTCGCCGGTGTACTTCCAGAGGCGGTCGAGTGACGCCTGCACGCGCGTGTGACTCTCCTCGGTGCCGTCCCCCATGCGCACCACCCACTCACTCGAGTGGCGGAGATGATACTTGTCTTCCTTGAGCGCCTTTGCCGCAATGGCCGCAAGCGTCTCGTGCCCGCACTTGGTGAAGGCCTCGAGCTGCAGCACGCTGTACGCATCGAACAGAAACTGACGCACCATCGTGTCGCCGAAATCTCCCTTCGGCAACTCGACGAGCAGGCAGTTGCGGAACTTCACGCCATCGCGGAAGTAGGCGAGCGCATCTTCATCGCGCCCCGCGCCTTCCACTGCGCCCGCCAGCTTCAGGAACTGCGCCGCCTGACCAATGAGGTCGAGCGCGATGTTTGCCGTCGCAATGTCTTCTTCGAGGATCGGCCCATGCCCCGTCCACTCGGACATGCGATGCCCGAGAATGAGGCGATCATCCCCGATGCGCAGGAGATACTCCACGAGCGGCGCTGCCAACGGCGCCTGCCGCGCTGCCGCGACCACTCCCGTCCCAGCCTTCGCCTCGCCCGCCGCAATGCCTCCGGCGTCGCCTTCCTCGTGCGCGGCCATCAAAAGACGCGCACGCCGCGCGGGATCTTGTAGAACTGCGGATGCCGATACGCCTTGTCATTCCCAGGCTCAAAAAACGGCCCCGCATCCGACGGCGCCGACGCCGTAATCGCCGCGGAAGGCACCACCCACAAATTCACCGCCTCCCCACGCCGCGCATACACATCGCGCGCATTCTGCAGCGCATGCTCCGCGTCGGTGGCATGCACCGACCCCGCATGCTCAAAGGGCTGACCAGACGCCCCCTGGGTAAACACCTCCCACAAAGGCCAAGAAGTCTCAGCCACGGCGCACCCCCAAGAGAAGCAGTTCTCCGTGCCTCTGTGTCTCTGTGGTGAAGCAGTTGAAGCAGTTAAAGCAGTTGAAGTAGTTGAGGTAGTTCATCAAGCCGCCGAAACCGCGCGCGAATGCTTGGCAGCATGCGCCAACGCCGCCTCACGCACCCACGCGCCGTCATCATGCGCCTTGTTCCGCGCCTCGAGCCGCTCCGCATTGCACGGCCCATTCCCACCCACCACCTGCCAGAACTCCGCCCAATCAATCTCCCCAAACTCCCAGTTCTTCGTCTCCGCATTGAACGCGAGATCGGGATCCGGAATCGTCACCCCAATCGCCTGCGCCTGCGGCACCGTGAGGTTCACAAAACGCTGACGCAGTTCGTCGTTGGTCTTCCGCTTCACGCGCCACTTCAGCAGCTCCGCCGAGTTCGGCGAGTTCGCATCGCTCGGTCCAAACATCATCAGCGACGGCCACCAGAAGCGGTTCACCGCATCCTGAAGCATCTCCTTCTGCGCCGGCGTGCCATTCGCGAGCGTCGCGCAAATCTCGTAGCCCTGCCGCTTGTGGAAGTTCTCCTCCTTGCAGATGCGCACCATCGCGCGGGCATACGGCCCGTAGGAGGCCTTGGCGAGCACCGTCTGATTCACAATCGCCGCGCCATCCACGAACCAGCCAATCACCCCCATGTCCGCCCAGCTGAGCGTCGGATAATTGAAGATCGACGAGTACTTGGCCGTCCCATCGAGCAGCTGATTGAACAGATCGTGGCGGTCCACGCCGAGCGTCTCAGTGCCGCAGTAGATGTAGAGCCCATGCCCGGCCTCGTCCTGCACCTTGGCGATGAGCGACATCTTCCGGCGCAGCGAAGGAGCGCGGGTGATCCAATTCCCTTCCGGGAGCATCCCCACGATCTCGGAGTGCGCGTGCTGCGCCATCATCCGCGTGAGCTGCTTCCGGTAGCGCTCCGGCATCCAGTCCTTGGGCTCGATGCACTCGCCCGCGGCGATACGCGCCTCAAAGGCGTCGAGGAGCGCTGCTTCCTCTTGGGGGACGGTCGTCTGGGTCATGGCTTCAATCTATAGTTGAACGCGGAAGCTGGACAATCAGGAGGCGGAGGACACGCTATCTTTCCTCTCCATGACGACGAACGCCCCTGCCTCCGCCGCCGTGCCCGAAGGACGTGTCCAGCTTTCCGTCGCCAACGGAATCGGAACCGTCGAGTTTTCCCACCCAAAGGGAAACTCCCTCCCCGCCAAGCTGCTCAATGAACTCGCGGCGGGCATCACCACTCTCGGGTCCGATCCCGCCGCCCGCGTGATCGTCCTCAAGAGCGCCGGTACCAGCACCTTTTGCGCCGGCGCCTCCTTCGACGAGTTCACCGCGGTCGCGACCCCCGCCGAAGGCCAGGAGTTCTTCTCCGGCTTCTCCCGCGTGATCCTCGCGATGATCCGCGCCCCCAAGTTCGTCCTGACCCGCGTCCAGGGACGTGCAGCCGGCGGGGCGCTCGGCGTCATCGCCGCCAGCGACTACTCCTTCGCCGTGCGATCGGCGCAGGCCAAGCTCAGCGAACTCCAGGTTGGCATCGGCCCGTTCGTCGTGGGCGTCGTGCTCGAGCGGAAACTCGGCCTCGCCCCGTTCCAGTTCCTCGGCGTCCATGCCGATTGGCACGACGCCGAGTGGTGCGAACGCCACGGCCTCTACGCGATGCTCTGCGAGGACATCACGGCGCTCGATGCCGCCGTGCACGCGCACGCCACACGACTTGCCGCGAGCAATCCCGAAGCGATGGCCGAGATGAAGAAGATCTTCTGGGCCGGCACGGAGAATTGGGAGCAGCGCATGAGCGAGCGCGCGGCCATGAGCGGACGGATGGTGCTCTCGGACTTCACCCGGGAAGCGCTCGCGAAGTTCCGCGCGCGTTAACCGCGGGGCGTGCCGCGGCCGCTACACCGCGACCGCCTCTTCAAACACCCGCTCCACGGCAGACTCGACCGCGCGCGAGAGCGCCTGCTCGATATCGGCGATGATGTCGTCCACGTGCTCTAGCCCCACCGAAATCCGGAGCAGCCCCGGCGTGATGCCCACGCTCTGACGTTCCTGCTCCGTGAGCTTGGAGTGCGTGGTGGAGGTCGGATGCGTGACGATCGTGCGCGTGTCCCCAAGGTTGGGAGAGTGCGAGCAGATCTCCAGCGCATCCAGGAAGCGACGCGCCGTGGCATAGTCCGCGAGTTGCAGTGTGAGCACACCGCCACCGAGCGACATCTGCCGTTTGGCGAGCGCGTACTGCGGATGCGACGGCAAGTGCGGATACCGCACACGCTGCACGGCCGCGTGCCCCTCGAAGTGCGAGGCGACGCGCAACGCGTTCGCGCAATGCTTCTCCATCCGCAGCGAGAGCGTCTCCAAGCTCTTGCTCAACACCCACGCATTGAATGGTGAGAGCGCCGGCCCTGAGTGCCGCGCGAGATACCGCGCTTCCGCCACCAGCTTTGCATCGCCGACAATCGCCCCGCCCAGAGTGCGTCCCTGCCCGTCAATGAACTTCGTGGCCGAGTGCACCACAAGCGATGCGCCCTGCTTGAGCGGTTGCTGGAGAATAGGCGTGCTGAAGCAATTATCCACGACGAGCGGAATGCCCCGTGACTTCGCGAGTGCGCCGAGTGCGGCGAGGTCCACGAGATCGAGCCCGGGATTCGACGGCGTCTCCACGAAGATCAACTTCGTCGCCGGCGTGAGCGCCGCCGCCCACGCCTCGGGCGAATCACCGTCCACGTAGCTGTGCGTGACTCCCCACTTGGGGAAGACCCGCGTCAACAACTGATGCGTCGATCCAAATAGGGCCCTCCCCGCGACGATGTGATCCCCGCTCTGCACGATGGAGCCAATCGCGGTGAACACCGCCGACATCCCCGACGCCGTCGCAATGCCATCCTCCGCGCCCTCCAGCAAGCAGAGCTTCCGCACGAATTCGTCGGTGTTCGGATTCGAGTACCGGCTGTAGACCGGCCCCTCGATCTCATCGGCGAAGAGTGCCCGCGCCTGCTCGGCGTCATCGAACACAAAACTCGACGTGAGGAAGAGCGGCACCGCATGTTCGCGCGACGGCGAGGTTGGGTGTTGCGTGCGAATGGCGAGGGTTTCGGGATGCAATGGGCGCGACATTAGATGGTCTCCGTGGTGCGAAGGATGTCCGCGAGCAGGGCCGATGCCGTGGCACTTCCACCGGCACCGCGACCGGCGACCGTGACGGTCCCGGCGCTCTCGCTTTCGATTTGAATGAGGTTCTCTTCATCGCGCGCCTGCGCGAAGGGGTGGCCCGCCGGCACGACGCGCGGGGCGACGGTGGCATAGACGCCATCACCCACCAAGTGCGCGGTCGCCACCAGCCGCACCGCGCGTCCACGCTTCGCCGCCGCCACGGCATCGGCCACCAACTCGGGCCCGATCCCCGACGTGCGCACATCGAGCGTCGAAGGATCAATCCCAAAGCCGAGCCAGGCCAGCACCGCGATCTTGTCCGCCGCGTCACGCCCATCGAGATCACGCGAGGGATCGGCTTCCGCAAAACCGGCACACTGCGCGGCCGCCAGCGCCTCTTCAAACGGGGTCCCCTTCTCAACGCGCGAGAGGATGTAGTTCGTCGTGCCGTTAAGCACACCGCGGATTCGCTGGAGACCGTGGCCGCCGAGTGACTCTCGCAGTAGCCGCACAATCGGTACACCGCCTCCCACCGCAGCTTCGAAGTCGAGCGTCGCCCCGCGATCGCGATGCGTGCGAGCCAGCGCCGAGAGTTGCGGCCCCGCCACGCGGAGCAACGCCTTGTTCGCCGTGACGAGTCGCCGCCCGCGGCCGAGTGCCGTCCGTGCGATGTGCGCCGCCTCATTCACACCGCCGATTGCCTCCACGACGACATCGGCGGGCGTCGCGAGAAAGTCATCCACCGAGTCCGTCAGTAACGTGCGATCCAGATGCGCTGCGCGCGGACGCGCCGTGTCACGCACGAGCACGCGCGAGATCTCGTAGCGCACCCCGCTCCGCTGCGCGAGCCGCGGCCCATGGCGTTCAATGAGATCGAGGAGCGCGCCACCGACTGTGCCGCATCCTGCGACCGCCAACCGAACGGTGGTGGTCATGCGACCTCCGCAGCGCGCGGCGCCCAAGTTTTTTTGAACGGCGTTGCTGACGAGGCGGCCGCAACGATGGCCGCGAGTTCGGTGGAGAGAATCGCCGCGACCTGATCCTGCTCAATCAAGAAGGCATCGTGCCCGTGCACCGAGTCAATCTCGCGGTACTCACCTCCCGCTGCGTTTACCCAGCTCGCCACCTCCTGCGGCGGACAGAACAGATCGCCCGGGATTCCCACCCCCGTGAACCGCGTGCCACTCGCGCGGAGCCGCTCACCGATGCCTCCTCGATCCGCACCGACATCGTGCGAGTCCATCACATCAAGCAGGGTGCCATACGACTCCGCCGTGAAGCGAGCCGTGAGCGCCGATCCATGGTGGGCGAGCCACTCCTGCACGGCGAACGCTCCAGTGGGTCCATGCCGCCGATCGAAGCGTCCCGCGAAGCTCACCGCCGACCGATAGCTGATCATGGCAATCGCCCGCGCCAGCGCGAGCCCCTGCTCTCCACCAATGCGCAACGCCTCACGTTGCGTGTGCGACCACGCAATCGCTGCCGCACCGAGCCGCGCCGGCGCGGCAAACACCACTGCACGCTCCACTCGGCCGGGAAAGCTCGCCGCAAACTCAAGCGCGACCATGCCGCCGAGCGATCCACCAGTCACCAGCGCAACACGCGGAATTGCCAAGCGCTCGAGCAGCAGCGCAATCGCGCGCGCCTGATCACGCACCGTGATGGCGGGCAACGTCTCTCCCGCCCGCGGGCCCGTCGTGCCGTAGCAGCTGCCAAGAAGATTCGGCGCCAACACCGCCCATCGCGTCGTGTCGATGGCCGACTGCGCGCCAATCACCGCGCGCCACCAATCGCCCGCGGCGTCCGGCGTGCCCGTCAACGCATGCAGGACGAGGACGACGTTGTCGCGCCGCGAGGTCAGTGCGCCATCGAGATGATAGGCGATTCGCACGTCCCGCATGACCTCGCCGCCGTCGAGCGGGAGTTGGGGAATCGAAATCGCGCGCAGTGGACGCGTGGACTCGGACAGCGCGACGGATGTGGCAGAACCAGCGGTGGCAGACATCGAGCGGACTCCAGGACACAGGCGGCCGCTGGAAACGCGAAAGCCCTCTCATGTTGAGAGGGCCGCTGAGGTCCGTTGGCGGACCCGGGAAACAAAAAACCCGCGGGCACGCCGCGGGTACTTCGCGTTTTAGCACTTTCTTTAGCGTGGCGGCAATCGCGGCAAATGACCACGGGCTTCAGTTGAACGGAGTATATCCGCGCTTGGTCGCCGGCGTCAAGCCCGGGCTGCCGTACACCCAGGCATGCTAGGCAAGTCGGCGCGCGTACAGCCCGGTGACCGCCTCCTCGAACGTCTCCTGATGTGCCCGCGCGAGAATCCGCGACGTCGCCTCATAGCCCGCGGTGTCGAGTCGCACGGCCGCCTTCAACACCGTGTTCACATCGAAGTCGAGTCCTTCGAGCACGCAGAGATACTGCTCCACCGCCGTGAGATAGCCCATCATCCCACCCAACTCGGTCGGCGCATACACCTTCTTCGCGTCGCGCAGCGTGCGCACGCCCTTCGCATCGGGCATCACGAGATTCTCGCTCCCGCACACCACCCGCAACTGCGGATTCGCGGCGCACGTCGCAATCGAGAACGGGTCCAGCGTCCCACCGGCCGCATTCACCACCAGCGCATCCATCGGCAACTTCAGGAAGGCCTGCTTCGCATCCGGTCCCCAGGTGCGGATCCCCATCGCCTCCAACTCGGCGCGACGCTCTTCACGCGACTCACACGCGAGAATCGTGACCCCTTCATGCGAGCGCAACCGCTTGATGATGTGCATCCCGATGTTTCCGCAGCCAATCAACCCGATCGTCGCGCGCTCGAGCGGAACGCCGTGCGCCCGCAACATCCCGCGGAGCAACTGGTAGTTCCCCTCGCCCGTCGGCACCGAGGTATCGGCGACGACACTCCCCTGAAAGCGCGCATGCAGAAACTCCAACGAGCCGGTCTTGCCGTCAGACATGCGCCCATGACCAAGGTCCTGCCCCGTCGTGATGTGGATGCCGTCCGTGCGCTCCACATCATTGAGGCACTCCGCCGCCCAACCCAGCAGCTCGGCGTCTCGCGCATTTCCCACGCGCGCATCATCCGTCGGCGCGAGCACGCACTTCCCGCCCACGATGCGCGTGATGTCGCGAATCGCGAGCGGTCCGCCCACATGAATCACGCGCGACCAATGGACCTTCTCCTCCATCCCCATCGCAAGCGCAATCGCCTCGCGATCGGTGGTGAAGCCGGGAGAGGTCGTGCGCTCAAGCGGCGCAATGCGGAACCCGCCGAGTGACAACTTGCCGGAGCCGGACGGCGCATGCGTCGCGATGGACAGCGTCCACGGCTCGGTCGGGTGCGCGTAGCGATACACCCAGACATTGGGGTTCCGGGTCGCCGCGAGTTCGGGCACCAACGCGGCACTCTCGGCCGGGGAAATGACGGTTCTTTGCACGCTCTAAAGTAGCTCGCAGAGAGCCCCAGACCTATCAGCAACGCACTCGTGCCAGGACCGCATAAATCTCAGAAATTGACATTCTGTTGTATTACTACAACATTAAGTACATGCAAGACAACGAAAAGGGACGCCCAGACGGAGTGCGAATCCACAACCGCATTGCTGTCCTGCGAGCCGAACGCGGGCTCTCGCGCCAAGCGTTGGCTGACGCCCTTGGGGTCAACTACCAGACCATCGGCTATCTCGAGCGGGGTGAATACAACCCTTCACTCGAGCTCGCGCTACGCATCACCGAACTCTTCGCCTTACCCGTCGAGGCCGTATTTGCGCGGGAGCCATTCGCCCCGCTCTCCGACCTCGTCTATCGCCGACCGGACGATGCATCGTCCTCCAACAGAGCTGACCGCGCATGACCCGCATTCCCTCTCAGCAGATTCGCCGTCGCGATATGACTTTGTTCGGCATTCTCCGAGTCGGACGCGTCGGTCGCGCCATCGCCGATGACCTCGACACACGATTGGATGAACGGCAACTCGCGGAACGAAACTCCGCGTACCTCGACTCGTATAGACTCGCAG
>JANLTT010000275.1:0-12832 GCA_031363115.1 Gemmatimonas sp.
GTACATCGCGCCCTACTCCGGCGTCGCGATGGCCGAGTACTTCATGTACCACGAGGGGAAGGCCACGCTCGCGGTCTATGACGACCTCACCAAGCAGGCTGCTGCGTACCGTCAGCTGTCGCTGATTCTTCGCCGCCCGCCGGGCCGTGAAGCCTTCCCGGGCGACGTGTTTTATCTCCACTCGCGTCTCCTCGAGCGTGCGGCCAAGCTCTCGACCGACCCGAAGGTCATCGACAACAAGACGATCTTCGCCGCCGGTGGCTCGCTCACCGCGCTCCCGATCATCGAGACGCAGGCCGGCGACGTGTCGGCCTACATCCCGACCAACGTCATCTCGATCACCGACGGACAGATCTTCCTCGAAGGCGATCTCTTCTTCGCCGGCGTCCGTCCTGCGATCAACGTCGGCATCTCGGTGTCGCGCGTCGGTGGCGCGGCGCAGATCAAGGCGATGAAGGGCGTCGCCGGCCGTCTCCGCCTCGACCTCGCGCAGTACCGCGAGCTCGAAGCCTTCTCGGCCTTTGCCTCCGACCTCGATGCCGCCACCAAGCGTCAGCTTGATCGCGGCGCGCGCACGGTGGAGGTCCTCAAGCAGGGCCAGTACACGCCGATGCCGGTGGAGCAGCAGGTCATGGTCATCTTCGCGGTTTCCAACGGCTTCATCGACGATGTGCCGGTGGCCAAGGTCCGCGAGTGGGAATCGGGCTTCCACGCCTACATGAAGGCGCAGTATCCGAACGTCGGCGACACCATCCGCACGACGAAGGTCGTGTCGAAGGACATCGAAGCAGAGCTGCGCAGGGCAATCGAGCAGTACAAGGCATCCAAGGGATGATGAAGGTTGAAGGATGAAGGGGGCGCGGCCGTACGGCCGCGCATCCTCCCACCTCCATCCTCCATCGCTTTCCAATTAAGAAATGGCCAAAGGACGCGAACTAAAAGGTCGCATCAAATCCGTCGAGAATACGCGTAAAATCACGCGTACGATGGAGATGGTCGCCACCTCCAAGATGAAGCGCGCGGTAGACCGCGTCGTCGCAGCGCGTCCGTACGCGCATGCGCTCGGCGATGTCATTGCGTCGCTCTACAACCCCGAGCTGGCCGAGCGTTTCCCGCTCCTGCGCCAGCCCGCGACTGAGCGGACGGCCGCAGTGGTGTTGCTCACGTCGAATCGCGGCCTTGCCGGCGCGTTCAACGCGAACCTCATCAAGGAAGCGCGTGCGACTGTCGCGCGCCTCGAGGCCGCGGGGACAAAGGTCGAGCTCCACGTGGTCGGCAAGAAGGGCCTCGGCTACTTCCGCTACATCGGTCGCGAAGTGGCGGTGCAGCGCACCGATATCACCGACAAGCCGACTGCCGCCGATGCGTCCTCCCTCGTGGAGACGTTGATGGCGAGGTTCGTCGCCGAAGAGCTCGACGCCGTCTACGTGATCGGCTCGCGTTTCAACTCGGTGCTCTCCACGCCGCCGACGACCGACCGCGTGCTCCCGGTGACGCCGCCGGCGGCGAAGGGTGGCCAGAAGGATTACCTGCTCTATCCCTCGGCTGAGGCCATCCTCACCGAGCTGTTGCCCTTGTACGTGCGCAATGCGGTGTATCGCGCGCTCGTCGAGACCGTCGCGGCCGAACAGGCTGCGCGCCGCACGGCGATGAAGAATGCCACCGACAACGCCGGCGAGATGTTGAACCTCCTCCGTCGCACCTACAACCGCGCCCGCCAGGCGCAGATCACGCAAGAGATCGCCGAGATTGTCGGCGGTGCCTCTGCGCTCCAGGGCTGAGCCAAATCATGACTACCGCTACCGTGAACGCCATCGGCAAGATCGTCCAGGTCATCGGACCGGTCATCGACGTCGAGTTCGAAGCCGGGCATCTGCCCGAGCTCTACAACGCCGTTGAGATCAAGACCACCACGGACTCGGGCCAGTCGGTCCGCGTCGTCGCCGAGGTGCAACAGCACATCGGTCGTAACCAAGTGCGCGCCGTCGCCATGAGCACCACCGACGCCGTCGTGCGCGGCATGGCCGTGCGCGACACGGGTGCCGCCATCGCGGTGCCGGTCGGTGCGGCCGCCCTCGGGCGCATCCTCAACGTGCTCGGCGAGCCGGTCGACATGGGCGCCGAGATCCCGGCCTCGGTCGAGCGCTGGCCGATTCACCGCAAGCGTCCTGACTTCGTCAATCTCGAGCCCAAGACCGAAATCTTCGAGACGGGCATCAAGGTCATCGACCTCATCGCCCCGTTCGTGAAGGGTGGTAAGATCGGGCTCTTCGGCGGCGCCGGCGTCGGCAAGACGGTCGTCATTCAGGAGCTCATCAACAACGTCGCGAAGGCGCACGGCGGCAAATCCGTGTTCTGCGGCGTGGGCGAGCGCACGCGTGAAGGGAACGACCTGTATCTCGAGTTCAAGGAAGCGAACATTCTCGATAAGGTCGCCCTGATCTACGGCCAGATGAATGAGCCGCCGGGAGCGCGTCTTCGCGTCGGTCTCGCCGGCCTCACGGTCGCCGAGTACTTCCGCGACGTTGAGAAGTCGGACGTGCTGGTCTTCATCGACAACATCTTCCGCTTCACGCAGGCGGGTTCGGAAGTCTCCGCGCTCCTCGGCCGTATGCCGAGCGCCGTGGGCTACCAGCCGACGCTGGCGACCGAAATGGGCGAGTTGCAGGAGCGCATCACCTCGACGCGCGACGGCTCGATCACCTCGGTGCAGGCCATCTACGTTCCTGCCGACGACATCACCGACCCGGCGCCGGCCACGGCCTTCGCCCACCTCGACGCAACAGTCGTGCTCTCGCGCGCCATCACGGAGCTCGGCATCTACCCGGCCGTGGATCCGCTCGCGGCGGGCTCGCGCCTCCGTGATCCGCAGGTGGTGGGCGAGCGTCACTACAACGTCGCCAGCTCGGTGCAGCGCATTCTCCAGCGCTACAAGGAGCTCCAGGACATCATCGCGATTTTGGGCATGGACGAACTCGCCGAAGACGACAAGAAGATCGTCGGCCGTGCGCGTCGTCTGCAGCGCTTCATGTCGCAGCCCTTCTCGGTCGCCGAGCAGTTCACGGGCCGCCCGGGCAAGTTCGTCAAGCTCGAGGAGACGATCAGCTCGTTCGAGCGCCTCGTCGCCGGCGAGTTCGATCACCTCCCCGAGCAGGCCTTCTTCATGGCCGGCGGCATCGACGACGTGGTCGAGAACGCCAAGGCGATGGCGTAATGGCCGTGGGTAACGTGCTCAAGGTCTCTGTCATCTCGCCGGAAGCCACGCTCTTCGAGGGCGAGGCGTCCTCGGTGACGGCCCCGGCCTTCGATGGCGAGGTCGGCATTCTTCCCTCGCACGCCCCGATGGTCACGACGCTCGGCGCTGGAGTGCTCCGCATTGGCAACGATGCGCAGCGCTTTCAGGTTGAGGGCGGGTTTCTCCAGGTCGTGGACAACGTGGTGCGCGTGGTGACGGAGAAGGCGTCGAAGTTGTAGAACTTCTTGTTCACAGGAAGGCGCGAAGGGCTCCGATCTCTCATTGAGATCGGAGCCCGTTTCTTGCTTGCGAGCTGCGTAAGAGTCGAGGCTGATTACCACGGAGGCACGGAGACACGGAGGGTGTCGACGCGTGCATGTAACGCGGGTCACCATTCAGGAAGACGATGTACGTGAACAGCGCGCCGGCTTGGCGCCTCGAATCCTCCGTGTCTCCGTGTCTCCGTGTCTCCGTGGTGAACGCCGTTCAACAGCCACCACACGGAACCGAAACCCCCGCACCGGTTTATTCGTCAACACGACGTACACGCACGCACTTCCCCTCGAACGACTCCATGACACCAATGCGCAAGCTCTCCTTCGCTCTTGTTCTCGCCCTCGCCATTCCCGCCGCCACGCAGGCGCAGGCCGGCTTGTATCCGGCCCTGCAGCCCACCCGCGTGGCCGAGCGCGAATACAACTTCGCCCTCGCCGATTACACCGGCGGGAGCGCGCTCATTGCGCAGTGGCGTGAGGGGCTCGGCGATCAGCGCCTCCAGTTCACCGGCGAGTTCGGCATCGGCGATGGCCCTGGAGATGCGACCCTGATTCTCGGCGGCTCCATGCATGTGCAGCTCACCAAGGCGACCAACGAGCTGCCATTCGACATGGTCCTCGGCGCCGGGATTGGCGTCACCACGGGCAATGGCGCGAGCCTTCTGCGCATTCCCGTTGGCGTCGCGATCGGGCATCGTTTCCCCCTCGAGGGACGCTATGCGATCACACCGTTCGTGCATCCGCGCGTCTCGCTCAATCGCGTCTCGGCGGGCAATGTGTCGAACACCGAAACCGACATTGATCTCGACATCGGTGCTGGCTTTGAACTCAACGAGCAGATGCAGATTCGTCTCGCGGCCGCGCTCGGCGATGGCAGCGGCGTCGGCATTTCGTTCGCGTGGACACCGCGCGGCCTGCGGCGCTAATTCTAGGATGAAGGATGGAGGATGAAGGATGAAGCCCTGCAGTTTCTTTCAACCTTCATCCTCCATCCTTCATCAGAAGTTCAATAAGCTCCCCCGATCGCTCCGCCGCCCCGAGTCCACCAATCACCGTGCCCTTGGCGGCATCACCAGCTCTCGCGCGCGTGTCCGGTTCCGTAAACAAGATCCGGAGCGCGCGTACGAGTTCCGGGGTGTCCTGCACGGGCTGGCCGCCATTGCTCTCGTAGAGCAGGCGCGCGTCGCGGCTCGCGTGATGGCGTGGCCCAAAGAGCACCGGCACACCGAAGGCCGCGGGCTCGAGGACCGAGTGCAATCCGGCGGCATGAAATCCGCCGCCCACAAAGGCAGCGTCGGCGAGGCCGTAGAGATCGCCGAGCACGCCGATGCGATCCACGAGCACGACATCGTGCGTGGCACGCGCGGCGCCGAGTCGGGAAATCGAAAGCCCCGCTTCGTGGGCCCAGGCTTCAATGGGCGCGCAGTGCGCCTCGGTTGGCTCATGCGGGGCAATCAGCAGGCGTGCATCGGGGACTGCCACACGAAGCGCCCGCCAGGCGGAGAGGAGGACGCGCTCGTCGGCGGGCCAGGTCGAGCCCGCGACGAGGGTGGGGCGCGGTGAGGTGAGTGTGGCGAGCAGTGCGGCATGCACGCCGCGTACGGCGGCACGTGCGTGCACTTGGTCGTAGCGCGTGTCACCGGTGATCGTGATGCGATCCGCGCGCACCCCGACGGCGGCCAACCGGTCGGCATCCGCGGCATCAATGGCCCCCACGGCGTGCAGTGCGCGGAAGGCATCGCGTGTGAGGGCCTGCGCCAGGGCGCCGCGTCGGCCGGAGCCTTCGCTCATCGTGGCGGAGATGATGCCGAGCTGCACGCCGCGTGCCGCGGCCGCTTCCGCGAGGATGGGCCACATGTCGAGCTTCGCGAAGACGAGTGCCGTGGGGCGCAGCGCATCGAGCAGGCGTGCCGCGTTTCCGGCGCTGTCAAAGGGGAGATATCCGTGCGCATCCACCTGCAGTTGCGATGCAAACTTCTCGGCACTCGGCGAGAAGTGCGTGTAGAGCAACTGCCACTCCGGATGCCGCGCGCGGAGCAGTTCGAGGACCGGGCGCGCCTGCAATCCTTCGCCAACGGATGGGGCGTGCATCCAGAGGAGCGGTCGCGACGGATCGCGATGCGTCAGGCCCCAAGTCTCGAGCTCCTCGAGCGCTGCGCGCCGAGCGCGAAGACTGCGCACGATTTTTCCGTCTCCCGACAGGGGGAGCTGCGTGGCGCTGTCGGCGAGGGCCGCGGCGAGCGCGTACGGGAGACGAAGCAGGGAATGCATCGCGACGAACTTACGGAGCGGGAGCCAATGCCGCGTGCCACTGAGGACGCGGCATCGCGTTAGCGCGCAGGATTGGCGGCGAGCGCCGCATCGATGGCTGCCTTGAACGCTTCATAGGGCTGGGCGCCGACAATGGCCTGATCCCCAATGAGGAAGGTCGGCGTCGAGCCGATGCCGATGCGCACGCTGCGGCGATAGTCGGCGTCAATGAGTGGCCTGGTGTCGCCGCTATTGATGCAGGCGCGGAGTCGGCCGCGATCCACGTCTAGGTTGGTGGCAAGGGAGTCGAAGTAGGCGGGGGCATCGTTGCGGCGCTTCCAGAGCCCCTGCGTATCGAAGACGGCATTCGCGGCGGACCAGAACTTTCCCTGTTCGGCGGCACACATCGTGAACTCGTGCGCGGGCTGCGCATTGCGATGCGACGGAATGGGGAAGTTCAGATACGCGATGCGGATCTTGCCGGTGCGGACATACTCGCGTTCGAGGCGCGGGGCTGTTTCGTCGTGCCAGCGCTTGCAGAACGGGCATTCGAAGTCGGAAATGACGACGAGCCAGACCGTGGCGTTGGTGCTGCCTTTGATGCGTCCGGAGTCCGCGCGGGCGATGAGGGCGTCGCGGGCGGAGTCGGCGGCTGAGGCGGTCAGGGTCGTCGAACTGGCGTCAGCGGTGGCCTCGTCGGAGGCGGGTTCGGCACCAGCGCTTCCGCAGGCGGACAGGATCGCGGAGAGGGCGGCGAGGCCGGTGAAGGCGAGGAGTCGGCCGGTCCGGCGGAGCGAGGCACTATTCATAAGGAAACGATAACCGGGGCGGGGGCGGACGGAAACGGGCGCGGCGGCCGGGGAGGCACCGGGTTTGTGACGGGGTTAGGGGGGGGTGGGTAAGGGATAACAGAATCCACCACTTTCTTGTGACCTTGGTTACAGCCGGGGAGCGAGGGGTCGGGTCTTCGCAAGAGGCCTGTGGGGTGGTTCTTGTTGGGTTTGTGAGGGTTGCGCCCCCGTTACTGAAGAGTTACCCTCACTCACCTTCGGTTCCCCCCTCCCTCGGGAGGGGCTGTAGTCTGTTGTTCCCGTGCCTCGCTCAGCGAGAACGGTTCGTTGCTGGGAGGCGGCACGCGACGTGGCGTGATCGTCGGATCGGAAAACCCCTTCACGAGGTATGCACATGCTGGAACGAGTCGGGATGCGGAGGCTTGGCGCCTCCATCCTCGCGGTGCTCCTCTCGTTCGCATCTCCCGTATCTGTTGCTGCGCAGGGCGCGGCGACGATCACGGGCAAGGTGACGAATGAGGCCGGACAGCCGCTCTTCGGAGCAGGCGTCGGTATCGAGGCGCTTGCCGTACAGGTGGGAACGGGCGAAGACGGCCGTTACACCGTCACCATCCCAGGCGCTCGCGTTCGCGGGCAGCAGGTGGTGCTCCGGGCGCGCCTCTTTGGTTACGCCCCGCAGGTGAAGTCGATCACGCTGTCGGAAGGATCGCAGTCGCACGACTTCGTGCTGCGAGCTGACGTGAACCGCCTCAGCCAGGTCGTTGTGACCGGCGTGGCGGAAGGAACCGAGAAGACCAAGGTTCCGTTCACCGTAGCCACCGTGACCGCGGCAGACATGCCGGTCCCGGGCGCGAATGCGTTCGCGCAGCTGCAGGGTAAGGTCGCCGGCGTGCAGATCACGTCGACCACCGGCCGCCCGGGTTCCGACCCGGCGATCCTGCTCCGCGCGCCGCTCTCGATCAACGCCTCGGGGCGTGGTCAGGGCCCGCTCATCATCGTTGACGGCATCATCTTCAACGGTGGCATCTCCGATGTGAACCCGCAGGACATCGAAAGCGTCGAGGTCGTGAAGGGTGCGGCCGCCGCCTCGCTGTACGGGTCGCGCGCCGGCAACGGCGTCATCAACATCACGACCAAGCGCGGCAAGGGTGCCACGAACGACGGCATGCGCTTCAACGTGACGACCGAGTACGGTCAGTCCTCGGTTGAGCGCGATTACGACCTCGCCACCGCCCATGCGCTGACGATGGACGAGACCTACACGCGTTACTGCGTCGCGGTCGTCGGCACGGCTGGCCAGCCGTCCTGCACCTGGACGACGACGATGGAGCAGGAGCTCCGCCGCGTCAACGACATCCCGGATGACCTGACGCTCGCCACCCGCACGTTCATTGGCGACATCGGCATCTCGTCGGCCCCGTCGCCGACGATGCTTCGCCACAACTATCTGGCGAACACGTTCCCGCGCACCTACGATCCGATCAACCAGCTCCTGACCAACGGCCAGTTCGTGAACACGAACGTGTCGATGTCGGGTCGCATCGGGTCGGCGAATGTGTACGCCTCGCTCAGCAACCTGACCCAGGAAGGCTCGGTCGAGTTCCTCCGCGGCTACGTCCGTAACGGCTTCCGCCTCAATGCCGATCAGCAGATCGGTGAAGCGTGGACGGTCGGCGCGACGGCGATGTTCACCAAGTCCTTCGCGGACGGTGGCAACTTCGTCGGTGGCAACAACCGCGTGTGGTTCGGCCTCTCGCGTACCCCGGCGTTCGCCAACATCATGGCGCGCGACTCCCAGGGCCGCTTCATGCCGCGTCACAACCCGCTCGTGCAGGGCAACCAGAACTACAACCCGGTCAGCGAGGCCATCGGCGCCAAGCAGGTCGATGACAACGCGCGCTTCCTCGGCTCCTTGGCGATCAAGTATCGCCCCGTGACCTGGGCGGACGCCGAGTGGAACTTCGGCTACGACTATGCGTCGAGCTGGGGCGAGTTCATTCGCGACAAGGGCTTCCGCACCTCGGTGCAGAACATCACCCAGCCGCTCGGCTCGTTCTCGCGCGGCAACAGCTTCAACATCTCCTACAACACCTCGCTCAACGTCACCATGCGCCGCCAGCTGGCGCAGGACCTGAACGGCAGCGTGACCCTGCGCTACCTGTATGAGCAGCAGGACGGTGTGGGTGACGGGTTCTCTGGCGACAATCTCGTCGTCGCAGGCCTGAACACCGCCTCGTCGGTGACGCTGAACCAGTCCATCTCGTCGTCGCAGGCGCGGACGTCGCAGATTGGTCTCTTCTTGACCGGTCGCCTCGACTACCAGGGCAAGCTGATCTTCGACGGTCTTATCCGTCGTGACGGCGCCTCGGTGTTCGGCGAGGACAACCGCTGGCAGACCTACGGCCGTGGCTCGGTGCTCTACCGCCCGTCCGAGGAAGCTTGGTGGTTTGCGAAGGACATCGTGAATGAGCTCAAGCTTCGCGCTGCGGTCGGCACGGCGGGCAACCGCCCGATCTTCTCGGCCCAGTACGAAACCCTCTCGATTGGTTCGGGCGGTACGCTCACCCCGGCCGGTCTTGGCAACCCGCTCCTGGGTCCTGAGATCATCCGCGAGACGGACATCGGCTTTGACGCGGAGCTCTTCAACCGCTTCGGCGTTGAGTTCAGCTACATCAATGCCCGCGCCGAGAACCAGATTCTTCAGGTGCCGGTCCCGGCCGTTGCCGGTTTCTCGAACCAGTGGCGTAATGCCGGTACGCTCGAGAACAAGATCATCGAGGGCGCGTTCAACCTGCCGATCCTCGAGAGCTTCCGCGGTCTGACCTGGACGGCCCGTGTGGCGTTCGACCAGCCGACGAGCCGCATCACCAAGCTGGACGTGCTTCCGTACTTCGTGAGCGCCGCCGGCGCCCAGGGCACGACGGAAATGTTCCGTATTGCCGAAGGCAACGACTACGGCGTGATGTACGGCCGTGAGTTCGCGAAGTCCTGCGTCGACCTGCCGGCCTCGTTCCAGGCTCGTTGCGGCAGCGGCAAGGAATGGCAGCAGAATGACGATGGCTACATCGTCTGGACCGGTGCGGGCAACACGTGGCGCGAAGGCATCACCAAGAACCTTCGTAACGCGATCAATCCGGCCTCTGACAACCCGTGGGGCGTGCAGGGCTTCTGGGGCCAGCCGATCATCCGTCGCGACGCGACTGGCGTCGGCCAGGTGAACGAGATTGGCTCTGCCATCCCGTCGCTCCGTTGGTCCATGGGCCACAACTTCAGCTTCAATAAGTTCACGGCCTACGTGCTCTTTGACGCCGTGCAGGGTCGCTCGGTCTTCAACCTTGCCCGTCAGTGGAACTACGGCGACTTCATGAACGGCGACATCGACCAGCTCGGTAAGTCGGTCGAGACCGCCAAGCCGATTGGGTACTACTGGCGTACGCAGCCGCCCGACAACTCGCAGGGCATCGGCGGCCTGTACGACTTCCTTGGCCCGAACAACCTGACGGTCGAAGATGCTTCGTTCGTCAAGCTCCGCGAACTTTCGTTCGGTTACCGCGTCGGCCGCCTTGGCCGCTACGGCGACTGGACCGTGAGCCTCGTGGGTCGCAACCTGCTGACGTGGTCGGACTACTCGGGCTTCGACCCAGAGACCGGCTTGGCGGGTGGCGCGAACGGCTCTGGCATTTTGAATGCGGCTGACGCGTTCAACTTCCCGAACCTCCGCACCTTCACGCTGCAGTTCAACGTCGGCTTCTGACGATAGCACCCCGGTGAGTGGCCGGAACACCGGCCACTCACTGCGGGTCCCCAACTACTGAGGAGTCATTTCACGATGCGATCCATGCTTCGCTCCCTCGGGGTAGTCGCGCTTGCCGTCGGTACCATGACGGCCTGCACAGACAACCTCCAGGTCAAGAATCTCAACAACCCCGACCTGACCCGCGTGTACGCGGTGCCGGGCGGTGTTGAGGGCGTCATCTCGACGCTCTATCGGTCCTATCACCAGAACACGCAGGGTTCGGCCGAAGGCTTGAACTCCCAGTCGAAGGTGATGGCGCTCGAGTCCTACGGGCAGGTCGCCAACTTCGGTATGGCCCTGCGCGCCGGCATCCCGCGCATCTTCATCAACAATCAGCGCGGTAACCAGGTTTCTGGCGGTAACAACGTCAACTGGTCGTCGCTGTCGCGTCTCATGCGCACGTCGGCGACGGTTGCGCAGGCCGTGGACAACTATATCGGCCGCTCCGCCACGCTCGGCACCCCGATGCGTGACATGCGTGCCCGCTCGTTCGCGTTCTTCGTGAACGGCATCGCGATGGGCGCGCTGGCGATGGGTTATGACTCGGTTGCCATCGCGACCCCGGCGACGCCGACCTCGGCAATTCCAGAGTTTGTGACGGCCGCCGAAGCTGCGGTCGAAGCAATCAAGGTGCTCGATTCGGCGCAGGCGATCATTGAAGCTGTTGGCATCGTTGGCACGCCTGAAGCCGGAATCCCGGCGGACTGGATGGGCGGTACGGCGCTGACCACGGCTGAATATGTCCGCCTGATTCGCTCGTACAAGGCGAAGATCCGCGCCGGCGTTGCGCGCTCGGAAGCTGAGCGTTTGGCGGTCAACTGGGCGCAGGTCGTCGCGGATGCGGCGGCTGGCATTCAGGCTGACCATCGCATTGCCCTCAACCCGACCACGGGTTGGAGCTCGGGTCTCGACGCCAGCACGTTCCAGACGTCGGCCTCGTGGCACCAGATCTCGCTGATGTACAACGGTATGGCCGACACGTCTGGTGCTTATCAGACCTGGATCGCCTTGCCGCTGGCGAACCGCGTGGGCATGGACCTGCTCGTTCGGACCCCGGACACTCGTTGGCCGGCCGGTAACACCCGCGCCGCCCAGTTTGCGGTCTCCGCGCTTCCGCTTCCGGCGGGCCGCTACATCGCGAATCGTGATCCGGGCCAGGACCAGCCGGACAACTCAAACCCGTGGGGCACGTCGCAGTACGACCACCGCCGCTGGTTTGCGATTGCCAATAACAACGGCGTGGGCACGTACACCTTCATGGCGCGTCAGGAAATTGCCATGCTCCAGGCGGAAGGTTTGATCCGCACGGCGAGCGGCGCTGCCGCGATGGCGATCGTGAACACCTCGCGTACCGCGAACGGCCTCCTGGCGTTCACGGATCCGGCCGGCACGGCGCCGGGCGGCACGGCGTGCGTTCCGCGTCTGCCGAACGGCAACTGCGGTTCGTTGTTTGAAGCCATGAAGTACGAGAAGCGCATGGAGACCCAGCTCACGGGCTACATGCAGTGGTTCACTGACTCGCGTGGCTGGAACGACCTCGTCCAGGGGACTTCGATCCACTGGCCGGTGCCGTTCCAGGAGATGGATACGCGCAACAAGCCGTTCTACAACATGCCGTCTGCCGGAACTGCGGCTGCGACGGGTGTCGGGACCTACGGGTTCTAAAGGATGACGCGCTACGGCCACCTTCTTCGCGGGATGTTCTCCGGCGTGGCGATCGCTCAGATCGCACGCCGTGGGCAGCTCGCGGTGTTGGCGGCCGCGGTGCTCTCGTCCACTGCGTGTTACACGTACGCCGCGGTACCCACGTCACAGCCGTTGGTTGAGCGAACGGCGGAGTTCCGAATCACGGATTCGGGCCGCCTCGAGCTTGTCCGTCAGTTGGGACCGGGTATCCTCACAGTGGAAGGCAGGGTCGTCCGACAGGATGAGTCCGGCTGGACGCTGCGAGTGTATCGGCTCATTGATGTCCGCGGTCAGGCCACGACATGGACTGGCGAGATTGTGGAATTGCCGCGTGCGTCGGTGGAGATGGTCACCCGTCGGGACTTTGATCGGGGCCGGAGCGTCATTGCGACGGCGGCGATTGCCGGCGGAATCACTCTGTTCGTGTTATCCCGTAGCTTGCTCGGTGGTGGCGCCGGCCCTGATGAAGGCGGCGGCGGCAGCACCGGTGCGTCCATTCGTTTCTGACCACGTGGGCCTTCGGCCCGCTTCTCTCTAGTTTCTCTTCGGAGCCCTTCATGCGATTCCTCCGTTACCTGCCTTTGGCGGCCCTGATGTTCGTCGGCGCTTGCGACAAAGAAGCGTCGATCACGAACGTTGCGCGCCCGCCGCTGGCCTTCATCCGCTACGTTCACGCGGTGCCTGACTACGGCGCGACGGACTTTAAGTTCATCGACGGGGTCGAGTACTCGCCCTCGTACGCCAATTCCACCTTCCGTTCCGTCGGTATCTACCAGGGCGTCCGCGCCGGTAGCCGCGA
>JANLTT010000294.1:0-48918 GCA_031363115.1 Gemmatimonas sp.
GACGCGACTCCGGAGGAGTTGCTCAAGGAACTCACGGCGGCGCGCCGACATGTCTTCCAGGCGGCGGGACACTACGAGTCCCTGCCATGGAAGGTGAAGTGGTGAGCGTCGCCGACGCGGCCACCCCGGGGACCCTACACATCGTCAGCACGCCGATTGGCAATCTCGGGGACCTCTCGCCACGAGCCGTGGAGGTGCTGCGGGGAGTCAACGCCATTCTCGCAGAGGACACGCGCCACTCGCGTGTGTTGTGCGATCGCTTCGACATCCGCACGCCGCTGGTGGCGTACCACGAGCACAACGAGGCATCGGCGACGCCGGGCTTCGTCGCGCGGCTGTTCGCGGGGGAATCCTTCGCGCTCATCAGCGATGCGGGCACGCCATTGCTGTCCGACCCCGGAGCGCGATTGGTGCGCGCGGCCATTGAGGCCGGTGTCACGGTGTCGCCGGTACCAGGTGCCTCAGCCCTGCTCGCCGCACTCGCGGCCGGCGGACTCGCCGCGGACCGTTTCACCTTCTTTGGCTTTCTCGAGCGAAAGGGCGGCGACCGCAAAGCGGCCATCGCCGAGATCGCGGCACTTCGCCACACCGCCGTGTTGTATGAGTCGCCGAATCGCACCTCCGCCACGCTCGCCGATTTGGCCGCCGTCGGCGCCGGTGCGCGCGAGGCCGTCGTCGCGCGCGAACTCACCAAGCAGTACGAGGAGTTTCGTCGCGGAACGGTCGCGGAACTCGCTGCGTATTACGAGCAGCACGAACCCCGGGGCGAGATTGTGATTGTGGTGGCCGGCGCCGTGGACGCGCCGCTCGATGAAACGGAACTCCGCACGCGCGCCGAGGCGATGCGCGCGGACGGTGCCAGTGCGCGCGACATCCAGCACGCACTCGCGGCCGCCGGCGCGCCGCGCAACCTCGCCTATCGCCTCGCGCACGGCACCTGATGCGCGCGGTGCGTTCGCTTCAACACTCGCTCGCAAGTGCGCTCGCAACTGCGCTCGCCATCGCGCTTGTTGCCCTGACGCTCGTGGCGGCGGCGCCGCGCCCCGAGGGGTCCGTAGGACTCAGGAGCGCTACGGCCCGCCTCACCGTCGCACGATTGCAGTACGACGGCGATGACTGGTATGCGAACCCCTCGAGTCTCCCGAACCTGATCGCGGCGATTCGCGCGCGCACGACTCTCGCGGTCGAGCCGAACGAAGTGCGCCTCACGCTGCTCGATGAATCGCTGTGGGATCATCCGTTCCTGCATCTCACGGGGCATGGACAGATCCGCTTCTCGGAGCGCGAGGTGGAGCGGCTGCGTGACTATCTGCTGCGCGGCGGGTTCCTGCACGCCGATGATAACTACGGGCTCGATGAGCACTTCCGTCGCGAGATTGCGCGGGTGTTTCCGGATCGCGCCCTCGTGGATGTGCCGCTCGACCATCCGATCTATCGCATCGTGTATCCCTTCCCGCAGGGCATACCGAAGATCCATGAGCACGACAACAAGCCGCCACGCGGCTACGGCATCTTCATTGACAGTCGGCTGGTGGTCTTCTACTCGCACGAGAGTGACCTCGGCAACGGATGGGAGGATGTCGGGACCTATCCGACCGATCCGCCGGAGGCGCACGAACAGGCCCTACGCCTGGGCGTCAACCTGTTCACGTACGCAGTGACCAGCGGGCCCGGACGATGAGCGTGCTCGAGATGATTCGGCACGAGTCGGAGCGGCTGCGTCGGTTGGCCGTTGTCTCCGTCATCGTGCTTCCGATTGTGGCGGGCCTTGGCGTGCTCGCGGCGAGCGCGAGCTGGCTCGATGACGGGCGCTGGCTTTCGCTTCCGCCATTCGTCCCACTTCTCACGTGGCTCGTGGTGCTCGGCGCGGCGGTGACGCTCAGCGTGAGCCTGCGCCGTCGGCTGGTGGCACGCGCCACGCCGCATGCGGTCGCCGATGCCATCGAAGCGGAGCAGGGGCTGCGTCGCGGCTCGCTGACCGGGCTCATGGAAGTCGCGGGCTCCGGGGTCTTCGCGAGCTTTGCGTCGGAGCAGTTGGGCGCGCAGTTGTCAGACGCGGTGGCCAAGCCTGCGCCGCAGCTGCGACGGCGTGTGGTGCGCGCGGCTTGGCTCTCTGGCATTGCCCTCGCGCAGGTGCTCGCGCTCGCCACGGTGTCGTGGGCGAGACGTCCCGACGGGTGGCAGGCGTTGTTGAATCCGATTGATGCCTGGCGTGGTGCGCTGGCGGAGCCGCTTTCATTTACCGACGCACCGTCGCGCGCACTGCGTGGCGCACCGGTGGACCTCGCGGTCTCGGCCCCTGGCCGCACACTCGTGCAGGTGCGCTGGCGTGCCACCGGCGGCGACTGGCAACAGGTGATGGCACCGGTTGATTCGCTCGGACGCGCAGCAGCGCGCATTCCATCGGCCGATGCCGATCTCGTAGTGTTGGCGAGCGATGGACGCAGCGGGCGCGATTCCATCCTGGTGCATGTGGTTGATCGACCGTTCCTGGGCGATATCGTGCTCACGGCGACGTATCCCAACTACCTCGGCCGCGCGGATGAACGCTTGCCCACCGATGCGCCCATCCGCGTGCCCGCGGGAACGCAGCTCTCGGTAGCGGGGGCGGCCTCGGAGCCCCTCGCGCAGGTCGCCCTAGTGAGCGAAGCGGATCACATCGCGCTCGTACCCAGCGGTGCGCGATTCGCCGGACGTTTCACGCCGCGCCGCAGTGATGTTTGGCGATGGGAAGTGGTGGGGACGTCGGCGGAGTCGCTGGACATCCCGCCGCCAATCGACATTGAAGTCGTCACGGACTCGATCCCGCGCGTAGAGATTCTCTCGCCCACCGGCGAAGTCAATGTGACGCCGAATCAGCGCGTCACACTTGAGTTGCTCGCGCAGGACGATCAAGCGCTCGCGCGCGTGTCACTGCGCCTCTCGCGCGTCGGCAGCGCGGGCGCGGCCCGTGAGATCGTGCTGAGCGAGCGTCGCGAGGCGCTCTGGAGCGGGGCCGTCACGGCGGAACTCGCCGCCTTCGCGCTTACGCCCGGCGATGCCGTGCAGGCCATCCTTGTGGCACGCGACGCGGCCCCCGGCGCGCGCGAGGCATTCAGTGCACCTGTGATCCTGCGCGTGCCCACGGCCGATCAAGCGCGCGAGGCCGCACGCGAAGCGGCAGACGAAGCGGTGGCCGCAGCCGATGCCGCCGTCGCCGCGCAAAAAGAGCTCGCGGAGCGGACGGCGAATGAGGCGCGCGCACGCAGCGACCGTACCGAAGCACAACGCGCTGAGGATGCCCGCGTCGCGGAGCGACCGAATGCAGCGCAGCCAAATGCGGCGCAGCCTCCGCGTGAGGCTCTCGGTTTTGAAGGGGCGGAACGTGCGCGGGAGATCGGCGAGCAGCAGCGCGAGCTCACTGCTCGCGTCAATCAACTGGAGGAAGCCTCGCGGGAGTTAGAGGATCGCCTGCGCGAAGCCGGCGCACTCGACAGCGGTCTCGCGCGTCAGTTACAGGACGCGCAACGGATGCTGCGTGAGGCGATGACGCCGGAGATGGCGGCGGCCCTCGAGCGTCTGGAATCATCCACGCAGCAACTCGATGGGCAGCGCACGCGGCAGTCCATGGCCGACCTCGCGGCGCAGCAACAACGGATGCGTCAGACCTTGGAGCGGAGCGCCGAGATGCTGCGTCGTGCGGCGCTCGAAGGGCAGATGCAGACCGTCGCCGACCAAGGACGCGAACTCGCGCAGGAGCAACGCGCAATGGCCGATAGCGCGCGCGCGGGTCGAAACGTGGAGCCCGATGCCGCCCGCATGCAGCGCGAGGCGCAGCAACTCGCACGGACCGCACAGCAGTTGAGCGATCGGCTCGAACAGGCGCAGGCGAGGCCCGGCGCCGAGGCCACGGAGCGTGGCGCGCAGCAGGCGGGACAGGCCGCGCAGCAATTGCAGAACGCGGGGCGCGATCCCAACGCCGCGAGTCAGGCGGCGGAATCGATGGAACGCGCCGCTGAGTCGCTCGCAGATGCGCGCGGCGAGCAGGTGGCCGAGTGGAAGGCGGAACTGACTGAGGCGCTGGATCGCTCCGTGCAGGAATTGATGCAGATGGCGCGCGAGCAGGATGGGCTCGCCGAGCAGGCGCGCACGTCGGAGGATCCGTCGTCCATGCGCGGGGCGCAGTCGGCGCTGCAGCAGGGGGTGCAGGCGGCGCAGCAGCGTCTCGAGTCCGAGGGCCGCCGCTCGACCCTCCTCTCGCCGCGATCGCAGGAACTGATGCAGCGCGCGCAGCAGCGTTCTGCGCAGGCCACGCGTGAAGCGTCCGAAGGACGTCGCGGACAGTCGGAGCAGGCGATGCGTGAGGCCGCCGATGCGCTGCGGCAAGCCGCGACGCAACTCACGCGAGATCGCGAACGGGCCTCCGCCGCGCGCTCGGCGACGGGAATGGCCGAGTTGCTGCAGCAGATGCAACAGCTCGCGCAGCAGCAGGGCGGGTTGAATAGCCAGATGCAGAGCCTGTTGCCGATGGCGCAGCAACAGGGGGCGCGTCAGGGCATGGATGCCGCCACGCGCGAGCAGGCGCGGCAGTTGGCGCGCGCGCAGCGTGAGGTGGCGCAGCAACTCGATGATGTCGCCGACGCCGATCCGAGTGGCCGCGCACAGGAGCTCGCGCGCGAGGCGCGGGCGCTGGCGGCGGCACTCGACCAGGGGGCCGTTGACCCCGCGACGCAGGCGCGGCAGGAGCGACTCTTTCGTCGCATGCTTGATGCCGGTCGTTCGCTGGAGCAGGACCAGCGAGATGAAAGCCAGAGGCGCGAGTCGCGTGCGGCGCGTGCGGGCGATCGCGTCACGCCCACCGGCGATGGGCGCGGTGCGCCAGCGGCGCGGTATACGGTGCCGACGTGGGAAGAGCTGCGCGGGTTGAGCGCGGAGGATCGCCGGCTGGTGATTGAGTACTTCCGGCGACTGAATGCCTCGGGAGGAACGCCGTGAAGCACTCCGTGAAGCGCGCGTTCTTGCTACTGAGCGTGATGATGGTTGTTGCTCCCGTGCTGCGTGCGCAGGAGAACACGGGCACGCTGGTGTCGCGCGCCATCGATCACGAGAACGCGGGTCGGCACGCCGAGGCTATTGTCACCTGGCGTCAGGCGATTGCCGCCGGCGCGGTGCTTCCCGGTGTGCTGGGGTTGGAGCGCACGTATGCTATGATTGGCGACGAGGCCGCTTTGCTTCCCCTGCTGGATTCGCTCGTGCCGCGCTTTCCCGCTGAGGCGCAACTCCGCGGGGTGCAGTTGCGCACGCTGGTGGTGGCCGGCCGCGACGCGCAGGCTCGCGCGGCCTTCGCGGCCTGGCGCGACCTGCGTCCGCAGGATGTCACGCCGTACCGCGACTTTGCGCGAGTCCTGCTCTTCAACAATCGCACGGCCACCGCCGACTCGGTGCTGGCGGAAGCCATCGCCACGCTGGGCAGCTCGCGTGCGCTCCTGTTGGAGTCGGCGCAACTCCGCGCTGCAACGGGCAAGTGGCGCGAGGCCGCGGAAGCCTGGCGCGAGACAATGCGCGATCAAGCCTACTTCGAATCGGCGGCGGTCTTCTCGCTGCAGCCCGCCCCGCTCGAGGTGCGTGACATGATTCGTCAGGAGCTCGCAGTTGCCGGTGCGCCGATTGGCGCGGCGCAGGCATTGTCCTTTCTCGAGCTGGGTTGGGGATCGCCGCGCGCGGGATGGCGCGTGCTCGCGGAGTTGCCTAAGAGCGATACCACCGTGGCGGTGTGGGGGGCCTTCGCCGAGGAAGCGGAGCGCGCGCAGGCGTGGACCGCCGAGCGTGACGCGCTCGCGGCGATGTACGGCGCGAAGCGCGACCCGACGCTCGCGGAGCGCGGTGCGCTCGCGGCACTGCGCGCGAACGATCCCGCGACAGCGTTGACGCTCGCCCGTGCGGCGCGTCGCCCCGGTGAGGCCACGCCGCGCCCGGAGGTGCTCGCGGCCGAACTCGAAGCGCTCGCCCGACTCGGACGTGGCGCCGAAGCGGAGCGGGCACTCGCCACCTCCGGCGTGAGCGAGTCGGTCGCGCGGAGCCACGCGAGAACCATTGCGTGGGCGTGGGTGCGGAGCGGGGATGTGGCCAAGGCGCGCGCCGCACTCGCCAATGCGCCGCTCGATGCCGAGGATGCCGTTGCCGGCTGGCTCGCGCTCTTTGAGGGCGACCTCGCCCTCGCACGGCGCGCGTTGCGGCAAGGCGATGCCACCGCGCCGCAAGCCGTGGCGGCGCTCGCACTGCTCTCGCGCACGAGCGCGCAAAAGTCGGAGACCATTGGACGCGCCTTCCTGCAGTTGGTGCGCGCTGATTCCGTTGCGGCGGCGGCGGAGTTCGAGCGCGCGGCTGGCGAACTCAGCGATGCGGCTTCGCTGTTGCTCGCGATGGCGGCGCGCGTCGAGACGGCGCGCGTCGAAGCCGCTCGCGGAGAGACCGCGCGCGGAGTGAACTCGCTCTCGGATGCGCGGGCCGTTTCGCTCTGGACGCGCGTCGCGACCGACTTTGCCACCGCACCCGAAGCCCCCGAAGCGCGGCTCGAATGGGGCCGCGCCCTGCGTCGTCGCGGTGATCGCCGTGGCGCGCGCGAGCAGTTTGAACACCTGATTCTCACCTACCCGGGGAGCGCGCTCGTGCCGCAGGCACGACGCGAGTTGGACGCGCTCCCCGCGGGCCGCGCCGAGTCTTCTCAATGATTGTTCGATCGATGCGCCGCGCCGCGCTGCTGCTGGCGCTCGCCCTCGCGCCGCTGCGGGCGCAGTTCATCCTGCTGCCCATGGACGACGCGCAGACGAATCACCTGAAGGCGTACGGCATCACCTTCGCGGCACTCGCCGATGGCGTGCGCAGCGAGTGGTTGATCAACTATCGCGGCGGCAGTTTCCTGTTGCCGGATCTTCCCGGACTCCGCCGCTCGGCGGCCTTGGCCGGCGTGAGTTTTGAGCCGGTGGATGGCGCGGCAATATCGGACATTCGGCGCACGATCGCCGACGGAAACATGGACGCCGTGCCGCTGGAAAAGGCGCCGCGCATCGCCGTGTACGCACCGCCGCAGTCCATGCCGTGGGATGATGCCGTGACGCTCGCCCTCACCTACGCCGGCATTCCCTACACGAACATCTGGGACGATGTCGTGCTCGGGACCGATCTCTCACAGTTCGACTGGATTCACCTGCATCACGAGGACTTCACGGGGCAGCAGCACAAGCTGTACCTCGGCTTCCGTGATGCGCCCTGGTACATTCAGGCGCGCGAGCGTGACCTCGCGATGGCGCGTCGGAATGGCATTCAGGATATCCCCACACTCAAGAAGACCGTTGCCGACCGGCTGCGTGGCTTCGTTGAGCGCGGTGGATTCCTTTTCGCGATGTGCGGCGCGACCGAGACCATTGAGCTCGCCATCGCCGCGATGGGAGTGGACATCGCCGGCGCGCAGACCGACGGCACCGCGATGGACCCAGACGCGGACAGCAAGCTGAACTGGAATCGGACCTTCGCGATTCAGTCGGCGCGGCTGGAGCAGGGGGGCGGCGTCAATGCGATGAGTGACATTGATGGGCACCAGGTAAACGTACCCTCGCGCCGTCAGCCGCTCGGGACCTTCACCCTCTTTGGCTTTTCGGCCAAGTTCGACCCCGTGGCGACGATGCTCGTGCAAAACCATCGGGCCGTGCTCCGTGACTATTATGGTGTCACCACATCGTTCACGCGCCGCACGCTGAAGCCCAGTGTGACGGTGCTCGCGCACGAGGAGGGGGCCCCCTGGGTGAAGTACATCCACGGGACGTATGGGCAGGGCAGCTTCACCTTCCTCGGCGGGCACGACCCCGAGGATCCGCAGCACAGCATTGGCGCGCCGCCGACCGATCTCGCGCTGCATCCGAACTCGCCGGGCTACCGGCTGATTCTCAATAACGTTCTCTTCCCCGCCGCGAAGAAGAAGCCGCTCAAGACGTGACCACTCACAACGCCACGACCCCAGACGTCTCCGGTGAGACCGGCCGGATGACGCCCGGAGCCTCCGCGGCGATTCGCTCGGCCATTCGGTTGGCGGGTGGACGTGAGGTCTGTTTTGTCTGCACGGTGAACGACGCGGGGGTGGTGCAGACGGCGCGCGTGGTGGCGCGCGGCGACGTGGCGAGCGTGTTGGCGCTGCCGGGCTTTGCGAATCGCGGCGAGTTGCTCGTGCACAATCATCCGAGTGGCTATCTCGCGCCGTCAGATGCCGATCTCAATGTGGCCGCGCGGCTGCACGATGATGGCATCGGCTTTGCGATTACCGACAACGAGGCCGGTCGGCTGTACGTGGTGGTGGAAGTGCCGCGCGCGCCGAAGGAGATTCATCTCGAGCCTGGCGATGTGGCCGGTGCACTCGGCCCCGACGGCCCGATTGCGGCGCGACTGGGGCGGTACGAAGACCGCCCGAGCCAGCGCGAGATGGCGCGCCTGATTGCGCAGTTGTATTCGCGTGGCGGCGTCGGGTTGATCGAGGCGGGCACCGGCGTCGGGAAGTCGCTCGGCTACCTGGTGCCCGCGTTGCGGTGGGCCGCGGAGAGTGGTGAGCGAACGGTGGTGTCGACCAACACCATCACGCTGCAGGAACAGCTGACGAGCAAGGACCTGCCATTCCTCAAGCTCGCGCTCAGCGACCAACCGGTTCGCTTCGCCTTGCTCAAGGGCTGGAAGAACTATCTCTGTCTCCAGCGGCTTGAGCAGGCGCGGCTGCAGGCGCCGGTCTTGTTCGACGATGACGCCTCGGTCGATCTCGCGATGCTCGAAGGATGGGCCGAGCAGACGCAGGATGGTTCGCTCGCCGATCTCCCGATGCCGCCGCGCAGCGAAGTGTGGGATGAAGTCGCAGCCGAAGGGGATCTCTGCACCCGACTCAAGTGTCCGCACTTCGAGCCCTGTTTTGTGTTCAAGGCGCGTCGTGCCGCGGCGCAAGCGGATGTCGTCGTGGTGAATCATCACTTGTTGATGGCGGACATCGCGGTGCGACGCGCGTCAGGGCGGTGGGACGAAGCCGCTGTGCTGCCGGCGTACAAGCGACTCGTGATTGACGAGGGCCATCACCTTGAAGACGCGGCCGCCGCCCACTTGGGGCAGCAGGTCTCGCGTCGCGGACTTGATCGGTTGTTCTCGCGATTGGAACGTCGCGGCAAGGGGTTGCTCCCTGCGCTCGAGAAGAAGCTCGCGGGCGGCAAGGACCTCTACAGCGCGGCGAGTCTCGACCTCGTACGCGCGCGTCTCTTTCCCTCGTTGCAGACGGCGCGCGAGAAGAGCGCGATGCTCTGCGACTTGCTCGTGGACTGGATGAAGGGGCGCAGCGATTCGGTCGTGCGCCTCACCGACAGCTTCGATGACGAGTCCGTTTGGGCCGCGGGGCTGACCGTCGCGCTCGATGACCTCCTCGCCGAAGTCGAACTGCTCGGCGATGGCTTGCGCATGGTGCGCGAACGTCTGGAGAGCGATGAGCAGCGCGCCGAGGAACTCGCCCCGTTGCTCAACGAAGTGCGCGGCGTGACGCGGCGGTTGCAGGCCTCGAGCGATGCGCTGCGTGCGGCACTGCGCCCGGGGCGCGATGGACAGCCGCGGGTGCGATGGTTGGAGCTCCGTGGAAGCGAGCGCAACATCGGGGCGACGGCGGTGCCCATCGACCTCGCGCCGATCCTGCGTGAGGATCTGTTCCGGCGCGTGGAGACGGCGATCGTCACCAGCGCGACCCTCTCGGTCGGCGATGGATTCGATTTCATCACGAAGCGCCTTGGGCTCGATGACGAGGAACTCGAACCGTTGACGGCCTCGTTGCCCTCGCCCTTCGATTATCCGCGTCAGGCCATGCTCATGATTCCGAGCGACTTCCCGCCGCCGAACACCGAAGGACCCGCGCACTTCAAGCGGACGATGGACGCCTCCATGGATCTCATTGCCGCAGCGGGTGGCGGCATCTTCATTCTCTTCACGAGTCATCGCGACGTGAAGGAAGCCGCACGCGTGCTCCGCGAGAAGGGAGTGGAGGGACAACATGCCCTCCTCGTCCATGGCGAGGCACCGCGCGACGAGTTGCTCCGCCGCTTCCGTGAGCACGGAGATGCGGTGCTGGTCGGAACGGCCAGCTTCTGGGAAGGAGTGGACGTTCCCGGCCGCGCGCTTCGCGGCATGGTGATTGGAAAGATCCCGTTTCGCGTCCCCACCGAGCCTATGACCGCGGCGCAGTGCGAGGCTATTGAGGCCGCTGGGGGCGATGCCTTTGCTCAATACATGATTCCCCACGCGGCGCTGCGGCTCAAACAGGGCTTTGGGCGGTTGATCCGCACCGCGACCGATCGGGGCGCCGTGATTATCTGCGACCCGCGTGTCGTAACAAAGTCCTACGGGCGCCGTCTGACCGAAGGTCTCCCTCCCGCGACCCGACTGCAGGGACCTTGGGCGATGCTCCGCGAGGAACTCAAGGCGTTTTACGCCAGCGATGCGACCCATCCCAGCTCTGTAGGGTAAATTGTTGCCATGACCCGCCCCTCAAAGATCGTCTGCGCCGGCCGCAACTACCGCGAGCATGCCAAGGAACTCGGCAACGATGTACCGACCGTTCCGCTGATTTTCCTCAAGCCCTCGAGCACGGTGATTGCGAGTGGTGAATCGATTGTGTTGCCGAAGGACGCCGGCCGCATCGATTTTGAAGGCGAGATTGGCGTGGTCATTGGGCGCGCGCTCAAGAAGGCAACGCCCGCTGAGGCCGCCGCCGCCGTGCGCGGCGTCGTCGCGGTGAATGACGTGAGCGCCCGTGATTGGCAAAAGAACGACGGACAGTGGTGGCGGGCGAAGGGCTCCGACACCTTCTGCCCGATTGGTCCCGAGCGGGAGGGCCCGGTGGATCTCGCCGACCTCACGGTCATCACGCGCGTGAATGGGGTGGAGTGTCAGCGCGGGAGTGCCTCGGAGATGGTGTTCCCCATTGCGGACCTCCTCGCTTACATCTCGACCGTGATGACACTTGAGCCGGGTGATGTCGTGGCCACCGGCACTCCGGCCGGAGTGAAGCCACTCGCGCCGGGCGATATCGTGGCGGTGGAAGTCGTGGGATGGAGCATCGTCTCCAACTCCGTTGTCGCTGACTCGTAGGGTGTCGTGAAGAAAAAGCGCATTGAACTGCTGCCAACCCGTCGCACGGGTGATCCCCGCGCCTCAGTGGTCGCGTTCGTCGTGCAAGTATTGCTGCTGGCGATCATTGTGCCGGCGTTCCTGGTGCCCGTCGCTCTCGACTTCCTGCGTGATGACTCCGGTGCGTCCATTGTCCCCGAGCGTATCAGCTTCGAGGTGATGCTGCCGACCGACGGAAATCCGCAACGTGAACCGGCGCGCGATGGGGGCGACAATCGAACGCCGACGGACGAGCCTGTGGTCGAGGCGGCGCCGCTGATTGCGCCCATTACGGTCCCCGGAAGTCTCCCAACCGCTCCGAGCACGCCGCGTGAACCGAGTGGTGGATCAGGGCCGCTCATCGGGGGTGGCGGCCCGCTGGCCGGCATCCAGCCGACGTTCACCGACCAGCGCCTCTGGGTTGATCACAGCAAAGTCGTGATTGCCCCGATTGTCCCGCTGTCGCGCGCCGATACGCTCCGGCAGCGACTCGCTGAGCGCATTGTTGCCGTCGAAGACTCCCTCATGGGCCTCTTCCCCGAGGGCGCACGTCGCCCCGGCGACTGGACGGTGAATCTCGGTGGGAAGAAGTATGGTGTTGATCCGGGCTTTATTCGACTCGGCAACTTCCGGCTTCCCACGGCCGTGCTCGCGATGCTGCCGATGAATGTGCAGGCGAATCCCATCGCGATGGAGCGCGCTCGCCGCCTCGATGCGATGCGCAACGAGATTCAGCTGCAGGCGGCGCGTTCGTATCGCGATGACGAGTTTTACGCGGCGGTGCGCGCGCTTCGCGAGCGAAAGGAAAAGGAGCGTCGGGACCGCGATGCGGTTCTCCGGGGAGCGACTCCGGGTTCGACGACTCCCCCGCCGCGGCCCTAACTCCGCTCGCAACTCAGGCGAGCGGGTCGGGCTCCAGTTGGTCGTCTCCGCGCGGCGCCGTCAGGCGCATCACCGCACCCAACGGGCCCAGTACACGAAAGTCGTCGCCATCGCCGAGGATCAAGTCCTTCGCGTCGGGAGAGGGCGCGATCAATCGCACGCTCGTGCCTCGGCGCTCAATGCCCCGCACAAGAATGTGATGACCCACACGCGCCACCACCGGCGTGTCGTCCGGCACGCGCGCACCGGGAATCACCAGGAGGAGATCGCCTTCGCGCACCGCGTGGATCGGCGCGTCCTCGGCGTTCGTGCGCACGAGAAAGGCGTCGTCGGTCGCGAGGAGTGAGCGGTCGAGAGTGAGATGCTCCTCCGTGAGCGAGCGTCCGTCCGAGGTCCAGCGCACCACCGGGACGGGCTGTGTGCCGACGCCGCCGGTGAAGCCCTCAATGACCACACCCCGTGAGCGCCCGGCGGTGCGACGGATGTAGCCCTTGCGTTGCAAGGCGGTCATGAGGTCCGCCACGGTGCGCGTGGACGGAATGCGGAAGTGTCGCGCGATCTCTCGCACACTCGGCTGGAAGCTGTGCGTGGCCAGGTAATCGATCAGGAACTGCCACAGCTTCCGTTCGATCTCGGTGAGGGGCGCACGCGGGGCATCCATCTCAGCTCCCTGCGAGCATCCCCTGCAGGTGGGCCTCGGCGCGCGCGATGCGCGACAAGGTGCGCTCGCGACCGAGCATCACCATGACGTCGAAGATGCCGGGCGACACGGCGAGCCCGGTGAGGGCGACGCGCAGCGGCTGGAAGATCTTGCCACCACCGACGCCCTTCTGCTCGGCGAGCTGGCGCAGCGACTCCTCCATCGGGCCCGGCGTGAAGTCGGCAAGCGTGGTGAGCGTCTCGCGCGTGGCCGCCAGCAGCGTCAATGCCGAGGCGGCATCCTTCCACTGCTTGGCGACGGCCTCTGCATCGTAGGCGATTTCATCGCGGAAGTAAGGCTCGGCTTGGCGCACGATGTCGTCCACGAGGCGCGAGCGCACGCGCAGGAGTTCGAGCAGCTGGTGGTACCACTCCTTGCGCTTCTCAAGTTCCTCGGCGGTGGCGAGACCAGCGGCAATGATCAAGGGCGTGACGCGCGGCTCAAGATCGGCGAGCGGAATGCGCGAGAGATGCTGGCCGTTCATCCACTCCAGCTTCTGTGGATCGAACACGGCGGCCTTCTTGAGGAGATGATCATCGCTGAAGGCCTGCACCAGTTCCTCGAGCGTCATCACCTCATTGAACTCACCACCCGGTGACCATCCCAACAGCGCGAGGAAGTTCACCATCGCCTGCGGGAGAATGCCGAGGTGCTGGTAATCGCCGACGGCGGTGGCGCCGTGTCGCTTCGAGAGCTTCTTGCCATCCGTCCCGTGAATCATCGGGAGATGCCCGAACTGCGGGAGCGTCGCGCCGAGTGCTTCGTAGAGGAGGATCTGCTTCGGCGTGTTTGAGATGTGATCGTCGCCACGCATCACGAGCGTGATGCCCATCGCGATGTCGTCGGAGACGACGGCGTGGTTGTAGATCGGCGTCGCGTCCGACCGGAGGATGACGAAGTCCTCGATGTCCTTGTTCGGGAAGCTGATGCGCTCGTGCACGAGGTCGGTCCACGCCGTCTCGCCATCGGGAACGCGGAAGCGGAGCACGAAGGGCTCGCCGGCGGCGACGCGGCGTGCGATCTCGGCGTGGTCGAGGCGATCGCAGCGACGGTCGTACTTGAAGGCATCCTTGCGCGCGGCGGCTTCGGTGCGGCGCTTGTCGAGCTCTTCGCTCGTGCAGAAGCAACGGTAGACATGACCGCGCTCGAGCATCTTCTGCGCGTCGGCGCGATGGCGCTCGAGGTTCGCGCCCTGGAACACAACATCTTCGTCCCAATTCAGGCCGAGCCAGTTCAGGCCTTCGAAGATCGCCTGCGTGGACTCGTCGGTGGAGCGCGCCTTGTCGGTGTCCTCCACGCGGAGCAGGAACTTGCCGCCGGTCTTGCGCGCGAGGAGCCAATTGAAGAGCGCGGTGCGCGCGCCGCCCACGTGGAGGTAGCCGGTGGGGGGGGGAGCAAAGCGGAGGCGCGGCGTGGTCATCGGTTCTTTGGCGGAACGGAGGGAACGGAACAGGGCTCAAATGGAGACGGGCCCGACCGGACTGGCCGGCGGGCCCGCAACACGGAGACGGAGAGATTCGAACTCTCGATACAGGTTTAACCCCGTATAACGGTTTAGCAAACCGCCGCCTTCAGCCTCTCGGCCACGTCTCCAACTACAACTCGGGGGTGCCCGAGAGCAGGAAATGTCGCCTCTTGCGGGGGGCGAATCAAGCGGGGCGGGGCGGATTCGGCTCCTCATCGTCTCGCCTCACCATCCAGAGCGCGATAATCCCGGCCAGAATCACCGAGAGCCATTCGGGGCCTACCGTGTTGAAGCAACTGTACGACTCCGTGCGATAGCCGGTCCAGAAGGGGTGGACGGCGCCCAGCAGCAGGAAGCTCACAACGACTCCCACACCTACCGGCGGAAGAGAGATGCCGCCGCGAGCTAACCGTACGCCGAGGGCGAAGAGGAGGAGCAGCGCATAGGCTCCCGCCAAATACACGCGCCCTTCGTCAATCGGTGGGAGATCGCACACCGGCTCGCCGTCGTGCTCGTTCGCGGTTCCGTCCGGGAGCGGCCCGAAGTCCAGCCAGCATTCTCGCTCCGTGCCCCCGGGATAGTTCACGCGCGCACTGAAGCCGTCTGCGCGCGCGGAGAGACTCACCAACGCGACGCCAGTCGAGAACATGTAGCGGTCGGGCGTGAGTTCCTCGATGGACGCGGTATACCGGCCGGAGTCGGCGAGGAAGGATTCCTGCGCGGTCACGAGATTCCGAAGATCGGCTTTCATCGTTGCGAGGTACGCCTTCGTTTTGTTGATTCGGGCATGAAGCGCACGCGGCGTCGCGGCATTGGCGACGAGGGCGATGCCTAACGCGAGCAAGAAGGTTCCCGCGAGTCGCGCTCCAGATCCGCGCCGCGTGAGTCCGCTAAACAGGTGTCGCATATGCTAGACCGCCTCCGGGTTACCTGACCGTGGGGTGTCCCAGCGTTCCTTGCGCCGCACCACCATCCAGAGCGCAAGAACGGCCGCGATGCTAATCGAAATGGATTCGAGGCTCGCGCCTATCGTGCAGCCGCTTCCCTCCGTGCGATACCCCGTCCAAAAGGGATGCAGCCCGCCGAGGATGACGAATGCAAGGATGATGCCGATGCCCATCGGGGGAAGACTGGCCCCGGCCCGGTAGAAGCGCACCGCAATCGCGAACAGCAACAACAAGGCGTACGTTGCCGCCATGTAAATGCGGTTGATGTCGACTGGAGGCGTGGGCGGTGGATCGCACTGCGGTTCGCCGTCGTACAGATTCACGCCACCATCGGGCAATGGTCCGACGGTGATCCAACATTCCGTCGGCGCTCCAGATGGGTATCGAACTCGTGCGCTGAAACCGTTGCCCCACGCGGCGAAGCTTGCAAACTGCAAGCCGGCATAGGACTGATATCGGGTGGGAGTGAGCTCCGCTTGGGACGCGGCGTATCGCCCGGAGTCCGTAAAGAACTGCTCCTGCGCGGTGACGAGGTTGCGCAGGTCAGCCTTCATCTCGGCAATCTTGGATTTCTGATTGCCCGAGCAGGCGCAGAGCGAGCGCGGCGTCGCGGCATTCGCCACGAGTGCGAGCGCGAGTGACACGGCGAGGGCGCCCATCAGCCGCATCGCGCGCGCACTCCACATCCCCGTGCACAGGACCTCTCGCACACGCGAAAACGGAGGGTACAGGATTCGAACCTGTATGTCCTTGCGGACGACGGTTTTCAAGACCGTTGCAATAGCCGTTCTGCCAACCCTCCCCGAGTGAATCTCGGCGACGGAGAAAGCTCGGCAATCACGCGCGAAGTCGCAACGCCTAGTTGTTCGAAAGTGACTCAGGCGGGGCGCTCAGCTCGCCACTCCTCGCGACGCCGTACAATCATCCAGAGCGCAAAGGAAGCCGCTAGGCAGAGTGAAATCCACTCGATCCCCACGCCGAGCGTGCAACCCCCACCCTCGCTTCGATAGCCCGTCCAGAAGGGGTGCACGACGCCGACGAGCAGGAAGGCAGTCAGCACGCCGCCACTGACCGGCGGCAGCGCCGCACCAGCGCGCGCGAACCGCACCAACACTGCCGTGAGTATCAACAACGCGTACGCGAGCGCCATGTACACGCGACCTGCAACAAGTGGCGGCGGGTCGCACACCGGCTCACCCGCGGCCGCGTTGAGCGTGCCGTCTCGCGCGGGACCAGACGAGATCCAGCATTCGCGCGTCGTATCCCCAGCAGCGCGGACCCGTACTTCGAAGCTGTTGCCCCAGGCGGCGAAACTCACGATCTCGATTCCGGGCGCGAGCGCGTGGCGCGCTGGGATGAGTTCTGACGCGGATGTGGCAAATCGCCCGGAGTCCGCGAAGAACGCCTCCTGCGAGGTGATGAGATTTCGCAGCTCGGCGCGCATGTTCGTCAGGTACATCTTCCCTTTGAAGTTGCACGCGCAGATGGACGTCGGCGTAGCGGCGGTGGCGGCCAGCGCGACGCCGAACGCGAGAAGTAGGGCGCTCGTGAGGCGCGCCACGCGTTTAATCCATTGCTGATGCATGAGAATCCTCGCCGAGAAATGCCAAAGAAAAAGTGCGTCGCTCAGCAGCGAAGCCGCAACGGCGTGCCCCATGGGTCTTTCACGATGCCTTCCGAGCCGCCGTGCTCCAACTGCACGGGGAATCCCGCGCGCTCGAGACTGTCACACGCGGCGGCCACGTCCGCCGCTGTAGGCAGGCGAATTTCCCACGCCATCAGCCGCGCGTCCGTGTCGCCAGCGGGCGGAGCGCCGGCCGCCCACGTATTGAGGCCGAGATGATGGTGGTAGCCACCCGCGGCGAGAAAAAGTGCCCCAGGATAATCCCACACCATACGGTCAAGCCCGAGCGCCTCGTGATAAAAGGCTGAGGCGCGGTCAATCTCACCCACGTGCAGATGGAGATGCCCCATCACCGTCCCCGCGGGCATGCCGCGCCACGGCTGACTCGCCGCAACCTGCACGAGCGACCGCATGTCGAGCGCCTCGGTCGCCATCTGCAGCTGCCGACCCTCGTGCCGCCAACTCTCGCGCGGGCGGTCGCTGTAGATCTCGATGCCGAGTCCATCGGGATCAGTGAGGTAAAGCGCCTCACTCACGAAATGGTCTGACGCGCCGGCACGTGCACCGATCGCCGAGAGGTGTGAGATGAACTGGCCGAGTGCCACGCGATCTGGCAGGAGAATCGCGAAGTGAAAAAGTCCGAGTCGCGCGCGGTCCCCGGCTGGGCGCGTCCCCGGCACGGCGTGCAACTCCACGAGCGGCGTATCGTCGGCGGCACCGAGGAGAGCGCTCGTCGGGTCTTCCGCGATGACGCGAAGGCCGAGCACCTGGGTGTAGAACTCAAGCGAGCGCGGGAGGTCGCTAATCTGCAGCCGCACGGGCCCGAGGCTCACCGCGGCGGGGAGGCGGTGACCGCTTGGGGCGATGCCGTACGGGAGGACGTTGTCGGGCATGGAAGACTCCTGAGAGTGGAGCGCAGCCGTACAGATTTGGAGTGTGCACTCGGCGCGCAGGTGCGGCTAGTCATGGAAACATGACAAATCTTGACGGGATTAAAATCTCCATTAGATTGTCTGTTGAGAATGATTCTCAACTATTCTCAACTCCCCTGAGACCGGGAGACTCTGTCCCCCCCCTTCGCACATATGTCGTTCTCCGCCATCGCTCTCCGCACCATCGCCGCTGTCGCGCTGCTGACCTCCTCCCTCACCGCACAGGGGAGCATCGCGGGCCGAATCACCCTCCCGGACAGCCGTACTCCGGTCCCGGGAGCGATCGTTCGCGTCGCCGGAACGTCCCTCAGCGCGCTCGCGGATTCCACGGGCCGATTCCTGATTCACCGAGTGCCGGCGGGGAGCGTGCTCGTTGAGGCCAGCGCCCCCGGACATACCCTCGAACAGCGCAGCGTCTTGGTCATCGACGGGGACACGCTTCGCGTATTCCTTCGCCTCTCCACCGCGCCCCGTGAACTCGCCGGTGTCACCGTGCTCGGCGCGGCGAGCGATGCGCTTGAGCGTATTCCTGGCTCCGCGACGGCGATCTCGCTGCGGCAGATTGAACAGATGCAGCCGTTGTCGGCGAATGACGTGCTGCGCACCGTACCCGGCGTGCATCTCCAGGGAGAGGAAGGCGCAGGTCTCCGCGCGAACATTGGTATTCGTGGGCTCGATCCCGATCGCTCGCGTACCGTGCTCGTGTTAGAGGATGGCATTCCGGTGGCGCTCGCGCCGTATGGTGAGCCCGAGCTCTACTACTCGCCGCCGATCGATCGCATGTCTCGCGTGGAGATCATCAAGGGCAGCGGCTCGATTCTCTTCGGCCCGCAGACCATCGGCGGCGTGGTGAACTACGTGACCGCCGATCCGACGACAGAGTGGGCGGGGCGCGTCGATGCACGCGGCGGGAGCGGTGGCCAGCAGTTTGCGAAGATCATGCTCGGCGGCACGCGTGGAAACGCGCGCGGCATCCTCAGCGCATTTCGTCGCAGCGCCGATGATTTCAACGGGCTCAACTACGACGTACGCGACGCGACCGCAAAGGTCGGTCTGCGCAGCGCGTTCGGCGACTTCAGCGCGAAGCTCAGCGTGTACGAGGAGCGCTCGAACGCGACGTACGTCGGACTCACCGACTCGATGTATCGCGCGGATCCGTTCCGGCATCCCATGCCAACCGACGGACTGAACATCGCGCGACAGGCGCTCACGCTTTCGCACGAGACGGCCATCGGACGCGGGACCCTTCGCACCACGGCCTACGGTTACAGCACCACGCGCGACTGGATGCGCCGCAACTACACGTACAACGCGACGGGCAACTCGATTGTGCTCGGCAACGCGAGCGGCGGACGCGATCGCGACTTCGACGTCGCGGGCATTGAGCCGCGCTTTCGCCTGATCTGGAGTGCGGGGTCAGTGACCTCCGACCTCGACATCGGGGCCCGCTACCATACGGAGCGGGCGCGCGATCAGTTCGTCAGCGCGACGGCGGACGGTACGCCCACCGATATCCGCGACGACGAGCGTCGCTCCGGTGAGGCGGTCTCGGCGTGGGTGCAAAACCGGTTCGCGCTCACCTCGACAATTGAGCTGACGCCGGGAATGCGCGTCGAGCAGTTCGGGTTTGATCGCCGCATCACGCGCACGCGGGTGCGTCGCACGACAGGAAGTGGCTCGACGCGATTCGTGGAGAACGTGAACATCGTCTCCGGCGATCAGGTCGGGGCCTTCATTCCCGGACTCGGAGCCACGTGGCGTCCGCGTGAGCGCATCACCGTCTTTGGCGGCGCGCACCGTGGCTTTGCGCCGCCTCGCACGAAGGACGCGCTGATCTTCACCGACGCGACGCTGGCCCCGGATCAGCAGGTGCCGGATCCGGTCTCGCTGCAACTCGATGCGGAGCACAGCTGGAACTATGAGGTCGGGGCGCGTGTGGCGCCGTTGCCCTGGCTCTCGTTGGAGGCAACTGCGTTTGTGCTCGATTTCACCAATCAGATCATTGAGCCGTCGCTCTCCGCGGGCTCCACCGCTGACGCGGCGCTGGCGAATCAGGGAGCCACGCGCCACCGTGGGGTCGAGGTCGGCGGCGCGATGAGCTTTGGGCGAGTAGCTGGGAGCGCGCTGGCACTGACGATTGAGGGGAACTGGACCTACGCGCACGCCGTGTTCTCGCGAGATCGGTTCCTGAAGCAGGGGAGCGACACCGTGAATGTGCGTGGCAACGCGCTCCCGTACGCGCCGCGCCATCGGGCGCATGGCGCGGTGACGGTGGAGCATCCGGTCGGTCTCCGACTCCGCGTGGATGGCAGCCATGTTGGAGCGCAGTTCAGCGACAACTTCGAGACTCGTGTGGGGAGCGCGAACGGCCGCGTCGGTGAGATTCCGGCCTATCGCGTCTATGACGTGTCGTTGCAGTACGACCTGCCTGGCATTGACGGGGCGCGCCTCACCGGCGCCGTGAAGAACCTGTCCGACCTCACTTACATCGCATCGCGTCGTCCGGAAGGCATCAAGGCCGGACTTCCGCGTCTGCTCACCCTCGGCCTCTCGTGGGGCTTCTAACCCACGCGTCGTCGATTCGCATGATGGCGTCGTGACGTTGCTGGTGGTGGTCTTTGCCGCCATCGTTATCGTGGATGCGATTTCTCCATGACTACGCTCGCGCTTCCTGACGCATGTCCCGGGGGGACGATGATTCAACCGCCTGACGAGGCGCAGCCCGCGCTCGCGGCCATTCATGCGGCCGGTGGCGATGAGCTGGTGCAGGCGATGCTGCAGGCGTTCAGCGGATTCGCGACGGCCCAGATCGCTTGGCTGGAGCGGCAGTTTGCCTTGCGCCAGTACGAAGGCGTGGCGGCTGCGGCACGCGCCCTGCGGATGAGTGCGGCGCAGATCGGCGCGGTGCAGGTCGCACGGGCGTGTGACGTCGTGGAACTCGCCGGAGCGGGCGAAGACGCAGCGGGCGTCGCCCATGCGGTGGAAACGCTAGGCGACGCCCTTGCCACTGCTCATGCCTGGATCGACGAGGATCCTGAGGACGACTGACGTTAGACGGACATTATCGCGGAACGCGCACCCGCTGCGTGACCGCCGTGTCGCCCTGCGGGATGGCCACCGGTGCCGCTGGCTGCGGAGCAATCTGCGCGAAGATGTCACCAAAGTTCGTGGCGATGGCCACTTGACGCGCGGTCTCGAGAATCTCGTCTGACTTCTTCTGATTCCCCGAGCGCGCGAGCGCCTCGGACGTGATGATGCCCGTGTTGAAGATCAGGAACGGAATGCCGCGCGACGGTGAGTCCACCCAATCACCGCGACGAATCAGCGAGGCCGGCGCCTTGAACTCGTCCCACAGCGCCGCCGAACGCTTCACGTCCACATAGCCTTCGCCCGGCACGAGCACGATGTCACCACCCAGCGCGGCGGGACGCGAGAGGATCTTCTGCGCGTGGCCCTGCGTGACGGCATACGCCTGCAGTCCGAGTTCCTCGACGAGGCCACCCGCGGTGCGGCTGAAGTGCACGGCGCGAATGTCATTGTCGAGGATCATGCGGAGCACGAGCATGTCCGCGCGCGTGAGCACGCGCGGCTGGATCATCGCTTCGATCTCGCCCTTCTTGAAGAGCTGCGGACGATCAAGTTCGCGATAGAGCGGCAGGCGATCGGCTTCGTCGAAGGTCATGTTGAGGACGCCGCGATCCGGCTTCACCCAGTTGCCTTCGCGGAAGGCGGCAGGACCGGCTTCCTTGTCGTACTCGAACACCTCGCGACGAATCAGCTGCCGTGTGTACCACTCGGTGTTGAGTAACGAGGTGTTGGCAATCGTCACGTCCTTGCGGACGCCGAGCACTTCCTGCGCATACCAAAGCGGGAAGGTGTCGTTGTCGCCCACGGTCACCAGCACACCGTATGGCTCCACCGAGTTCAACATGTCGATGGCGAAGTCGGCGGTGTCGGTCTCACCGGCGCGCGACGAAGCCGACCAGTTGCCGGCCATCGGGACGAAGGCGAAGAGCAGCACCGGCGCTGCAACGAGCCAGGCCTTCTTGGTCGGGAGATCATAGGACTCCTTGCCCACCGTGACGCGCTCGCGTCCGATGAGCACCGCAATCGACTCCCACACATACACGAGGCCGAGCGCGGCCCAGACGCTCCACGCCGAGAAGCTCCACAGATAGAAGTAGTCGCGGTCACGAACCTCGCGGTCCACCATTTGCCCAAGCTCGGGGTTCTGTGACGCGCCGTACTTGAAGTTCAGGTAGTAAATCAGGCCGATCGTCAGCGTGGCCATCAGCGGACCGAAGTACGCGAAGCTTCGAGGATCGCGGCGGTAATGCACCCAACCGCCGAGTACGCCAAGCAGCAGGAAGATGGCGGCGAGACCGCCCTGGAGACCGGGGCGCTCCTGCTTATGGTCGCGCAGCCACTGCCACTTGAAGTAGAGCCACCACATCCCGACCTGCGCCGAGAACGGGGCCATGCGTTCGGTCACCGCGGGCTTGCCGTACTGCCCACGATTGAAGTTGTACATGAAGGCGTCGTAGGTGCCCTTTGAGAAGGTGCAGCCGACTTCGAGTCCCTGACGACAGGCCGTCGGATCGCCTTCGTTGATGGCCGGATTGTGCGCCGCGCGAATCGGCTGCGTCACGAACGACGAGCCGCCGAGCACGAGCGCAAGCACGGCGACGAGAATCAACTTCCACTTCAGGATGATCTGCGGCTTGCGCAGCAGCACCGCGATGCCGGCGGCCGGGAGGACGAGGAGGCCGGCCATGTGATTGGCGTAGCCCAAGCCCGCGAGATAGGCGACGAGGACGAGAATCTTGTCGGCCTGCGGCGAGTCGGGCTCGTCGCACCAGCGGACGATCAACCACGAGCAGATGGCGAGAAACGCCAGCGAAACGGTGTAGACCTTCTCGTTGACGACGGAGTTGCTCCAAACCGTGAACGCGGTCGCGCCAATCAGTACGGCAATCGCGCCACCAACGATGCGCTGCCAGCGCGCTTCGAACCAGCCCACGAGCACGCGCTCGGTGATGAGGAACCACATCCCCGCGGAGACGGCGCTCGAAAGCGCGGCGAGGAGGTTCACGCGCATCGCGATGTTCGGGGCAATCGGGAGGATGGTGAAAACGCGCCCGATGAGCACGAAGAACGGATTGCCCGGCGGATGCGGCAACCCGAGGGTGTACGCGGCCGCGATGTACTCGCTCGTGTCCCACATCGCCGTCTCGGGGGAGAGGGTGAGGAGGTAGAGGAGAAACGTCAGACCAGCCGCAACGGCAGCGGCGAAGTAAGACGGGCGGTAGTCGAGGTCTGTGGACATCTGTGGGCGTCTATTGGGATAATGAAGACAGAAAACTATCACTTAGATGAAGGATGGAGGATGAAAGAAAGGGCCAACGAGCATCTTTCCTCCTCCATCCTTCATCTTTCATCCTGAGACTTAGTGCCTAAACGTACGCTGGCCGGTGAAGACCATCGCGATGCCGAATTCGTCGGCGGCCGCAATCACTTCATCATCCCGCACCGAGCCGCCGGGCTGGACGATAGCCTTTACCCCCGCCTGCGCCGCCTGCTCCACGCCATCTCTAAATGGGAAGAAGGCGTCGCTGCCGAGGGCTGACCCCTCGGTCGCGTGCCCGGCCACCCGGGCCTTGTGCGCCGCGAGGAAGGCCGCGTCCACGCGGGACATCTGCCCCGCGCCAATGCCAATCGTCGCGCCGTCGCGTGTGAGCACGATGGCGTTGGACTTCACGCTGGCCACGGCGCGCCAGGCAAACAGCAGGTCCTTCAGTTCCGCGGCGGTGGGCTGCCGCTTGGTCATCACGCGCCATCCAGCGTCGTTGAGCACCGAGGGGGCCCGTTCCTGTACCAGCACGCCACCGCGGACGCCCTTCACATCGAGCGCGGTCCCCGTCACGCGCGCCGAACCCTCGAGCACGCGAAGGTTCTTTTTCGCCCCGAGCGCGGTGAGGGCCTCCGGTGAGTACGACGGCGCGACGACGCATTCCACGAAGAGCGAGGCGACGGCCTGCGCCGCGGCTTCATCAACCGGGACGGAGAAGGCAATCACGCTGCCGAACGCCGAGACGGGGTCGCAGGCGAGTGCTTTCTGATAGGCTTCGAGCGGGGTGCGACCCGTCGCGAGACCGCACGGGGTGGTGTGCTTGATGATGGCGCAGGCGACTTCCTCACCGAAGGGGTCGATGGCGAGCATCGCCCCCTCGAGGTCCAGGAGATTATTGAAGCTCAGTTCCTTGCCACCGTGCTGCTTGAGCGCGCCGAGTCCGCCGCCCCGTGTCTCCACGTAAAACGCCGCCTGCTGTCCCGGGTTCTCCCCGTACCGCAACGACTGCACGCGCTCAAAGGCGAGGGTGAGCTTCTCGGGAAATCGATCGCCGCGCTGCGCCGCAAACCAACCGCTGATTGCCGCATCGTACGAGGCGGTATGCGCGTAGACCTTCTCCGCGAGATCACGACGGAGTTCCAGCGCATCGCCGCCGTTCTTCAACGACTCGAGCACGCGCGTGTAGTCCGAGGGATCCACCACCACCGTCACGGCCGCAAAGTTCTTCGCGGCGGAGCGGAGCATCGAGGGACCACCGATGTCGATCTGCTCAATCACATGATCGGGTGCGAGGCCGGGCTTCGCGGCCGCCTCGCGGAAGGGATACAGATTCACGCACACCAAGTCGATTGGCGCGATGCCGTGCGCGGCAATCGCCTCCATGTGCGCCGGCACGTCGCGGCGCGCGAGCAACCCGCCATGCACCACGGGATGCAGCGTCTTCACGCGCCCGTCGAGCATCTCCGGAAACTTGGTGACATCGGCGACATCGCGGACGGCCAGCCCGGCATCGCGAAGCGCCTTGGAGGTCCCGCCGGTGGAGAGCAGGGTGAAGCCGAATTCCACGAGGCCGCGCGCGAAGTCAACGAGGCCTGATTTATCGGAGACGGAAAGGAGGGCGATGGGCATATCAGTACGTTCGTGTGCGGGAAGGCAACGGAAATATCAGCCGGCGAAGGGATGCCGGTCGTTCGAATCGGAAACGAAGCGCGCGAAATCGTCGGGGAGGGCACCGTGCGTGCGGCCGTCGGCGCCCAATGAGATGGTACCGCTCGCCAACGCCGCGATGCACCACGGATACAACTGGTGCTCCGCCTCAAGCACGCGCGCCGCGAGTGAGTTCGCCGTATCCGCGAGATGCACGGGAACCGGCCACTGCGCAATGATCGCCCCTTCGTCGTAGTGCTCCGTGACGAAGTGCACGGTCGGGCCCGAGAGCCGCGCACCTGCGGCAATCACCGCCTCGTGCACGCGCTGGCCGTACATCCCCGCGCCTCCGAAGGCCGGCAAGAGCGCCGGATGCACATTCACCATGCGCCCGGTAAAGTCACGCACGACATCGGCCGGAATCAGTCGGAGATAGCCCGCGAGCGCGACATGCGTGATGCCATGCGCGGCGAGGACGGCACCAAGGGTGTCGTTCGCTTCTCGCGGGAGATGGATCGCGGGAATCCCCCAGCTTCGTGCACGGTCCAGCGCTCCGGCTCCGGTACGATCCGACACGACCAGTGCCAATTCGATGGGCGCCGCGTGACCGCGCCGCTGCAGGTCGTCGTGAATCGCCTGCAGGTTGCTGCCGCTACCAGAGGCGAGCACGGCGAGACGGGGGCGGGAGGTTCTCACGCGGTCAGCTCGTCATCGGGGGCGGTAACCACCAGCGAGACGACATTGCCGAGCGACGTCTGCAATACGCCAAGGCCTCGGGCGCGCTCGATGTCCGCCTCCGGCGTGTTGTGGCTCGGCACGAGCCAACCGCGAAAGCCAAGCTCGAGTGCTGGGGCGACATCACGCCATCGATCACCGACACTCACCGAGTGCGCGAGATCAATTCCCATCTCGCGCGCGGCCTGACGGTGCAACCCGCTGCCTGGCTTCCGGCATTCGCACGGCCCTGAGATCGTGGTCTCGTGCGGGCAGTGATACGACGCGTCGAGCGTGACCCCTTCGGCGGCGAGCAATGCATCGAGACGGCCGCGCACGCGTTGGTAGTCGTCCTCGGTGAGAAGACCACGTGCAATGCCCGACTGATTGGTGATCACGACCAGCAGGTAGCCCGCATCCACCAACCGCTTGAGGGCCGCGGGGACGCCCGGGAGGATCTCGACGAGATCGGGATCGCGCGGATAGTGATGGTCGCGAATGAGCGTGCCATCGCGATCAAGGAAGGCGGCGCGGCGCAGGGAAGTCATTGCGCGGCACCGGTGGCGACGGGCACGGCATCAAGCAACCGACGCGTGAGCAGAGCATCCTGCTCCGCAGGGATGCTGCGCAAGTCGAGCCTGAGGCGCCCATCACGAATGGTCGCAATCACCGGAAGCGCGTGACGACGAAGCCGCGCTTCGAGCGCTTCCACCGCGCCGCCAATCGTCACCGCGCTCGACGGAATGCGTGCGGTCGGGAAGGCACCGCCCCCCACTGTGGCTTCGCTTGGTTCGACCTGCGCATCGGCACCGGCCTCGCGCAGCGCCTGCGCGAGCGACTCGGCGCGCGCCGTCACGTCGGCAAGCGAAGCGGTGAGCATCGCCAGCGCGGGAATCTCTCGCACGGCACGCGTGGGCTCACGGTACAGCGCGAGCGTCGCCTCGAGCGCGGCGAGCGTGAGCTTGTCCACGCGGAGCGCACGCGCCATCGGGTGACGCCGCAGTGTGTCAATTGCGCGCTTCTTGCCGACAATGATGCCAGCCTGCGGACCGCCGAGCAGCTTGTCGCCGCTGAAGAGCACGAGCGTGGCGCCCTCGCGCACGGCGTCACGCACGGTCGGCTCGCCGGTGAGTCCCCACGCAGAGAGGTCGAGCATGAGGCCGCTGCCGAAGTCGTTGATCAGCGGGACGTCCGCTTCGGCCGCCACCGGCACGAGTTCGGGAACCGTCGCCTCGGCAACAAAACCATCCACGGTGAAGTTGCTACGGTGCACCTTCACGATGGTCGCGGTCTGCGGCGTGAGCGCGCGGCGATAATCGGCGACATGCGTGCGATTCGTGGTGCCGACTTCAACGAGCGTGGTGCCGCTCGTCGCCATGATGTCGGGGACGCGGAAGCTGCCGCCAATCTCAATCAGCTCGCCGCGACTGACAATGGACTCGCGGCCGGCCGCCAGCGCTTGCAGTGTGAGGACGAGTCCCGCCGCGCAATTGTTCACGACGATCGCATCTTCGGCACCGGTGAGTTCGGCGAGCAATGCGGCGCAGTGCACATGACGCGAACCACGCGTGCCGGCCTCGACGTCGTACTCAAGGGTTGCCGCGCCACTCGCGATGCTGGCGATCGCCTCGATGGCGGCAGCGGCGAGTGGGGCCCGACCGAGATTCGTGTGCAACACCACACCGGTGGCGTTCAGGGCGGGGCGCAGCGTCGAGGCGGTGCGCGCGTCGAGCCATGCGCTGAGCGCGTCACTCCAGTCGGCGTCGCTCTCCGGAGGCAGCGCGCCGGCACGGGCATCAGCGACGAGCGCACGAATGCCCTCGGTCACGAGCTGACGCGGCCACTGCGCGAGCAAGGCTCGCACGGCGGGGCGATCGAGCGTCGTACCGACGGCGGGGAGTGCGCGCGACGTGGTCACTGCGGCGGTCGGGTGAGGATGGCCGGCAGCGGCTCAGTCGGTGGCGTCGTCGCTGCCTCGGGCTTCGGCTCTGACTTTGCCTCGGGCTCGCGCACGCGCACGTCGCGCGTCGTCTCCGCGCGCCTGCCGTTCAGGCCGGGCGCGTCCACGACGCGAAGCTTGTAGAGGCCCGGGCGCAGGGGCGCGGCGAGTCGAATCGTCCACTGTTGAATTGGACGGATTCGCTCGAACTTTGGAGGGGGCACCACGGGGACGGTGTCCGCGGCGGCGTCCGCTGCCGCAGTGTCCGCGCGGGGGGCTGCTGCAGCCGCGCCCGTCGTGTCCCTCGCGGCACGCGCCGTTGTGGAATCGGCTGCGAGCGAATCGACAGCGAGTGAATCCGCCGCACTCTTCTTCGCCGCGAGGGCTTCGATCCGCGCGAGCGAATCGTACACGGCGCTCGGCATCAGCGAACCGCCGAGCGGCACCTCAACGGAATCGGCGTTGAAGAGGGTCACGGAGCCGGCTGGATCCCAGTCTCCCACAATGGCACGGTCGAAGCGAATGCGCAGCGCCGTGGAGTCCACGAACTCCACCTGTTCGATGCGCGGCGGCATCGTGTCGCGGATGAAGGCGTAGAGATCCGCGCGACCGAGCGTGTCAATGGTGACGGAGCTCGTGTCGTAGGGTTCACGATCGCCGAGCCGCCGATCGTTGTTGGCATCGATGTACGCGCGCACGACATATGTGCCCGCGGTGAGATCGCGGACGCGGAAACGTCCCGAAGAGTCCGCGCGCGCCACCCATCGCAACACGGTGTCGCTCGGGAGAAAGATCTCGACCTGCGCATTGGGCGCTGCCTTGCCGGCCGCGTAGTCGAACACGGCGCCAATCACTTCGCCGTTGGGGAGAGAAGGACCAGTGGAGAACACCCACTCAGTCGGCACGCTGATCGTGTTGCCGCGGAGGTCAGCGACACCGGGAAGCACGGTGACGCGATACGCGGTGTTGGGGCGGAAGCCGCGCCGTGGGCTGATCTCAATCGCGGTGCGCCGCCAGGTGACTTCATCCCGCCCGTCGCTCGGCGAAAGCGACACGATGCTCGCCAGCGTGCCACCAGCCGATCCCCCCGGACTCGCAGTGCGTGACTGCGATGCGCCACCGCCACTCCCGGGCCGCTCGCTGATCACTTCATCAAAATGGATGAGCGCGGACTTCGCCTGCACATTCACGGCGTTCGTGTCCGGCGAGATGCGCACGATGAGCGGCGTCTCCGGATCCGGCGGCCCGCCGGGAGGCAGGCCAGGGGAGGCGCAGGCCGCGACGATGCCGCTCACGAGCGTCATCGCCATTGCCACCCAAGCACCACGCCGCAATGGCATCATCCGACCAGCTCCTGGACCTTTTGTTCCAACTGCGCGCAGCGCGCGGCCCACTCGCGCTCCTTCGCGCGCTCGGCCTCCACGACGGCGGGCGGTGCCTTGGCCGTGAACTTCTCGTTCGAGAGGCGTCCACGCAGGGCATCAAGTTGCTTCGACAGGTTGCTCAACTCGCCTTGTAAGCGCGCGCGCTCCTTCTCGAGGTCCACCATCCCCTCGAGCGGAAGCGAGAGCTCGAGCCCACTGGTCAGCACGGCCTGCGCGGCTGCTCCAGTCGGCGCGGCACCCACGATAACTTCGCAGCGCGCGAGTCGCTGAATGAGCGCGGACGCGGCACCAAGAGGCGCGGCCTTCTCACTCGCGGCCACGAAGGCCTTGATGGGATGGCCCGGCTGCACGCCGTACTCGGCGCGCAACGTGCGGATGGCGTCAATCGCCTCGCGCACGACTTCGAACTCGGCGCCCACGTCGCCACTCGTGCGACGGGTTGGCCATGCGGAAACCGCGACAAAGCGGCCAGCGCCCTGACCCGGAAGTCGCTGCCAGAGCGCTTCCGTGACGAACGGCATGATTGGATGCAGCAGACGAAGTCCGTGGTCGAAGACGTGCACCAGTACACTGCGCGCGATCTCGCGGTCCGCGCCCGGCGTGGCGAGACGCGGCTTGAGCGCCTCGACGTACCAGTCCGCCAACTCGTTCCACACGAAACGGCGTGCCGCTTCGGCGTACGCATCGAGTCGCATCCCCATCTGTCGTTCCTGCTCCGGCCACTTGCCGTGCGCGGGGCGCGCCGGCCCGAGCGCCGCATCGCACTCGGCGATGGCGTCGTCGAGGCGGCCAAGAATCCACCGATCCTCAAGTCGCAGCGACGCGGCATCAATCGGAAGCGGTGCGATGGCGTCATCGCCAACCTGCAGCAGAATGAAGCGCCCGATATTCCAGAGCTTGGTCGCGAAGTTGCGCCCGGGCGCGAACGACTTGTCGAGGTCGTTGGGGTCAAGCATGACATCCACGCCGAGTCCCATGCCCTGAATGAGCGTCCAGCGCAGCGCATCGGCGCCGTAGCGTTCCACGACGTCGAGTGGATCAATGCCATTGCCGAGCGACTTGGACATCTTGCGATGCTGCATGTCGCGCACGGTGCCGTGGAGATACACGGTGTGAAAGGCGGGCTCGCCCATGAACTCGTAGCCCGCCATGATCATGCGGGCGACCCAGAAGAAGAGAATCTCCGGGGCAGTGACGAGCACGTCGCTCGGGAAGAACGCCTTCAGGTCCTTCGCATCGGCATTGGGCCACCCCATCGTGCTGATGGGCCAGAGCCAGGACGAGAACCACGTGTCGAGGACGTCGGCATCCTGGCTGATGATCCTCGCGCCGCACTGACGGCAGGCGGTCGGATCCTCGCGATACGCGTCGGCGTGCAAGTTCTCGCAGGTGAAGACCGGAATGCGATGGCCCCACCAGAGCTGACGCGAGATGTTCCAGTCGCGAATGCCCTCGAGCCAATTGATGTAGACCTTCTCGTGCTTCTCGGGGAGGAGGCGAATGGTGCCGTCCTTCACGGCCGCCAGTGCGGGCGCGGCGAGCGGCGCCATCTTGACGAACCACTGATCGGAGAGCCGCGGCTCCACGACCGTCTCGCAGCGATAGCAACGGCGCACGGAGTTGGCGTGGCGTTCGACCTTCACGAGCGCACCCGAGGCTTCAAGCAGCTTCACGATCTTCTTGCGCGCATCGAATCGATCGAGCCCGACGAGATCAGCCGGGATGCGATGCACATCGTCGGCGTGCATCACGTTCATCTTGCCGGTCGGGTCAATCACCACCGGCATGGCGAGTCCGTGACGCTTGCCGACTTCGAAGTCGTTCGCGTCGTGGGCCGGCGTGATCTTGAGCGCACCGGTGCCGAAATCCTTCTCCACGTAGCTGTCGGCGATGACGGGCAGACGAATGCCGGTCATGGGGAGGAGTACGTCCTTGCCCACAAAGGCGGCGTAGCGCTCGTCCTCGGGATGCACAGCGATGGCGACGTCGGCGAGAATCGTCTCGGGGCGCGTCGTCGCAATCGTGATGCCCTGCGAGGGATCATCCGCAAAGAGGTAGCGCACATGGTGCATCGCGCCTTCGCTGTCGTGGAACTCCGCCTCTTCGTCGGAGAGGGAGGTCAGGCAGCGCGGGCACCAGTGAATGACGCGATGGCCGCGATAGACCAGCCCCTTCTCGTAGAGCCGCACGAAGGCTTCCCGTACGGCGCTCGAGAGCTCGGGCGTCAGCGTGTAGGCGGTGCGCGAGAAATCGGCGGAGGCGCCGATGGCCTTGAGCTGCTGCAGGATGACGCCGCCCGTCTCCTCAACGAACTGCTCGGTGCGCTTCACGAAGGCGTCGCGCCCCAAGTCAAAGCGCGTCTTGCCTTCCTTGGCGATGATCTTCTCGACGACGTTCTGTGTGGCGATGCCGGCGTGGTCGGTGCCGGGGAGCCAGAGCGCTTCGTCGCCCGCCATGCGGCGCCAACGAATCAGCACGTCCTGCACGGTGTTGTTGAGGCCGTGGCCAACGTGCAGCACCGCGGTCACGTTCGGGGGCGGAATGAGCACCGTGAAGGGATCGCGGTCGCCGCCCAAGCGGGTCGTGCGCTCGGCCTGCGCGCGAAACAAACCCGCGTCCTGCCACGCCTTGGTCAGGCCCGGTTCGGCTGCGGCAAAATCGAAGAGAGTCGGGAACTCAGCGGCGGTCGTATCTGGTGTCTCGGACATCCCTGAAAGCTAGCCGCCGAACAAGGCGCCAACTACCGCCATTTAGCGGCGGCGACGTGCCACTTCGAGCTCCTGCCGGACCTTCGTGACCCCGGGGACGCCGCGAGCGAGGGTGACGGCGTGGGCCACCTCCTTCGGAGTGCGAACCGACCCGAACAGGGTAACGGTCCCAGCGTCATCGTCGGCATCAATCTCGACATCGCGTTCGGAGAGGATGGGGTCGTTCTCGAAGGCTTCCAGCACCCGGCGGCCGATGAGCGGGTCATCGACGGAGTCCAACTCCTCCTCGTCGTCCGCTTCATCCAGATCGTCTTCGTCGAGGTCTTCGTCAAGTTCGGCCTCGGTCTCGACCCCGTCCTCGTCCCCCTCCTCCAGTGCGTCGTAGGCTTCATCTTCGACGTCGTCCTCGTCGTAGCGCGCTCCCAGCGTGGAGCGGCTCCCGAAGGCCTCCTTGAGATCGAGGGCAAGGGCGAGCATCGGCCCCCACTCGGCGCGAGCGGTTTGCACGAGGGTCCGTGCGCGGCGCAGCAGCCCGCGCGGATTCCGGCCGCTGAATTTCTCGGCGGCCAGGACGCCGGCCGTCACGCCGATGGCGGCGCCGGCCACCATCCACAGGATCCACCGCTCGCGGCGGGTGTCTTCATTGACTTTGATGACGCGCATGCTGTTGCCTTTCGCAGGGTTGGCGCGGGATTTCAGGGGTTCCGCGCTTGGCGGGGGTGTTGGCCCCCGGCTACTTTGAACGTGTCCACGCGCGCCCGGCGGGGCAAGCGTTGTCCCGCGCGGTGCCGGCGCGTTCCGCCACTCCTGAGCTCGCGAATGACCGTTCCCTCGCCTTCCGTTATTGCCCCTGCTACCCCGGAGCCGCCGCGCCATGCCTGGCGCAACGGACTCCTCTGGACTGCCTTTGTCCTCGTGCTGGTCGGCGGGCTCGTGCTCGCGGCACTCCATGGCGGGTCTGCCCCCATCTTGCTCGAAACGGTGACCCCATGAGCACGGCGGCTGAGATGGTTGTCCTGACCCTCCCGGATGGCAAGACGCGCGAGGTCCCGCCGGGTACTCCCGCGCGCGACGTGGTCGCGAGCATCGGCGCCGGGTTACTAAAGGCGTCCATCGCCGTCGCGGTGGATGGTGAGATCCTTGATCTCATGACCCCGATGCGAATTAGCGGTGCCTTCCAGGTGCTGACCGATAAGGATCCTCGCGCCCTCGGCGTCCTGCGCCACTCGGGCGCGCACATCCTCGCCACGGCGGTCCGTCGCCTGCGTCCCGAGGCCAAGATCGGCTTCGGTCCCGCGATTGACGACGGCTTCTACTACGACTTCGAAGTCGACAAGCCCTTCACTCCCGAGGATCTCGAGGCCTTTGAGGCCGAGATGGTCAAGGTGGTGGCGGAGAAGTACCCGTTCGTGCGCGCCGAGGTGACGCAGGAAGGGGCGCGAAAGGTGTTCGCCGATGATCCGCTCAAGCTGGAGCGCCTCGACGACTTCACCGATCCCTCCGAGATTATCTCGACCTACACGGACGGGCCTTTCGTGGACCTCTGCCGTGGTCCGCACGTCCCGGATACCTCGTACCTCAAGAACTTCAAACTCCTCTCGGCGGCCGGTGCCTATTGGCGCGGCGACGAGAAGCGCCAGATGTTGCAGCGCATCTACGCGACGGCCTTCTTCAAGAAGGAAGAGCTCGACGCGCACATTCATCGCCTCTCCGAGGCGAAGAAGCGCGACCATCGCGTGCTCGGCAAGCAACTGGAGCTTTTCCAGTTCTTTCCGCAGGCGCCGGGTGCCGCCTTCTGGACGCCGAAGGGCACGGCGATGTGGAATGCGCTCGAAGGCTTTGTGCGCGAGCGGCAGCGCGATGAGTTCCTCGAGATCAAGACGCCGCTCCTCTATACCAAGAAGCTGTGGGAGCAGTCTGGGCATTGGGGCAAGTACCGCGAGAACATGTTCCTCGTGCTCGACAACGAGAGCGGGGAGCATGACATCTCGCTCAAGCCGATGAACTGCCCGTCCCATCATCTGTATTTCGGCTCGACCAAGCATTCCTACCGTGAGTTGCCGAAGCGCTACGTCACCTTCGACGTGCTGCATCGCAACGAGCTCTCTGGTGCGCTGAGCGGGTTGACGCGCGTGCGCCAATTCTCGCAGGACGATTGCCATGTGTATCTCCGCGAGGATCAGATCGCGGACGAGGTGAAGTTCCTCATGGATTTTATCCTCGCCTACTACGACACCTTCGGGCTCGAGGCGCGCCTCAAGTTCGCAACGCGGCCGGCCGAGCGCATCGGCAGCGACGAGCTGTGGGACCGCGCGGAAGGCGCCCTCAAGGCCGCCCTCGAGAGCACCGGCCGTCCGTATGAACTGAAGGAAGGGGACGGCGCCTTCTACGGCCCGAAGATCGACTTCGATGTCATGGATTCGATTGGTCGCGCCTGGCAGCTCGGCACCATCCAGCTCGACTACAACGCGCCGGAGCGCTTCGACCTCAGCTACACGGGCGAGGACAACGCCGCCCATCGTCCGGTCGTGATTCACCGCGCGGTGAGCGGGAGCTTTGAGCGGTTCATTGCCATCCTGATTGAGCACTTCGCCGGGGCCTTCCCGGTCTGGTTGGCGCCCGAGCAGGTGCGCGTCTTGCCGATCTCTGACGACGTGACGGGGTATGCCCGAGAGGTGACGGCGAAACTCCGTGCGGCCGGCATCCGTGCTGTCTGTGATGATCGCAGCGACACGTTGAACTATCGGATCCGGGACGGCGAGATGATGAAGGTTCCCTACATGGTGGTCTGCGGGAAGCGTGAGGCCGAGGCGGGGCAGGTGGCCGTGCGCGTCCGCGGCGTCGGGAAGAAGCAGGAGGTCGTCGCGGTGGATGACTTTCTGGCCCGCATCACCGAAGAGGTCCGCACGCGCGCCTTGACGCCATCTTCGGCCGGCGAGGAACAGTGAACGCACGAGTCGGATGCCTAGCCTGTGCGCTCCTCGTGACTGGGGCGACCCTTGAGGCGCAGCAGGCGCGCCCACCGCTGAGCGCTGGACGTGTGACGGCCGAGATCGTGGTGGGCACCTACGCCGGCATCGGCGGTTTCATTGTGGGGCGATACGTCGGAGAGCGTGTTGGTGAGGTGATGGGCGTGACGTCCGAGGACACGCGTCGCCGTCTCGGCTACGCCTCGGGCATCTTTGCCGGCGGCCTCGTCACCGCTGGCAGTGTCTACGGCATTGGCAGCATGGGCGAACAGACGGGCGATTTCGCGACCACCTACCTTGGCACCGGTGTGGGCTTCGTTGCCGCGTGGGCCCTGTCGCGCACGATTCTCGGGCCGAGCGAACGTCCACGAAGTGGGTACAGCACCGCGGGCCGTTGGGCGATCGCCAACACCATCGCCTTCCTGCCGTCCCTCGGTGCCACGATTGCATTCAACTCCACGCGCCGCGCGAAGTAATCGCGCGGCGTTTCTCATTTTCCGAGTCTGATTCCATGTCCGCTGATCGCACTGCCGTCATTGTGTCCGCTGCACGCACTCCCATCGGACGTTTCCTCGGCGGGCTGGCCCCGCTCACGGCGCCGGAGCTTGGCGCGGTCGCGATTCGCGAAGCCATGCTGCGCGGGAAGATTGACCCGTCGGCCATCGGCGAAGTGATCATGGGGAATGTGTTGCAGGCGGGGGTCGGACAGGCACCGGCGCGCCAGGCGGCCATCAAGGCGGGCGTGCCGGGCATCGTACCTGCGTACACGGTGAACAAGGTCTGCGGCTCGGGGCTGCAGGCCGTGATGCTCGCGGCGCAGGCGATTCGTGCGGGGGATGAGCAGTTGCTGATCGCCGGCGGCCAGGAATCCATGAGCAACGCGCCGCACTACGTGCGCGGCATGCGCAACGGCGTGAAGTTCGGTGCGCAGACGATGCAGGACGGGCTGATCACGGACGGCCTCTGGTGCGCTTTCTATGATCGGCACATGGGTGGCCACGCCGAGTATACGGCGAAGAAGGCGGGCATCTCGCGTGCGCGGCAGGATGAGTTTGCTTTTGCGTCGCACCAGAAGGCGGTGGCGGCCATTGAGGGCGGCAAGTTCAAGGCGGAGATTGCGCCGGTCGAGATTGCGGGGAAGAAGCCCGTGGTGATTGATACCGACGAATCGCCGCGCAAGGACACGTCGATGGAGGCGCTCGCGAAGTTGCGTCCGGCTTTCCCGAAGGATGCGCCAAAGGACATGACGCCCGAGGAGCTCACGGTGACGGCGGGCAATGCGCCGGGGCTGAACGATGGCGCGGCCGCGCTGGTGGTGGCCTCGGAGGCGTATGCCAAGGCGCACGGGCTGCCGATTCTTGCGCGCATCACCGGCTATGCGTCGGGGGGCGGCGATCCGCAGGATCTCTTCTTTGCGCCAATCGTTGCGGTGAACAACTTGATGAAGAAGACGGGCGCGAAGATTGGCGACTACGATCTTATCGAAGCGAACGAGGCCTTTGCGTCGCAGGCACTCGCCGATGGCGACGGGCTTGGCTGGGCGTGGGACCGCGTCAACGTGAATGGCGGGGCGATTGCGCTTGGGCACCCGATTGGCGCGTCGGGCGCACGCGTGCTCGTGACGTTGTTGCATGCGCTGAGTGCGCACGGGAAGCGGACCGGTATGGCGACGCTCTGCTTGGGCGGCGGCAACGCGGTGGCGCTTTCGGTCGAGATGGTCTAAGCCGGGCGCGGAATTAGACGATGCCTCCGACGCGGTCGTTGTCCACCGATGTCAAACGCATTCTGTTGCGGCTTGTGGCGTTCGGACTGCTCAGCGCGACCCTCATTGTCGTGGTCGGCTTTGTGCTCAAGCCCGCCTTCCCGACTGGGCTGCCGTTCGGGCGCGCTGGTGAGGTGCTCTACTTCCTGATTCTTGGGCTATCGCTCGGGCTCACGCACTTGGCGGCGGCCTTCTGGGAGAAGAGCGGTGACTGGGACGTCCTTGGTTTTGCGCCGGAGGGGTGGAACCCGCGGCGCGTTGGGTTGGCGCTCGTTGCCGGCCTTGGCATCGTGCTGGTGCCGGCGGGGCTGCTGCTCGCCGTCGGACTGGTGCGCATACAGCCGATGCCGGACGGCGCCTGGTTGAGCTACGCCGTGGATGTGCTGGTCGTCTCTGCGCTCGCGACGCTCGTGGACGCGTTGGCATTCCGAGGCTATTTACACGGGTTGTTGGAGCGGCGCTGGGGCTCGTGGGTCGCCGTGGGTGTCTCGATGACGCTCTTCACGCTCATCCATGCGGCTGGCAATCCGATGAGCCTGACGCAGCTGTTGGCCATGCTCGCGCTTGGCGCATTCCTTGGCGCGGTACGCGCGCGGTCACAAGGCGTCGCCGCCTCGTGGATGGCGCATTTCGGGATGTATTGGGCGCAGGGAGCGCTCCTCCACTCCGGCATCGCGATGCTCGAGCTTGAAGCGCCGCCGCTCTACCGCATGATCCTGGGCCCGCCGTGGTTCCTGACGGGGGCGGGGTGGGGTGTTGACGGCGGACTCGCCGTGGCCATCTGTCTCTTCGGTGCCGCCTGGTTCCTCATGCGGCCGCTGCCGTTCGTTCCTCCGCCAGCGCCGCGTCCGTAGATCGGGCGGTTTCAGGGAGAATCGCCCCTCCGGCGGGGTGCCAGAACGGTTAGTTTTCTTGGATGCCGAATACCGACCGTTTTGCCGTGATCGGTGCGGGTCAGATGGGCAATGGAATCGCCCACGTCTGCGCGATCAGCGGCTTTGATGTCACGATGATTGATGTTTCGTCCGAGGCCCTCGCCAGGGGGCGCGCGACCATCGAAAAGAACCTCGAGCGCCAGGTGAAGAAGGGCGCGCTCGAAGCCGCCGCGCGCGACGCCGCGCTCGCTCGCCTCACGGAGAGCACCTCGATGGACGCCGTCGCCGACGCGACGATCGTCGTCGAGGCCGCGACCGAACGGAAGGATCTCAAGTTCCAGATCTTCCGTGAGATTGATCGCCTCGCCCCCGCCGGTGCCATCCTCGCCACCAACACGAGCTCGATTTCCATCACGGAGATCGCCGCCGTCACCAAGCGCCCCGAGTTGGTCATCGGCATGCACTTCATGAACCCCGTGCCGGTGATGCAGCTCGTCGAAGTGATTCGTGGGCTCGCGACCTCCGAGGCGACGACCGCCAAGACCGTTGCGCTCGCGCAGGCACTCGGCAAGACGCCTGTCGAGGCGAATGATTTTCCCGGCTTCATCGCGAATCGCATTCTGATGCCGATGATCAACGAGGCCTGCTACGCCGTCATGGAAGGGGTGGGCACGCCCGAAGCGGTGGACCAGGTGATGAAGCTCGGCATGAATCATCCGATGGGCCCGCTGACGCTCGCCGACTTCATTGGCCTCGATACCTGCGTCGCGATTCTCGAGGTGCTTCACGAGGGACTCGGCGACCCGAAGTATCGCCCGTGCCCCCTGCTCAAGAAGTATGTCGCCGCCGGCTGGTATGGCCGCAAGAGCGGCCGCGGCTTCTACACCTACACCCCGTAAGATGACGACGACGATGGCGGGCGAGACGCTGATTCATCGCGGCATCACGGCGATGACGGAGGAGCAGGCGGCGATTGTCGAGACGGCCAAGCAGTTTGCCGACGAGCATGTGCGCCCCTTCGCCGCGCAGTGGGATCGCGATGCACACTTTGAGCCGTCGCTGGTGAAAAAGCTCGGCGATCTCGGATTTCTCGGCATGTTGTTGCCGCAGGAGTACGAAGGGCTCGGACTCGATTCCATGACCTACCTGCTCGCGCTTGAGGAGATTGCGGCGGCTGACGCCAGCGTGGCCGTGATGCTCTCGGTGCACAACTCGTTGCCGACGGTGATGCTGAACACCCACGGCACCGAGGCGCAAAAGGCCACGTTTCTCGCGCCGCTGGCGAAGGGCGATTTGCTCGGGGCCTTCGCGCTCTCCGAGGCCGATGCGGGCTCCGATGCGTCGGCGATTCGCTGTCAGGCCGTGCGAGACGGCACCGATTGGATCATCAACGGCAGCAAGTCGTGGATCACGAGCGGTACGCACGCCGGTGTCGTGATTGCGATGATTCGCACCGACACCCCTGAGGCCCCGCGTCGCTCCAAGGGCATCTCGGCCTTCATCCTCACGCCGAACCTTGCCGGCTTTCATATTGGGAAGAAGGAAGACAAGCTCGGCATGCGCGCGTCGCCGACGGTGCAGCTGACCTTCGATAACATGCGCGTCCCTGGCGATCGACTGCTCGGCGCCGAAGGGATGGGCTTCATCTACGCCATGCAGTCGCTCGAACACGGGCGCATGGGCATCGCCGCGCAGGCCATCGGCATTGCCCGTGCCGCGTTTGAGGCGGCCGTCGCGTACGCGAACGAACGCAAGCAGTTCGGGCGCCCGATCGCCGAGTTTCAGGGCGTACAGTTCAAGTTGGCGGACATGGCGACGCGCATCACCGCGGCGCGGGCGATGCTGCATCAGACCGCGGCCGCAAAGGACCGCGGGGTGGACGTGGCCGCGGAGTCGTCCATGTGCAAGCTCTTTGCGAGCGAGACGGCCATGTGGGTCACCACGCAGGCCGTGCAGGTGTTCGGCGGCTACGGCTATGTGAAGGACTATCCCGTCGAGCGGTACTTCCGTGACGCCAAGGTCACGGAGATTTACGAAGGCACGAGTGAGATTCAGCGCGTTGTCATTGGGCGGGCGGTGTCTTCTGGGATGTAGGATGGAGGATGGAGGATGAAAGATCCTCTGGTTGACATCCCATCCATCATCCCGCTCCAACGTTTTCTTCCTTCATCCTTCAGCCTCCATCCGCAGTCATATGAAGATCTTCGATACCATGTCCAAGCTCGGCCACGAGCAGCTCGTCATGTGCAGCGATGAGTCCGCGGGCTATCGCGGCATCATCTGCATTCACGACACGACTCTCGGCCCTGCGCTCGGCGGCACGCGCTTCTGGAACTACGCCACCGAAGAGGAAGCCATCATTGACTCGCTGCGTCTCGCGCGTGGCATGACGTACAAGAACGCGGTCGCCGGTCTCAATCTTGGCGGCGGAAAGGCGGTCATCATCGGCGACAATCGCACGACGAGCCGCGAGATGATTTTCCGCGCGCACGGCCGCTTTGTGGAGTCGCTCGGTGGCCGCTACGTGACCGCGGAAGATGTGGGCACGAGCACGTCGGACATGGACTTCGTGCACATGGAGACGGAGTACGTGGCCGGGCTCGCGAACAAGTCGGGCGATCCATCGCCGGTCACCGCGCACGGTGTCTTCCGCGCCATCGAGGCCTCGGCCAAGCATAAGTGGGGGTCGTCCTCGCTCGGCGGCAAGACGGTGACGGTGCAGGGACTCGGCAACGTCGGGACCTATCTCTGCCGCGAGTTGCATGCGGCGGGGGCCAAGCTCATCGTCACGGACATCCGTCCGGAGCGCGTGAAGGCGATTGTGGATGAGTGCGGCGCCACGGCGGTGAATGGCGACGAGATCTACGCGGCCAAGGCCGACATCTTCGCGCCCTGCGCGCTAGGCGCGATTCTCAACGACGACACGATTCCGCATCTCAAGGTCGAGATTGTCTGCGGCGGGGCCAACAACCAGCTGCTCGAACCGGAGAAGCACGGTGCCGCACTCGAGAAGCGCGGCATCCTGTACGCGCCCGATTTCGTGGCGAACGCCGGCGGCGTAATCAACGTGTACGGCGAAGTCGCTGGCTGGACGCGCGAGCGTGCGTTGCGCAAGGCCGACGAGATCTACGAGACCGTGCTCGGCGTCTACAAGATCGCGACTGATGACGGCCTGCTCTCGTATGACGCGGCCGACAAGCTGGCCGAGCGTCGCATCGCGGCCGTGCATGGCATGGTGCGCACCTGGCCGCAGTGGCCGCGGAAGAGCTGACGATGGCCGAGCGCATTCCGATCGCGTCGGACCACGCGGGCTTCGAGATGAAGGAACATCTTTCGCGTGCGCTGCGGGAGCTGGGGTATGAGGTGGAGGATCTCGGCACGCACTCGCCGGCCTCGACCGATTATCCCGATTACGCACATCCGCTCGCGGAGCAGGTGGAGTCGGGGGTGGCCAAGCGCGGGGTGTTGCTCTGCGGCACGGGTTTGGGAATGTCGTACGCGGCAAACCGGCATCACGGCGTTCGCGCCGCGGTGGTATGGACGCCGGAAATCGCCGAACTCGCGCGCAAGCACAACGATGCCAACGTGCTCGTGGTGCCGGCGCGATTCGTCAGTGAAGAGGACGCGGTGCGCATCCTGCGCACCTGGCTCGATACGCCGTTCGAGGGTGGACGGCATCAGGGTCGTGTTTCCAAGATCGAAGCGACGGGCCATGCGCCTGCGGGGGATTCGTGAAGCCAGGATGGAATCATTGGGAACGTCGCCTGCCGGGTGACGCCCTCAAGCAGACCGATCCGGAGATTGCGGCGCTTATTGCCGAAGAGACCACGCGCCAGAGCGAAGGGCTCGAGCTGATCGCGAGCGAGAACTTTGTCTCGCCGGCCGTGCTTGAGGCGATGGGCTCATCGCTCACGAACAAGTACGCCGAGGGGCTGCCGGGCAAGCGCTACTACGGCGGCTGTGAGGTGGTGGACAAGGTCGAGCAGCTCGCGATTGATCGCGCCAAGCAGTTGTTCGGTGCCGACCACGCGAATGTGCAGCCGCATTCGGGCGCGTCGGCCAATGCCGCAGTGTACCTCGCCTTCCTCAAGGCGGGCGACACGGTGATGGGGCTCGACCTCTCGCAGGGCGGCCACCTCACGCATGGCTCGCCAGTCAACTTCTCGGGGATCAACTATCGCGCCGTGCACTACGGCGTGAACAACGAAGGCATCATCGACTACGCGGCGATGCGCGAGACCGCGCGTCGTGAGAAGCCGAAGATGATCATCGCGGGCTACAGCGCGTACTCGCGCGTGCTCGACTACCAGCAGTTCGTCGATGCTGCCAAGGAGGTCGGCGCGATCTTCATGGTGGACATGGCGCACTTCGCCGGACTCGCGGCCACTGGGGTGTATCCGAGTCCGATTCCGTTTGCCGACGTGGTCACCACGACGACGCACAAGACGTTGCGTGGTCCGCGTGGCGGCCTGATTCTCTGCCGCGCCGAGCATGCGAAGGCGGTGGACAAGGCGATGTTCCCGGGAACGCAGGGCGGTCCGCTGGAGCATGTGATTGCCGCCAAGGCGGTCGCCTTCCTCGAAGCGCTCCGTCCGTCGTTTAGGGACTACTGCGTGCAGGTAGTGAAGAACGCGCAGGCATTGGCTGGCGCGCTGATGGAGCGCCACGTGCACATTGTCTCGGGCGGAACTGACAATCACCTGATGCTCTGCGATCTGCGCACGCGCAACGCGGCGCTGACGGGCAAGGTCGCCGAGCAGGCACTCGACCGCGCCGGCATCACGGTGAACAAGAACACCGTGCCGAAGGAGACGCAGTCGCCGTTCGTCACGAGCGGCATTCGCATTGGCACGCCGGCGGTCACGACGCGCGGAATGGAAGAGGCGCAGATGGTGCAGATCGCCGAGTTGATTGACCGCGTGCTCGCCGCGCCGGACGATGCCGGCGTGACGGCGGCGGTGAAGAAGGAAGTGCACGCGATGGCTGCCGCCTTCCCGCTCTACCTGTAGTCGCATGCCTGAACTCGCGTTCCGCGATGGCGTGATGGACCGGATTCGCTTGCGCGAAAACCGGTACGATGAACGCGCGTATCTGTTCATCCTCGCGGCGCTCGAGTACGTGCAGCACAAGTTGCCGGAACGTCGGCATCTCACGGGGCAGGAACTCGCGGTGGGGTGTAAGGAACTCGCTCTGGCACGCTACGGCGTGCTCGCGCGGACGGTGCTCGAGCATTGGGGCATTCGAGCCTCGCTGGATTTCGGCGAAGTGGTCTTTGCACTGGTGGACACTGGCTTGTTGATGAGCCAGCCGCAGGACAACAAGGCGGACTTCGAGAACGTCTTCGATTTCCACGACGCGTTCGACCGCGCGTATCCCTGGAAGCCCCCGGCGGACGCGTGATGCCCCTGCTGCCGCACGGAGCCTTCTGATGCAAGTGCGCGTTACGACGGCGGCACAGGCGGCGGCACGCGATGCGGCGGCCATCAGCTCAGGAATCGCGTCGTGGTCCTTGATGCAGTCCGCTGGTGCGGCGACCGCGCAGGTGATTCTGCAGCGGTATCCCGATGTGCGCATCAGCGGGGCCGTCGTTTACGCGGGAGGCGGCAACAACGGGGGTGACGCGTACGTCGTGGCGAGGCACCTCGCGGAGGCGCGCTGCCCGGTCTCCGTCGTTGCCGCCGGTGATCCCGGCACCGATGATGCGCGGCGCGCGCAGATCGAGGCGCTCGCGGTGGTCAACGAGGTCAGTGATCCGCAGCGCCCGTGCGTGATCATCGATGGGCTCCTCGGCGTGGGCATCAGCGGAGAGGTGCGTGCGGAGATCGCCGAGCACATTCGGGCGATCGCCGAGTGGCGCGCGCAGGGGGCGGCGATTGTCGCGCTGGATCTTCCCAGTGGGATGGATGCTGCGACGGGTGCCGGTGGTGTGGTCGTGCGCGCTGACCTGACCTGTGCCTACGGCACCGTGAAGCGCGGCGTGCTGCTCAGACGCGATGAAGCCGGCGAGATTCTCTGTCTCGATATCGGACTCGGGCCGCACGCGGGCATTCCAGACCAAGCACCCATTCTCATTGATGCCGACTGGGTGCGCGACGCCATTCCGGCGATTCCCGCGGACGCGCATAAGGGCGTGCGTCGGCGTCTCGCGATCGTGGGCGGTGGTGAAGGGATGGCCGGCGCCCCGATGCTCGCCGCGCGCGGCGCAATGCGCAGTGGGATCGGGATGGTGCAGTTGCTGGTCTCGCCAAACAACGTTCCCGTCGTGCAGGCCGCGCTCCCCGAGACGATGGCCGCGCGCTGGCCCGTCACCGCGGAAGACCAAAGCCGCGTGCTCGGCTGGACGCACACCTTGTTGATTGGCCCCGGACTCGGGCGCACCACGATGACGCGCGCACTTGTTGAACGGCTCTTGGTGGAGTGGAAGGGCCCGGTCGTGCTCGATGCCGATGCGCTGAATGTCTTCGAAGGGGAGCCGCGCATGCTTGGCTCCTTGCTCGGTGCGCGACCTGCGATTGTCACGCCGCATCCAGTGGAGGCGGGGCGACTGCTGCGCCGCACCGGCGCGATGGTGAGCGCCGAGCGCTTCACGGTGGGACTCGAGCTCGCGAAGCAACTTGGTGCCACGGTGGTCCTCAAAGGCGTGCCGACGGTGGTGAGCACCCCGGATGGTCGCGTGGCGGTGAGTGCCGCAGGCAGCCCCACGCTCGGCACCGCCGGAAGTGGCGATGTGCTCGGCGGCATCGTGGCCACCTTGCTCGCGCAGACAGGAGATCCCTTTGCCGCGGCCTCCAGCGCGGCCTGGGTGCACGGCCGCGCCGGTGAGCTGGCGGCGATGCGTGGGTCGGTGCGCGGCAGTTCACTTGAGGATGTGGTCGCCGCGTTGCGAGAGGTGTGGCGTCTCGATGATCCGCTGCTCCACCCGCCGGTGCTCGCCTCGCTGCCATCGACGGGTCGCGCGCGATGAACCGCCACCTCTCGATGGGGCCGGGCGCCGAGTTCGATGCCGTGCGTGCGTTGCTCGCACAGTGGGGCGCCGCGGCGGAAGGAGTCGGAGACGATGGCGCGGTACTTGATGTGCCGGCTGGATCGCGCCTGGTGGTGAGCACCGACACCACGGTGGAGGACGTGCACTTTCGTCGCCACTGGATGACGCCGGAAGAAATCGGCTGGCGCGCGACGCAGGCCGCGCTCAGCGATCTCGCGGCGATGGGCGCGACTCCCCTTGGTGTCTTGCTCGCGCTGACGGTGCCGACGAACTGGCGTGAGGAGCTGACGGCGCTCGCCGATGGCATCGCCGCTGCGACGCGCTCGGTGCGCGCCCCGATTGTCGGTGGCGATGTCACCGACGGCGATCGTCTCGCGCTCGCCATCACGGTGCTCGGTCATGCGACGCGTCCACTCTCGCGCGCGGGCGCTCGTCCCGGCGACACGCTCTACGTGACCGGCGCACTCGGCGGCCCGGGCGCGGCGCTCGCGGCATGGGAATCTGGCGCCACGCCCGCCGCGGAGGTACGTGAGCGCTTCGTGCGCCCCATGGCGCGCATCGCGGCCGGCGAGTGGCTCGCAACTCACGGCGCCACGGCGGCCATTGACCTCTCCGACGGACTCGCCGGCGATGTCGCGCATCTCGCGCATGCCAGCGGTGTGCATTGCGTCCTTGATCTCGACGCGATTCCCTGCGTTGCTGGCGTGGAGGTTGGTGCGGCGCTGGCGAGTGGCGAAGAGTACGAGTTGCTCATCGCGGCGCCGGCGCTCGACACCCGGGCCTTCGCCGCCGCGATGGGTGGGTTGACGCTCACGGCCGTTGGGCGCGTCGAACGCGCGAGCGGTGCCGCCGATGTCACCGCTGAGCGCGCTGGTCGCCCCGCGGCGTTGCCGCGTGCCCACGACCACTTCGCGTCATGACTTTCTCGTCTCCGCTCTTTCCGGTGTGGCAATGATTCGCGCGATTATCGTATTGTTCGGCGCGCCTATCTGCACGCTGATGTTCGGAGGCATGGCGATTCTCGCCGCGCTCTTCCGGATGAAGGACGGTCCGGACTCGTGGTACGCCAAGGCCCCGCGCTATTGGGGGCGCTCAATCCTCTGGATTTCCGGCGTGAAGATCGTGGAGCATGACGCGGAGCGAAAGAAGGGGGAGCAGCACGTGTTCGCCGTGAATCATGTCGCGAACTACGACGTGCTCGCCGTCGCCGCCAAGCTGCGGTGGATCAAGTTTGTGGCCAAGGCCGAGCTCTTCAAAATTCCCGGCTTCGGCAAGGCCATGCTCTCAGCGGGGATGATTCCGATTGAGCGCGCCAATCGGAAGGCGGCCTTTGGGTCGTACTCGCTGGCTACCAAGCGAATTCAGGCAGGAGCCTCTGTGGCGGTCTACCCCGAGGGGACGCGCGGGAATGCCTATCCGCTCCGTCCCTTCAAGAAGGGGCCCTTCGTGCTGGCTATTCAGGCGCAGGCTCCCGTCGTTCCGATTCTTGTGTATGGGCAGAAAGAGGTCCAGCCCGTGGGCAAGTTCAAGGTGACCCCCGGAATCATCCACATGCACTATCTCCCGCCAATCGAGACGACGGGAATGAACTATGAGGATCGCGACCAGCTGGCTCGGAAAACCTACGAGTCCATGGCTGCCTGCCTCGAGCGGGAGTACGGTGTTATTTCGCCTCCGTTTCGCGGGGCGTGAGCCACCTCACGGAAGTATTTTGCAGTTAGCCTCCATCCTTCAGCCTTCATCCTGACTATGAGCGCCATCATTATTGCCGTCGTCGCCCGCGAGATCCTCGATTCCCGCGGCAATCCCACGGTCGAGGCCGAGGTCGTCCTGGAGGACGGCACTTATGGCCGCGCCGCCGTGCCGAGCGGTGCGTCCACCGGTGAGCACGAGGCCAACGAACTACGCGATGGCGATGCCAAGCGCTACCTCGGGAAGGGCGTGCGCAAGGCCGTGGCCAACGTCACGAAGTTGATTGAGCCCGAGTTGATTGGTCTGGATGTTGTGGACCAGATGACGATTGACCGCGCGATGATCGCGCTCGACGGCACGCCCACGAAGTCCAAGCTCGGCGCGAACGCGATGCTCGCCGTCCCGATGGCGGCGGCGCGGGCCGGCGCGGCCGCCGTGGATCTCCCGCTGCATCGCTATCTCGGTGGCCCGCTCGCCCGCACGTTGCCGGTGCCGATGATGAACATCCTGAACGGCGGCGCGCACGCGACCAACACCGTGGACTTCCAGGAGTACATGATTGTGCCTGTGGGCGCCGAGAGCTTCTCGGAGGCGCTTCGTATGGGCACCGAGATCTTCCACTCGCTCAAGAAGGTGCTGATCAAGCGCAAGCTGAGCACAGGTGTCGGCGATGAGGGTGGCTTTGCCCCCGATCTCAAGAGCGATGAAGAGGCCCTGACCGTCGTCATGGAAGCGATCGAGGCCGCGGGCTACAAGCCGGGCGAGCAGATCGCCATCGCGCTCGACTGCGCGGCGAGCGAACTCTTTTCGAAGGGGAAGTACACCTTCAAGAAGAGCGGCGCGGGCACGAAGACCGCCGACGAGATCATCGAGATGTATGCCAAGTGGATGCGGAAGTATCCGATCGTCTCAATCGAAGACGGACTTGCCGAGAGCGATTGGGCCGGCTGGGGTCGTCTCACCGAAGCGCTGGGTGATCGCTGCCAGCTCGTCGGCGACGACCTCTTCGTGACGAACACGCAGTTCCTCTCGCGCGGAATCGAAGAGGATGTGGCGAATGCGATTCTCGTGAAGGTGAATCAGATCGGCACGCTCACCGAGACGCTCGAGACCATCGAGATGGCCGACCGCAATGGCTATCGCTCGATCATCTCGCATCGTTCGGGCGAGACCGAGGACACGTTCATTGCCGACCTCGCGGTGGCGACGAATGCTGGCCAGATCAAGACGGGCTCGGCGAGCCGCACCGATCGCGTGGCGAAGTACAATCAGCTGCTCCGCATTGAAGCCGAGTTGGGTGCGCACGCCGAGTATCCGGGCGGCAGCATCTATGGGATTGAAGGCTGATGGCGGCAAAGAAGCGCGCGACCGCGACCGCCAGTGGCTCAAACGCGGGCGCGGGGCCACCGGCTCCGCGCACGCCTGGCTGGATCGCGACGCGCGTTGCTCTCGGCGCGATGGCGCTTGCCGCCATCGCGTTCGCGGTGCAGGGCGGGGAATACGGCACGACTGATTTGCTGTCCCTTCGGGGGCAAATCGCGGAGCAGACGGCGATTGTGGATTCGTTGGAGAAGCGCGTTGCCGAGTTGGTGGCCTACAAGAAGGCGGTAGAGACTGATCCGGTGGTGCAGGAGCGGATTGCCCGCGAGGAATTTGGGATGGTGAAGCCCGGCGAGGTGCTGTACCGCTTTGCCGATGGAGACTCGAAGGAGCCATAACGGATGCAGCGGTCTTGGCGGCGTACGGCACTCACGATTGCGACGCTCGCGATCGCTGGCCTCAGTTGCGGTCGCGAGATCACCGGGCCCTCGCGGTCGGGTCCACGACTCAGCGCGGCGTTGGCGCTGGCGCCGCGCCTCCCGCAAGCTGTGCGTGCCGCCGACGGATCGAGTCTCGTCGCGTATCAGTCGGTGCGACTTGTCTTCCAACGGGCGGGGGGCGCGCTCGCGCTCGATCGCACGTATGCCTTTCCGTCGACCGCGGACTCGCTCGCCTTGAATGTGGCGGTCCCGCTCGGCGAAAGCGCGACGGACCAGGGTGAGTCGTTCGACCTCACGCTTCGTTTTCTCGCAGCGAATGGCGTGGTGTTGTTTGAGGGCGGGCCGGTGCCGGTCTTCGCGCGCGCCCAGAGCGCAACCGGCGAGCCGCCTGCCCCGGTCGAGATTCCCGTGACGTATGTGGGCCCAGGGGCTGAGGCCACGCGCGTTGTCATTGGCGGCGCAACGGTCCTGCAACTGACGGGAACGCAGTCCGTTGCCTTCTCGGCGCAGGCGTTCGATGCAATCGATCAGCTGGTCTCGGACGCACAGATCTTTTTTTCGAGTAGCGATACGAGTGTGCTGCAGCTGGATGCGGGCGGCAACGGGGCGGCACGCAATAAGCGCGGTTCGGCGTTCGTCATTGCGCGGCTTCCCACGGGCCAAGCCGACACTGTGGCGGTGAATGTGCAGCCGAGCGCCACGGCGCTCAGCGTGCTCAGCGGCAACGCGCAGACCGGCCCCGCCGGCAGCGTACTGTCGCAGGCCGTCACCGTGCGCGCCACCGGGGCCGATGGGTTCGGCGTCAGTGGTGTGAGCGTGAACTTCGCGACGGCATCGGGGGGATCCGTCTCGAGTGCGTCCGTCGTTACTGGTGTGACGGGCGAGGCGGCGGTGACGTGGACGCTTGGCGCGATCCCTGGTGCGCAGTCGCTGTCGGCGACGGCCGCGGGACTCACGGGGAGCCCGCTGACCTTCACGGCGACGGCGACGCCAGCGGTCGCCTCGCAACTCGCGTTCACCGTGCAGCCGGCAACCGTTGTCGCGGGCGTGGCCTTCGCGCCCTCGCTGCAGGTGACGGCACGCACGCTCACCGGCGAGACCGCGACCAACTTCAGCGGCGCGATCACCATCGCGTTCAGCAGCAATCCGGCCAACGGCACGCTTGCCGGCGTGACAACCGTAAATGCCGTGAATGGCATCGCGGACTTCGGCGCCATCAGCATCGCGCGGGCGGGCACGGGCTATTCGCTGTCGGCCACAGCGGCGGCGCTTCCGAGCGTAACGTCGTCTACGTTCTCCGTCCTAGCGGCGAGTGCTCAGGCGCTTGAGTGGACACAGCAGCCGGTCGGGGGGAGCGCTGGCATCGTCCTCTCGCCGTCGGTGCGCGTGCGCGCGATGGATGCGTTCGGCAACACGGCGCTGACGGCG
>JANLTT010000345.1:0-1965 GCA_031363115.1 Gemmatimonas sp.
CCACCGTGTACCCGGCCCGCTGAAGCACGCGGGTCGCGACCATCCGGATAGCGGCCTCGTCCTCGGCGATGAGAATCGTTTCCTTGCCGCGCGTCTCGACTGGGGCGGCGATGACTGGCTGATCGACTGGCGTCATGTGCCGAGTGCTCGGGAGCGTGATGTGCACACTGGTGCCTACCCCGACGGTGCTTTGGATCTCGACGTAGCCCCCCGACTGTTTCACGATGCCGTACACCGTGGCGAGCCCGAGGCCGGTGCCCTGTCCGACGTCCTTGGTGGTGAAGAAGGGCTCGAAGACCTGTGCAAGCGTTGCCTCGTCCATGCCAGTCCCCGTGTCGGTGACGGTGAGGCGCGCGTACGTACCGATCGGCACCGACTCGGGCGCGTCCGTGCTCGCGGCCGCCTGCTCGTGGCGCTCCGTTTTGATGGTCAGGCGGCCACCGTTCGGCATGGCGTCGCGGGCGTTGATGCACAGGTTCATCAGTACCTGCTCAAGCTGCCCGGCATCGGCGAGAATGGCGGGGACGTTCTCGCCGAGTTGCAGCTCGACACGGATGTCCTCGCCAATCACGCGACTCAACATGGTGAGGAAGCCCGAGGCGATGGTGTTCAGTTGGAGCACTTCGCGCTTTAGCACTTGCTGGCGGCTGAAGGCGAGCAACTGTCGGGTCAGCACCTTGGCGCGCTCTCCGGCGGCGCGGATCTGCGCCAGCTCGCTGCGCAGCGCGTTGTCCTCCGGGAGCTCGTGCATGGCGAGGTCGGTCGTGGCGTTGATGACCGTGAGGAGATTGTTGAAGTCGTGCGCGATGCCGCCGGCGAGTCGCCCAATGGACTCGAGCTTCTGCGCGCGTGCGAGTTGCTGCTCCAACGCTTCCTGTTGCGACTGCCCGCGCAGGCGATCGGAAATGTTGCGCGCGATGCCGACGATGACGCTGCGTTGTCCGAGGTCAATGACGGAGAGCGCAATCTCCGTTGGAATGACGGTCCCGTCCTTTCGGCGATGGTCGCTGCGCATGACGGTCCCGTTCATCTCACGGACGCGCTCCGCCAGCGCGGTCACATCGTGTGGGGTCGTCATCTCCGCTGCAATCTCCCAGACGTGGAGGTCGCGCAGTTCCTCCGCGGTGTAGCCGAGCTCGTGAAGCGCGGCCGCGTTGAAGTCCACGAAGCGGCCCGTGGCGACGTCTGCGACGAAGATGGCATCGGCCGACTGCTCGATGGCCTGGCGGAAGAGCGTCAGCTGCTCCCGCTGCGCGGTAAGCGTGATGTGGTCGCGGAGACTGCTGATGCCGAACGAGAGGTCCTGACCGAGTTCCGTCAGGAGGGCAATCTCTTCGACGTCGAAGGCATAGGTCTCTGACGAGTAGAACATAAGGGCGCCAATCACTTCCGTATCAACGCGAAGGGGGATGGAGATGGACGAGCGGTAGCCAAACTGCGCGGCATTGGCGCGTCACGAATCGAAGCCTGCTTCGACGTGCAGGTCCTGTGCGGCGCATACTTCGCCGGAGCGAATGCAGCGACCGGTGGGGCCCTGGCCGTTCGCGACGTCCTCGCTCCAACTGACATGCAAGCCCTTGCCATACTCGTACTCGCTGCCTGCGATGGCCATCACTTGTACCGAGCATGCGGCATCAAACTGCTTGTAGCCAATCCACGCGAGTCGGTAGCCGCCGGCCGTGACACCGGTTTCGCACACCGCCTGCAGGAGATCCTGCTCAGATATGGCACGAATCATCGCCTGGTCCACGGCACTACGCATTCGCAGGATGCGATCGACGCGCGCAAGCGAGTCCTCGGCGAGATGCCGATCGGTCACGTCGGAGATGGCGCCGGCCATGCGAATCGGCCGCCCCACGGCATCACGCTCGGCCTCGCCGCGCGTACGAATCCAGCGAATCTCTCCATCGCCGCGGAGCACGCGCAGCTCGACGTCATACGGAGTGCCGTCCGCGAGGTGTCGGG
>JANLTT010000070.1:0-14605 GCA_031363115.1 Gemmatimonas sp.
CCCTTCGTGCCTTCCTGTGAAATGCTTTTATGAATCTTGTACTGGCAACGACAGCCCTTCGAGAAAGAACGCCGCAAGCTCCGCGCGGCCGCCGAGGCCGGACTTCTCGTACACACTGACCGCATGTTGCCGCACGGTGCGTTCGCTCCGCCCCATCGCGGCAGCGATTTGCTTGTGGCCAAGCCCCTTGAGGATCAGGACCGCGACCTCGCGTTCGGTGGGCGTGAGGTGCCAGGTAGTGAACTGTGCGTCAATCGCGCGCCCGAGTCCCTCGAGGGCTGAGGTCGCCTGGGCGCGCCACGCCTCGGCTTCGGCGCTTCGTGCGGCGAGCTGAGAACGGGTCTCACCCAAGTCCCCCGCCGTGCGCCGCCAGCCGAGGAAGAGCCAGATGGCGCTCCCCAGGCTCAGCGTGAGCAGGGTGAGTTCGAGCAGGATGTGCGGCGTGAACCAGTTTGTGGGCGCGTCCAGGGCGATATCCAGCCCCGCCAACACCGCAACCACGATGAGAATCGCCACCATCACGGTGCGCAGCCGCTCGATGTCTGGGGTGCCCTCGGTTTCGTCCATAAATCGCGGTCGGAGGTATCCGGCAAATGACGCCCTGCAGTATCGGGAGAGGACTTAGAGCAAAGATAGGTCGTTTGTCGGATGGCGGGTGCCTTCGTGCGAGGCAATGCTCAGTTCACGAGGCGGCACCCCGCCCCCTCGCCACTTCCGCACCTGAGGATCCCATGATCGCGCAGCTGAGCTCCCTCATCCCGACCCCCCTCCACCCCGCCGTGGTGCACCTGCCGATTGCGCTCGCCGTGCTCGTGCCCCTCTTCGCCGTGGGCGCCGTAATCGTCATCGCGCGTGGCGCAAAACCCTTGGCCAGCTGGGGCATCACCACCGCCCTCGTGGCCGCCTTGGCGATGAGTAGCTACATCGCACTCGAGACGGGCGAGGATCAGGAGGAGAAGGTCGAGGCCGTGGTTCCAGAGGCCGCTTTTGAGCGCCATGAGAAATCGGCCGACCAGTTCTTCCAGCTCTCCCTGCTGGTGCTGGGCATCTCGGCGCTCGGCTTCTTGCCGCGGACCGCGGGGACCGGCGCGCGCTACATCGCCACCGCGGGAACCCTCGTCCTGGTCTTTGCCGGCTACCGAGTTGGGCACTCCGGAGGCGAGATGGTCTATAAGTACGGTGCTGCATCGGCGTATGTAGATCCCAGCCTGCCCAACACGACGATGACGGTCGAACGGGCAATTGGCGACACGATGGGCCCTGCCGCTCGCAAGGACGACGACAAGTAGGTGATATTCCGAGGCCGCCGCACACCCCGCGCGACGGCCTTGGACGGTGGGCCCTTCACACAACGAATGCACGCCATGCAGCACGCCATGCACTTTGCAACACAGCACACAATGCGCGGATGGACGAAGCTTTGGTTGGTCGTGGCAACGATGGCGGCCTGCGGTGCCAGCGACGGCACGGTCGCCACTCCTGGAGAGCCGCTGCGCGAGTTAAGCGAAGGGGATTCGCTTCCCGTCATCACCCGCCCCGCGGCGTACTCAGGTTCGTTGCCCTGCGCGGATTGCTCGGCCATCGAGACCACCATCGTTTTGCATCCGGATGGCTCGTATCGCATTCGCGAGCTGTACGTGGGCGAGGATGCGCCGAATGTGTTTGTGTCGGTCGGGCGCTGGGGGTATCGCGCCGACAGTGTGCCGCGTGTGACGCTCTTTGCGAGTGCGGGTGACCGCCACTTCGCGCTATCTGATGCGCTGACGCTCACCGCGCTCAACAGAGACGGGAGTCCCATCACTGGAGATGCCCCAAAGACGCTCGCACGCGTCGTTGCACCGACCGCGCTTGATGGCGTGGCGCGCGTACGCGGCGAGTTCCGCTACTTCGCCGATGCCGCGTTGCTCGTGGCGTGCGATGGCGGACGTCAGTATCCCGTCGCGGGCGACAGCGCGTTCATTCGCCTGCAGCGCGCGTTCCGCGAGAACTCACTCGGCAGCGGCGCCTCGGTACTCATGGAGATGCGTGGCCGTCTCGTGACGCGCCCGGGGGGCGAAGTCGGGACGCAGGCGGAGACCTTCGTGGTGGATTCGTTCACGGTGCTCGCACCGCGCGACGCGTGCGAAGCCTCGCGCGTCCGTGCGGCGATGGCGGTGGGTGATTGGCAACTGCGCGCGCTTAATGGCGACACGTTGCCCACGCTGGATCGCGCCCTGCAGCCCACGCTGCGCTTCCTGATTGGCGAACTCGGCGATAAAACCATTTCCGGGAATGCGGGATGCAATCGCTTCACGGGGCCGGTTGTGTTCCGTGGCCTCGATCTCGTGGGGCGGCCTGTCGCCATGACGCGACGCGCGTGCGTGGACTCACTCGCGAACGCACGCGAGGCGCGCTATGCAAAGGCCCTGAGCGATGGTGGCTGGTTCCGGCTGGATGGCGACCTGCTCGTGCTCTCTCGCGGTGGCGAGGAGCGGGCTCGGTTTTACCGGCGCTGAGTCACTCGCGCGGGTCGCGCCACGAGGGCGCGGCGCTTACCGAATGTCGAGTTGCTCCTGCCGGATTCGGAACCGCACCGGCGCCGTCGTGAGAGGCACGATGCGCGCATCGGTGGGTTGGGTGAAGGCGGCAAAGACGAGGCAAGTCGGACCGGGGGCGCGCTCGCTGACCAGCACCCAGAGCGTGTCGCGGAGCAGGGTCACGTGCCGGATGCCGATGGAGTAGCCGCCGCTCGAGCGCTCGCCGAGGGCTACGAAAATCACCATCTCCTCGCCGAAATCGACTGCCGGCGGGGACAGCGGCGGTTCACGGCCCTGACTGAGCGTTGCCCAGAGCGAGGACAACGCCTCGACCTTCCGGATCACCGTCCGTTGCGGGGCAGATACCCCGGAAAAGAAACGAAAGGGATAGCTCGCGGCGAAGGTGGAATCGCGCACCGGTCCCACGGTCCAGAGGGGCGAGGTCAGCGAGACGTCGGTGAAGGTGAGGTCGTCTGGCGGCGCGCTCGGCGACGCACAGGCCGCGAGGGCAAGCGCGGCAAGTACGGCAACGGGAAGGCGGGCGCGAACTCGCATACTGAAGAATACCCGCCGCTCGGCTGGATTGTCACGCGGACGAGTTGCCGCCGGAGCCAGCGCGGCGCACTTTCGGGGAGATGGGGCCTCTCTCCCCGCGTGTCTCGGGTCAGTAGACTTATATGCTCGCCCTCACTCCACAGGATCTCGATGCGCTCGCACATACTCGCTGTTGCCGCCGGACTCACGTTGCTTAGCCACGTTGCCAACGCGCAGGTCGCCCCCGCCATCCGCGAGATTGACTCCCAGATTGCCGGCGTGATGCCGAAGGTGGTTGCGTGGCGTCGTGACATTCATGAGCATCCGGAACTGAGCTTTCAAGAGACGCGCACCGCGGCACTCGTGGCCGCGCATCTGCGGTCACTAGGCATTGAGGTTCGCGAGCAGGTGGGGCGCACCGGCGTCGTGGGAGTGCTCCGTGGCGGGCGTCCGGGCCCCACCGTGGCGCTGCGCGCCGACATGGATGCGCTCCCAGTCACCGAGCAGGTGGACCTTCCCTTCCGCAGCCGCGCGCGCACGCAGTGGCAGGGGAACGACGTTGGCGTGATGCATGCGTGCGGACACGACAACCACGTGGCCATTCTGATGGGCACCGCCGAAGTGCTGGCCGGGATGAAGGCGCAGCTCACTGGCACGGTGGTCTTCCTCTTCCAGCCCGCCGAGGAGGGACTGGGCGGCGCGACGGCGATGGTTGCCGATGGCGCGATTGCCAACCCGAAGCCGGACGCGATTTTTGGCCTGCACGTCTGGCCGACCGTGGCGGGCGCGATTGGCGTGCGTGCTGGCCCCGAGATGGCCGCCGGAGGGAACTTCACGATCATCGTGAAGGGCGTGCAGACGCATGGCTCGCAGCCATGGTCTGGCGTGGACCCCATCGTCGTCTCCTCACAAATCATCCTCGGCCTGCAGACGATCGCGAGCCGTCAGGTGAATGTCGCGTATCTCCCGAGCGTGATCACCGTGGGCCAGATCAACGGCGGAAATCGCGCGAACATCATTCCCGACAGCGTGGTGATGGTTGGCACGCTCCGCACCTTCGATGACGCGATGCGTCGTGACATTGCGATGCGCATCACGCGCACCGCGGAGGATATCGCCCGTTCGGCGGGAGCCACCGCCCGCGTGACGATTGATCCGAGCGGCACGGTGCTCGTCAACGACACCACACTCACCGAGCGCATGCTCCCGACGCTGCGTCGCGCCGCGGGCGCCGCGAATGTGAGCATCATGAATCCCGTGATGGGCTCCGAGGACTTCCCGGTCTTCACGCAACAGATGCCCGGCATGTTCTTCTTCCTCGGCGTGACGCCACGCGACCGTGATGTCACGAAGGCTCCCGCAAATCACTCGCCCTACTTCTTTGCCGATGAATCGGCGCTGGAGACGGGCGTGCGCGCGATGAGTGCCCTCGCGGTGGATTACCTCCGCAGTCCCCGCCGTTAGCTCACCCGTAGCCACTCAAGAGGCGAGACGATGCAGAGCAAGGCAACCACGGTGTCGGCGTATCTCGCTGAGCTCCCCGCCGATCGGCGCGCGGCGATTGAGGCGGTACGGAAGGTCGTGCGCGCCAATCTCGACCCTGCCATCAAGGAGGGGATGATGTACGGCGCGATTGGGTGGTATGTGCCGCACAGCGTCTTCCCTGCGGGGTATCATGTGGACCCCAAGATGCCCCTGCCCTACGCCGCGCTCGCCTCGCAGAAGCAGCACATGTCGCTCTACCTCATGACCGCATACGGTGAGGGGAGCACGGGCGAAGCATGGATTCGCACGAATTGGCCGAAGACGGCGAAGAAGCTGGATATGGGAAAGAGCTGCATTCGGTTCAAGAAGGTGGAGGATCTCGCGCTTGAGGTGGTGGCCGAGGCGATTGCGCGCGTGCCGGTGCAGGAGCACCTGGCGTGGTATGCACGCGTGGATCCGCGGAATGGCGTGGCGGGCGGACGGAAGCCCGCGTCCAAGAAGCCCGCCGCGAAGACGCCCGCCGCCAAAAAGAAGTAGCGTTGCGCCCGCTCGCTCGGCAGCTCCGCTTCGTCGTTCCGCTCGCAGCCGTCCTCTTCACTAACGCCTGCGCCGCCACGCTGCCGCCGCTGCGCAATCGCACCATCACCACGGTGCTCGCGGACTCCACGCACACTTCCCTGTCGCGCGCGATGATTGAAGGGCGACGGGAGCATCCGGGCGAAACGGGGATCCGCGTGCTGGCGCGCCCGCTCGATGCCTTCGCCGCGCGCGTCGCGCTCGCCGCGGCCGCCGAGCGATCGCTCGACATCCAGTACTACATCTGGAACGACGACCGCACCGGTCAGTTGATGTTTGATGAGATCTGGAAAGCCGCTGAGCGTGGTGTCCGTGTGCGCCTGCTCCTTGATGACCTTTCGACCACGGGACGCGATCGCATTCTCTCGGTGCTCGACGCGCACGCGAACATCGAAGTCCGCCTGTACAACCCGGTCGTGCAGCGGCGCACCCGTTGGCTTGCGTACATGACTGACTTCGGGCGGCTCAACCGCCGCATGCACAACAAGTCCTTCACGGTGGACAACACCGTCTCGATTCTCGGCGGACGCAACATCGGCGACGAGTACTTCGGCATTGGCGAGGATCTCGTCTTCGCCGACCTCGATGTGGTCGCTGCCGGCGAGGTGGTCGCGGACGTCTCCAGACAGTTCGACGCATACTGGAACAGTCCTTCATCGTATCCGGTGGCACGCCTCATCCGCGCTGCGAGCGACAAGCGCAAAGCGGCCGTGCTCGCACGATTCGCCAAGGTGCGCGCCGAGTCGGCATCGGTGCAGTACGTCAGGGCCGCTGAGCAGACGCCGCTGGTTGCCAACCTCGAGTCGAACCGTCCCGTGTTCCGCTGGTCGCGCGCAGAACTCGTACATGACGATCCGGAGAAAACCACGGACGGCATTCCGCGCGAGGAGTCGCTGCTCTTCCCAGAGATGATGCGCGCCACCGGACGCCCGCTCCACACCATTGATTTGGTCTCGCCCTATTTCGTTCCGATGCCGGGCGGAACGGAGACGCTCGCCAACCTGGTGGCGAGCGGCGTGCGGGTTCGGGTGCTGACCAACAGTCTTGCCGCGACCGATGTGGCGGCCGTGCATGCCAGCTATGCAAAGTGGCGGCGCAAGTTGCTCAAGGCCGGCGTACAGATATACGAATTTCACCCGGCGGCGACGCAATCGGCCACACCGCATTCCAGCGGCGGAAGCGGAAGTGGATTCGGCAATCGCGCACGGGCACCGCTCGGGCTGCATGCCAAGACCTTTGCCGTGGACAGCGCCAGATTGTTCATTGGCTCGTTCAACTTCGATCCGCGCTCGGCGCTGCTCAACACCGAACTCGGCATCGTGATTCACAATCCGTCACTCTCGAGCCAGCTCCACGGCGAGTTCGACAATCTCGTGCCGCAGATGGCGTTCGAGGTGCTGCTCGGCCCTGGCGGACGTGGATTGCAATGGATTGAACTGACGCCAAGCGGGGAGACGAAGCACCGCAACGAGCCGCACGCGAGTCTCCGGCGCCGCGTCTTCGTCTCGCTGCTCAAACTGCTCCCGCTCGACTGGCTCCTCTGACGGCGCGCCCTGGCGCCGTCAGACTGGCCAGCCTAGGCGAAGGTGACGTGCTTGCGCATGGGCAGCTCGCGCACGCGCTGCCCCGTGGCGGCGAAGATCGCGTTGGCCAACGCAGGGGCCGCCGGCGGAACCGGGGGCTCACCGATGCCTGAGACGCTCTCCCCTAGTTCCAACGCCTTCACAACAATCTCCGGCGTCTGACTGAGCCGAAGTCCCGTGTACTGGTGGAAGTTCGTCTGCTCCGTCATACCGTCCGCATAGGTGAGCTCGGCGTTCATCGCATGACCGAGAGCCCAGATCACGGCACCCTGCACCTGATTCTCGAAGTTCACGGGGTCAAGCACGCGACCGACATTCGCCACCACAAAGACCTTATCGATGGTGATGCCCGTTGGCGTGCTCGTCACTTCAACCACCTCGGCGACGGGCACACCAAACGAGAGCGTGAAGGCCACACCGCGCCCGCGGCCAGGCGCCATCGGCGTTCCCCAGCCCGAGAGTTCACCGACCGCCTCGAGCACCTTTCGAGAGATCTCGTGATTGCACAAGCGAATGCGCTCGCGCAGCGGATCCGCGCCCGCGGCACCAATAAGTTCGTCGAGAAAGGCCTCGTGCAGAAAACCGTTGTGCGAGGCACCGACCGAGCGCCACGAACTCACCGGCACCGTCTCCGGGACACGGTATCCGGTGACCCGATAGTGCGGAATCGCGAAGGGCTGATCCCAGGCACCGGCGACAATGGCGCCATCGGGCCCCGGCAATGCCGCACCCAGTCGCCCGCCTTGCGACCCGAGCACTGAGGGTGCGGCAATATCAAGCGCATACGCGACGACCTTGCCGTCCTCCACTGCACCACGCGCACGCGACATCGCGAAGGGGCGCGGGAAGTCGTGCTGCATGTCCTCCTCGCGCGTCCAGGTCATTTTCACCGGCACACCGGGATGCGCGAGCGCGAGTTGTGTGGCCTGCTCCACGAAATCGTTCTCAAGGCGTCGCCCAAAGCTGCCCCCGGCCTGCAACACGTGGAGCGTGACATCCTCCGTCTTGATTCCCGCGAGCTTGGCGGCCGCCTGCTCGGCAAAGCGCGGCACCTGCGTCGCCGTCCATAGTTCAAGCTTGCCATCGGCGAAGCGCGCCGTGGCGGTCATTGGCTCGAGCGGCGCGTGCGCGAGGAAGGGCACGCGATACTCGGCTTCGACACGCGTGGCCATGGAGGCAGCCTGCGTCTGGAGCGCCTCGAAATAGTCGTCCACGTCCCCGTCGTTCTTGAAGCGCGAGTCACGACGCTCCTCGGTAAACGATTCCGCCGCAACGGCCCACAGCGCTTCCTGCGTGGCGGGATACGGCGCCGAGCCCCACTTCGGCTGGAGCATCGACGCGCCCTTGAAGGCGCGCCACGTGTTGTCGGCAATCACACCCACGCCATTCTTCACCGGCACCACTTTGATCACCCCGCGCACCATTTTCGCGGGCGACTCATCAACGGAAACCATTTCGCCTCCCATGCGCGGATTCACGCGCACGGTGGCGTACACCATGCCGGGGAGTCGCACATCAATGCCGTACTGCGCGGTGCCCGTGGACTTGGCGACGATATCCAGTCGCTGCATCGGCTTGCCGAGGTAGCGCCACTCGCTCGGATCCTTCAGCGCCACGTTGCGCGGCGCGTCACGTGTTGCGGCCGCCGCGGCGAGCGTGGCGTACGCGAGGCGCGTGCCATCCGGCGTGATGACGGCGCCATCGTTGGTCTTGAGCTCGCCCACGGGGACGCCGGTCTGCTGCGATGCCGCCTCGAGCAGCATCGCGCGTGCGATGGCGCCGGCGCGACGGAGCTTGTCGTACGCGTCAGGGACGGTCGACGAACCGCCCGTAATCTGGAGCCCGAGGATCTTCGTGAGTACGACACCGAATCCACGCGCACCGCGCGCAATCGCGCGGTCATCCGTGGCGGCAAAGGGAAAGCCCTCGTCCATCAGACGCGTGTTGTAGTACACGGCATCCGGCGGCCCGGGGTCCACGGCAAAGCTTCCCCACGCAACGTCAAGCTCCTCAGCGACAAGCATTGCCTGCAGCGAGTACGCGCCCTGCCCCATCTCAATGCGCGGCGTGGTGATGGTGATGCCATTCGCATCGATGCGCACGTACGGCGTGAGCGCCGATTCGCCTTCGTCGGTTTCGTCCAGCAGCGGATTCTTTCGCGGCCACTTGTAGGCCACGACGCCCACCACGAATCCACCAGCCACCGCGGCGGAGCCGATCAGAAAGGTGCGACGGGCAATCGTCTTGAGCTTTCCCATCTCAGCGCCCTCCCATGGACGCGGCGGCCTTGCGCACCGCTGCGCGAATGCGCGGATAGGTTCCGCACCGACACAGATTCTCCGACATCGCGGTATCAATCTCCTCGTCAGTCGGATTGCGCTTGGTCGCAAGGAAGGCCGCAGCGGTCATGATCTGCCCCGACTGGCAGTAGCCGCATTGCGCCACTTGCAGTTCGATCCACGCGGCCTGAACGGCATGCAGCGCTTCAGGAGTGCCGAGCCCTTCAATCGTGGTGACTGCACCAGTGACACTCCCGACCGGCACTGAGCAGGAGCGGACCGGCTTGCCGTCCACGTGAACGGTGCACGCGCCACAGATCGCCATGCCGCAACCGTACTTGGGGCCGGTGATGCCGAGCTCGTCGCGGAGTGCCCAGAGCAGGGGCATCTCGGGCTCAACATCGAGTTCGCGTGACTGACCGTTAACCGTGAGACGCACGAGTGACTCCATGAAGAGAAAGACGGACGCTACGCGACCGGAACGAAGCCCGGCGTCGCGTACCAGAGGACCGCGAGGAAATGACAGACCGTGCCGGCAACCACGCACAGGTGCCACAGCGCATGCCCGTAGCGCACCTGTGTATCGGTGACATAAAAGCCCACGCCACCAGTGTAGCAGAGCCCGCCGGCAAGGAGCCAGCCGAGTCCCGCGGGCGGCACGGTGGCGACCATCGGCTGAATGGCGATGATGCCCATCCATCCCATCGCGACGTACAGTCCGACGGAGAGCTTCGGATACTTGAATCCGATGCTCAGCTTGGTGGCGATGCCGAAGAGGGCCAGCGTCCAAATGACGCCGAGCAGCGTCCATCCCCACGGACCGCGCAACGGGCCGAGTGCGAAAGGAGTGTATGTCCCCGCAATCAGCAAGTAGATCGCGGCGTGATCGACGACGCGAAAGATGCTCTTCGCGCGCGACGGCGGGAGCGCGTGATAGATCGTCGAGGCCGTGTAGAGCAACACCATCGACGCACCAAAGACCGCGCTCGCCGCGATGTAGAGCGGCGACTTCTGCCCCGTCGCCGCGATGATCAGGACCGGCACCGCGGCGAGGCTCGCAATGAGCCCAGCACCATGCACGATGCTGTTGGCGATCTCTTCACCGCGCGTTTGGGCCCGGGCGACTCTCATAGTCGAAAGCTATACGGATTCACTGGAGAATCCCGATTATTTGAGCAGATATTCGACGGTCGCCACGACGCGAATGACCTTGTTCACCTGACTCGCCTCGCTGATGCCCTGCGCCTGATCGCGCGGCAGGATCTCGAAGTAGCCCTGATTGGCTTGACGAATGCCGCCGAGATCGGAGCCGGCATCGGTGGCGAACTGCTCCGCCGCCTCGCGGGCCCGCGCCGTCGCCTCTGCAATCATCGCCGGCTTGAGTTCGTTGAGCCCGGTGAAGACAAAGGTCGGTCCGCCGTTGCCGTACTGCTCGCCCGACGAGAGCACCACGCCCTCGCTCACGAGCTCGTGCACCTTTTGGCTCGCCGCGGCCACGGCCTCCGGCTCGGTGCTGCGCACCATCAGCGTTTGCGTGATGACGTAGCGTGGTCCGGAGCGATTGTTGCCGTACTGATCGGCCTGCCCGTCGCGCACGGCGAACTCCTGCAGCGTCAACTGCGTCGTGTCGACCCCATGGCGGCCGAGGAAGGCGCGAATCTTTCGCACACTCGACTGCAGTTGGGCATTCGCTCCGCCCAAGTCATTGTCGGCCGCCACGATTCGCAGCGGCCAGATGGCCAACGTCGCCTTCGCCTCGCGTTCGGCCACGCCCTTCACCGTGACGTAGCGCTCCGCCTGCTTGGCGCGGACGAAGCCATCACCGGCAAAGAGCCCGCCGATGATGATGCCGAGGGACAGAACGATGGGGCCGACGACAGGGCGATCAATGTTGCTCATGCGTGTGCTCCGGAGGACGGACTGAGCGCGCGATGCGCGCCTAAAATCCGGTGGGAATATGCCAGGGGGTGCATTGGTGCCCGCGCCTTAGCGGCGGTTCATGAGCCATCGGATGACAATCGGCATCAACACCAGCGCGATGCCGAACTCGCCCACGACGCTTACCCAGAACATCGTCGGGGACTCGGCCCGAACATACGTACGGTACTTCGCCTTGATTTCGCCCGTCTGCACTGCGCGCACACCGCGGAAGAAGACCGCGATGCCAACCACAGCGAACAACATGGCAGCGAGGACTTCCTTGCGAGGCATGTACGCTCCGGGATGAGTTAGCGCAGCGTCGCCGTGACCGTCATCGGCACCGACAACGCGCGCGAAATGATGCAGGTCGTCTTGGTCTTCTCGGCAAACTCAAGGAACTGCTCGGCCGTGATTCCCGGGACTTCGGCTTCCGTCGTGAGGGCGATCCCAACAATTGTCGTTCCCGCCTCCGTCTTGTCCATCTGCACTACGGCCGTCGTGAAGACGGACTTGGGGGCGTGTCCCGCCTGAAACATCATGTTGTTGAGCGCCATCGAAAAGCAGCCGGCATGCGCGGCGCCGAGGAGTTCTTCGGGATTGGCGCCCGGGGCGCCCTCGAAGCGGGTCGTGAAGGAGTACATCCCTTCGTAGGCGCCACTGCCGAGTCGGATGTGGCCAGTACCGGTCTTGAGTTCTCCGGTCCAGCGGGCGTCAGCCTTACGAGTTACCATGGTTGTCTCAGGGAAATGGGTATGTGAGGAACGTTACCACGCCGCGCGGTCTCCTGACTACCCCGGTTCCGGGGTGCCGGGAACTAACCGCGGGGCTCGTCTCTACCGGGGCATATGACGACCCATCGCCATCATTTTGTGGTGCGCCTCACCCACTGGGTGAATGCCCTCGCGCTGGTCATCATGACCGGCAGCGGGCTGCGCATCTTCAACGCGTCCCCGGGCTTTGCCCGGAAAGGCGAGACCTTTCCGTTGAATCCCTGGGAAGGGATGGCCGTCCCGTCCTGGCTGACCTTCGGCGGGTGGCTGGGCGGTGCGCGCCACTGGCACTTCGCGATGATGTGGGTCCTCGTCGCCAACGCCGCCCTCTACCTCGGCTTCATCTATCTGCACGGCGAGTGGCGTGACCTCGTCCCGCGTCGGGGCACTCCACGAGATGCGTGGGAGATGGTGCGGTTCTATCTCTGGCTCGAGCGCGAGCATCCGCGGCAGGGCAAGCACAACGCGCTGCAACGGATGGCGTATTTCTCCATGCCGTGGATTGCCGCGGTGATCGTGCTGAGCGGCATCGCCATCTGGAAGCCCGTCACGCTTGGCTGGCTCGCGGCGCTCTTTGGCGGCTACCAGTGGGCGCGCTTTGTTCACTTCGTGGCGATGCTTTCGCTCGTCGCCGCGTCGCTCGCCCATGTGTTCATGGTCTTTGCGGTGGACCCCTACTCGCTGCGCGCCATCATCACTGGCCGGTACGACGAATCCGTCTCCCCCGAGGCGCGCAATGCGCGCCCCTTCGTGAATCTCCGCCGCCCGAGAGCCCCTGCACCGACCGAGGCCCCCGAATGACGCACTTCTTTGATCGCCGCGATTTTCTCCGGGCCGCCGGGCTCGGCGCCGCCGCGCTCGCCTTGGGCGCGTGCAACAGTCAGGGGCCACGCGATGCGCAACGCTTGCTCCGGTACGCCACACGAAAGAACGAAGCGCTCGAGCGCGCGCTCTTCAGTCACCGGAGCATGAATGCCGGCTCCCCGGGCGCGCACGTCGCTGGGCGGCGCTTCCCGAGCTACCACATCTCGGACGCGGTGCCCGTCTGGGATCCGGCCCTGCGCGGCGCGTGGCGACTTGAGATTGGCGGCATGGTCGAGCGCCCACTCTCGCTGTCGCTCGCAGACCTTCAACGGCTGCCGCGCCGCACGCAACGCGTGGACCACTTTTGCGTCGAGGGATGGACGGCGGTGGCCGAGTTCACCGGCGTGCGGCTGAGTGACCTGGTGGCGATGGCGAAGCCGGACCCGAGGGCCGAGTATGTGGACTTCGAGAGTTTTGACGAGGGCTATCACGAGAGCTGGGATCTCGAGAGCGCGATGCACCCGCAGACGCTGGTCGTGTACGGAAAGGACGGCAACGATCTTTCGCCAGCTTACGGCGCGCCGGCGCGGCTCCACTCACCCATCAAGCTCGGCTACAAGAACACCAAGTATCTCACGCGCATCATGTTACTGCCCGAACGAAATGGCGGCTATTGGTCCGACAAGGGCTATGAGTGGTACGGCGGTACCTGAGTCAACGCGGGGGAACTCTTTTGGGCGCTGTGGCGATTGGTCGGCATGGTGCCTGACTCGTCCGACTCACTCGCGCAGGCGGGAATCTTTGAGTCCGTTGCGCTACCGCACCTTGCGGCGGTAGCGCGCGTGGCGCGAGCCCTCACGCATGACGAGAGCGACGCCGATGATCTCGTGCAGGAGACGTATCTGCGCGCGCTCAAGCACTGGCACACCTTCGTTCCGGGGTCCGATTGCAAGCGCTGGCTGGCAACGATCTGCCGCAACGCATTTTTTGCGGAACAGGTACGAGCCAAGCGGGTGACCGCGGTGGAGGACGAGGAGCTCGACTCGCTCAGTGCCATCAATCCGCATCGGGCGGCGCAGGCCGCCGACTTGGAAGATCTGTTCGACCGCTTTGATCTGGGACCGACGATTCGCGCCGAAATCAATCGGCTTCCACCCTCGTTCCGCGATGTCGTGGTGCTCTCCGACGTCGAAGGCTTTCGCTACGAGGAGATTGCCGAGTTGTTGATGATTCCCGTTGGCACGGTGCGCTCGCGTTTGTATCGCGCGCGTCGCCTCTTGCAGGAAGCGTTGCTCGCGCACGCAGTTGACCGCGGACTCGCCTCCGATTCACTGCCGCCCTCGGCTCCCACTCAGGATCAGCCATGACCCTTCTCTCCGAACAACGCTCCGAATGCGAAGCGATCGTCAGACGCCTGTGGCCGCACCTCGATGGCGCGCTGTCGGACAGTGAACGCCTGCGAGTGATCCGGCACGTCGAGGCGTGCGCGGCCTGCCGGTCGCACTACGATTTCGCCGAGTCGTTTCTTGAGGCCGTGCGCACGGCGGGGCCGGCCGGCGATGAGTTCAGCGCGCTCCGAGTACGCGTGGCCCGCGCGCTCGCTGACGGCGGCGGGCGATAGTCCGCCGCATTGCGGCGGCGATTCTTACTTTTCGGAGGTGCTGACGGCCAGCAGGAGACGGGTACGGAGCCCGGTTTTCTCCATCGCGTTCTTCACGTGCGACTTCACCGTGTGGAGCGAGATGAACAGGCGTGCCGCAATCTCCTTGTTCGCGAGCCCCTCGCGCATCAGCGCGACGACTTCCTTCTCGCGCACGGTCAGTTCGAGCAGGATGCGGGCGCGCATCGGCGGACCGCCGGCTTCGTCCTCCAGCTCGATGCCTTCCGACGCGATCTGTACGAACAGCGGGGAGGTGAGCTCCTCCGGCAGCACATGCTCGCCGTCGGCGACCGAGCGGACGGTCTCCACGTATTCCTCGCTCGTTGCCTGCTGTAGCACGAATCCCTCAACCCCGGCCTTCACGAAGTCGGCGATGTCCTCATTGTTCGGCGCGAGGTCGGTGATCACGACCATCGCCTCAGGGAGGACTCGCCGTGTGGTGATGGCCGCGCGCAGGGAGACGACTTCCGTGGTCCCC
>JANLTT010000353.1:0-2430 GCA_031363115.1 Gemmatimonas sp.
GTACACATGTCCGAGCTGAGCGAAGGTCACGAGTTCCTTCGGCGAGCAATCGACATTGGCACCGGAGTCGAGCACCACGATCGGCTGCTTCGCGGTCGGGAATACCGTGCCGATGGCCGGACGCTGCAACCCTTCATGCAGGCGCAGAATGAAAACCGAGGCCGCCATCTGCGCGCCAGTGTTGCCGGCGGAGACGAAGGCATCGGACTGTCCGGCGACCTGCAGCTTGAGCCCGACGGCCATGGAGGAGTTGGGCTTTCCGCGAATCGCGACCGACGGTTTGTCGGTCATGAGGATCACGTCGGGGGCATCAACGATCTCAAAACGCGCCGCCATCTCCTGAACGAGCGGCGACGCGCCGGCGAGCTGCTTGGCGAGTTCGTCACGAATGACGGACTCCTGGCCAACCAACTGCAGGGTGTGATCAGCGCCGAGTTCCGCCGCCGCGAGGAGCGCGGCGGCAATCGGAGCTTGGGGCGCGTGATCGCCCCCCATCGCGTCCAGCGCGATGCGAGCCATACCTAGGCTTCGCGCGCCGCGACCCGCTGCTCACCTGCGTAGAAGCCGCATTCCTCGCACACGTGGTGCGGGCGCTTGGCTGCGCCGCACTTCGGGCACGCCTGGATGTTGATCTTGGGCGCCACCTTGTGGGTGTTGCGCGCGCGCTTCTTGCGCTTGGAGGTACGGCGCTTCGGGACGGCCATCTTAGTCTCTGTCTGCGGAAGGTGTGATTCGAACGATCAAGTGCAACTGGACATTAGGTCTCGAGGCCCGACAACGGGCAGCCACAGGGACCGGCATTCAACTCCGCCCCGCACGTGGCGCATAGCCCCTTACAGTCGGGCCGGCACAACGGCAGAATCGAAGCGTCAAGCAACCACGCTTCACGAATCGCCGGACGAAGATCGACATCCATACCCCCGTTTCCGAGGGCAAAAACATCGGGCTCATCCGCGTTCTCATCCGACGCATCGGCAAAGAGCAGGTGCACGTCATCCTGCACCATGAACTGGACCGGTGCGAGACAGCGGCGGCACTCTCCGGCAGCCGCCCCACTGAAGGCGCCACTAAAGTAGAACCGCCCTGTCCCCGCCCCATTTAGCCGTCCACTCACATGGACGCCTGTCACGGGACGTACGTCGTCCTCCAACCACACCGGGTCAGAGGGAGGCAGGTCCGAGTCCACCTGGACCGCCCCCTGCTCAAGGGTGCGAATCGGGAACGAAAGCATAGCTGTGGAACATACCCCGCCCGGCTCCTTGGGTCAAGGAGCCAAATCAAGGCGGGGCGCAGACTTACATGCCGTCCTAGAGGACGTCCACTTCGGCGAAGAAGAAGCGGCTCTCGCGGGCGGCGTTCTCATCCGAGTCCGAGGCGTGAATCGCGTTCTTTCCCTTCGACTCGGCGAACAGCTTGCGCACCGTGCCCGCGGCGGCTTCCGCCGGGTCCGTGGCTCCGATCGCGTCACGGAGGGCATGCACGGCGTTCTCCTTCTCCAGCACAAACGGCATGCAGGGAGCCGAGCTCATGAACTCCACGAGCTCGCCGTAAAACGGGCGGCCGCGGTGCACGGCGTAGAACTCCTCGGCCTGGCGCTTCGACAGCTGCATCACGCGGGCGTACTTGAGCACGAAGCCCTGGGCCTCGAGGTGGGCGATGATCTTGCCGGCCTTGCCTGAGTTGAAGGCGTCAGGCTTGATAATGCTGAAGGTGTAGTTCAGGGACACTGGAAGGTCGCGTCGTAGGGTTGGATGGATCGTGTGTCAGTCGCGAAAGATAACGGCCCCGTCGCTGGGATGAAGGCCTACATCGCGTGGGACTAATCCGCACACAGCATCCACCTTCTGCCGACTGCGCCGATTCCGGGGATTTCGCAACGTACAGGCGACCGAGCGTACCCCGCGCCATGCGGTCGCGCCGACGGTCCAGAACGGAGCACCGCACGATGCTCGCCCAAGAACTGATGACCCGCGACCCCGCCGTCATCCCGGCAACGTACACCCTGCGGGAGGCGGCCGAGCTCATGCTGTCGCGCGGCGTGGGGGTTCTTCCGGTGGTGGACCACGTCGTCCACCGCCAACTCCTCGGGATGCTCTCGGACCGAGACCTCGTCGTCCGGGCGACGGCACTCGGTCACGGCGAGTCGGCGAAGGTGTACGAGCACATGTCCCGAATACCGTTCGCGACCGTCACGCCGTACGCCACGCTTCCCCTCATCGCCGAGCAGATGATGGTGCACAAGGTGCGGCGTGTCCCGGTGCTCGACGCGGAGGGCTGCGTCGTCGGGATCATTGGGCTGTCGGATCTCGTGCGTCGCGGTGGGGCTGATGGTGCGCGCACGGTCTGCGAGGTAATGGACTACTTGTCGCATCCTGGGGCGTTGACGCCGTAACGACGGCAAACGACTTCTACAGGAAGGCACGAAGGGAG
>JANLTT010000072.1:0-7418 GCA_031363115.1 Gemmatimonas sp.
GCGGCTCGAGCGCGTGCTCACCAATGACCCCGGCATCGGCGTCGCGCGCCACGCGGATGCGGGCTACCAGATTGCGCGCGAGACCGCCAAGCGTACGGGGATTCATCTCCCGATGTTGCTCGGCGAGTGAACGCGAACGACGTCACCACGGAGGCACGGAGACACGGAGGATCTGTCGCGTGTTCCGCCGTGTTCTTCTCCGTGCCTCCGTGCCTCCGTGGTGAATGTGTTTTCCATGTGAGCGGCAATGCTTAGTACCCGCTTCAAGCCCTGGGACCTGATCCCCTTCAGCTACAAATACGCCAAGATTCGCCTCCAAAAGCGCCCCGTCCTCGTGCACTTCGAGGTCACGATGCGCTGCAATGCGCGCTGCAGCTTCTGCGATTACTGGAAGACCTCCCCCGAGATGAAGGCGAAGGAACTCAACTCTTTCGTGGACGCCGCGAAGCATTTCGACCCGATGCTCATCACATGGACCGGTGGCGAGCCGTTGCTGCGGCAGGATCTCGAGGAGTTGGTGAGCGCCGTCGATCGCGCCATTCGCACCAAGTACACCACCCTCATCACGCACGGCGCGATGCTCACGCTCGAGCGGGCGCGGGCGCTCTGGGCGGCCGGCATCGGGCAGTTCAACATCTCGCTCGACTATCCCGATGAGCGCCACGACGCGGCGCGCGGCATTCCGGGCCTCACCAAGAAGATTCTCGCCAACGCCGCGGCCATTCGCGCCGAGGGAATGACGGTCCGCTTCAACACGGTCATCAAGGACGACAATCTCGAAGCGATCATGCCGCTCGTGCTCGAGGCCGAGCGGATGCGCGTCGGGATGAATCTCTCGGTGTACACGGACAGCAAGAACGGCAACACCGCCCATCTCCTCGGGCCGTCGCACATCGCGCGCGTGGAGGAACTCGTGCGCGAACTGCTCGCCTTCAAGAAGCGGCGACGTGGAACGATCTCCAATTCCGATCACTATCTCGCCAACATCCCGCGCTACCTGAAGGGCGAGATGACCGAGCCCTGTCTCTCCGGGCAGGATACGATTCACATTGATCCCTATGGGCATGTGCGTCGCTGTCCCGACTTTCCCGCGGATGGGCATTGGTCCACGTACACGGGTTACGAGCCCATCAAGTGCGACATGTGCTTCTACGCCTGTCGTGGTGAGGCGCAGGCGCCGCTCCGGCCGAATCGCTTCCTCGACCTGGTGGCTTCTCCATGAGGAACCATGAGTGATGCCACGCTGCTCTTCGTGAATGCCTCGCAGGTCGTCACCTGTGCGGGACCGGGACGTGCGCGTCGTGGTGGGGAAATGGCGGATGCCGGCGTGAGAGAGCAGGTCGGCATCGCCGTCGCGGCCGATGGTCGCATCGCGGAGATCAATTCCGATGCTGACCTCCGCCGGGCGCATCCACGCGCGGAAGTCATCGATTGCGCGCGGGGCGTGCTCACCCCCGGCTTCGTGGACTCGCATACGCACGCCATCTTCGGGCGCGCACGCTACGAAGAACAAGAAATGCGCGCGGCCGGCGTGGGCTATCTCGAGATCGCCACGCGTGGCGGGGGCATTCACAGCTCCGTGCGCGACCTGCGTGAGCGCACCGAAGACGAACTCGTCGCACTGGCGGCGTCGCGTTTGCGTCGTCTCGCCGCGCATGGCACCACGACCATCGAAGTGAAGTCCGGCTACGGGCTGTCGCTCGAGTCCGAACTGCGCACGCTGCGCGTCATTCGCCGTCTTGCTGCCGAACTTCCCGTGCGACTCGTCCCGACCTTTCTCGGCGCGCATGAGATTCCGCTGGAGTATCGTGCGGCGCCGCATACCAGAGCCGAGTATCTCGACCTCCTCGTGCACGAGATGCTGCCGGCGGTCGCGTCGGAGGGACTCGCGCGGTTCTGCGACATCTTTTGCGAGCCTGGCGTCTACACCACCGACGAATCGCGCCGACTCCTCACCGCGGCGCGCGGGCACGGGCTCGGACTCAAGATGCATGCCGACGAATTGGAGAACGGGGCCGCCGCCGAGCTCGCTGCCGAGCTCGGCGCGACCTCCGCCGACCATCTCGCGGCCATTTCCGAGCTGGGCATCGCGGCACTGGCCGCCTCCGGCACCGTTGCGACCCTGTTGCCCGGCACGATGCTCTTTCTGGGCCGCACCAAGCAGGCCCCGGCGCGCGCCCTGCTCGAGGCGGGTTGCGCCATCGCCCTGGCATCCGACTTTAATCCGGGCACCAGCCCCACGGTGAACTTCCCCCTGGTCCTCACCCTCGGCGTGAGTCAGCTGCGCCTGAGCGTGGCCGAGGCATTTGTGGCCGCCACGGTCAATGGAGCGGCGGCGGTGGGGATGGCGGGGCAGATCGGGCAGCTGGCGCCGGGGTACGAGGCCGACCTGGCGCTCTTTGACGTCGCCGACCATCGCGAGATCCCGTATTGGTACGGGGATCGCCGGTGTCTGCGTACTTGGGTTGGCGGACGGGCGGCGCACACCCCGTAAATCGGGGCCAAACGCTTGTCACGCCGAGGGTTCGGCGGGTAACTTTACCCCGGTCACACCCTCGGCGCTCTACTGTAGCCGCCCTCCTCGCTGCCCGACCGACGCCTCCCGAATGGCCGACATCCTCAAGCTCAAGAAAAAGGCCGCTGATTTCGAGGCCAAGAAGCAGATGGAGAAGGCCCTCGACGTTTATCGCGAGATTGTGCAGGCGTACGAGGAGGGCAACGAGGACACCATCGACATCCCGCTGTACAATCGCGTGGGTGACATGCTGCAGAAAGCCGGGAATCTTCCCGAGGCCGTGTCGGTGTGGGAGAAGGCCGTTGACCACTACACCGAGGGTGGGTTTTTCAATCCCGCCATCGCGATGTGCAACAAGATTCTCCGCGCGTCGCCCGGGCGCACGGTCGTCTACTACAAGCTCGGGAAGATTCACGCGGAGAAGGGGTTCAAGGGTGATGCGCGCCAGAACTTTCTCGAGTACGCGAGCCGCCAGCAGAAGGCGGGGAATCTCGATGACGCGTTCAAGGCGCTGAAGGAGTTCGCCGAACTCGTCCCCGATCAGTACGACGTGCGCATCATGCTGGCCGATCAGCTGGTGAAGGCCTCGCGAAAGGATGAGGCGATCGCACAGCTTCAGCTCGGCTACACGCAGGCGGCGGCGGATGGCGATGAAGCCGCCTCGCACGATCTCGCGGCGAAGATGAAGGAAATCGATCCCAGCGTCGAGCCGCTGGCGGCGGGACGCGCGGAAGCGAGCGGAGGCGGTGGACTCGTCTTCCTCGATCTTGACGATGGCAGTGCGCCACCGGCCCCGAAGAAGTCGCGACCCACGCCGCTCAGCACGAAGCGCGCATCGCGAGCGATCGAAGGGCTCGCGTTGCTTCCCGTGGAACCGATTGTTGCGCCCAAGGCCGCGCCAGCCGCAGCGGCTGCGCCAATCGCCGAGTCGGTCATCGATCCGATCGTCGAACCGCCGACGGTGCCGTCGAGGGAGACGTTGGCCGCCACGGCGGCCGTGCAGGAACTGCATTTCGAACCGACCGATGTCGGTGCGGATGCGCCACCGCCGCCGCGCGGCTCGCTGAGTGGACTCGAGGTCACAAACCTCGCCGACGAGATGCCGATGCCGCCCGACCTCCCGACGCTCCGCGTCGAGACCTCGGCGGTCGAACAGGTGCCGCTCCTCGATCTCGAGCCGACATCGTCCCCTGACTTGCCGATGCTCGACACGTCCACCCCCGCGGTCGGCGTGCCCTTGCTCGATGTCGAGCCCACCACGGTGGACGCGATTGAGTTGGTTGATCTCGAGCCCGAGGCGGCGGTTGATCTCCCGCTCCTCGATACCACCGAGCCAGTGGACATCCCGTTGGTTGAGCCGGAGCCGTCCATCAGCGCCGATGCCTCGATGCTGCAGGTCGAACTCTCGGTGACCGGCGATATTCCGCTGATCTCCCCGGAGCCGACGTTCAGCAGCGATCTCCCGATGCTTGAGGTCGAGGGCTCGACTGGTGGTGATCTGCCGATGTTCTCCGATGAGCAGACGGAGAGCATTGCGTTTGAGCCGATGGCGCGGGCCTCGTCGGAGACTCCAGTGTCGGTGCCGCTCACTGAGGATCTCGCGGCATTCGAAGTGGAGGCCGCCTCCGCTGACGTCGAGGATGGCGCGCCTGAGGTGGTCACGCCTGAGGTCGCCGCGGTGGCCGCGCCTGACGACGAGCTGCCCGACATCATCGAAGAGGAGTCGGTTGCCCTCCTCCACGATGCACCGGTCACCACGCACGTCCCGGTCGAGGAACTCCGCGATCTCGTGGCCGCCGCACCTGAGGATTTCGGATTGCGTCGGCGGTACGCCGAGGCGGTGTTTGAGCAGGGCGATCGCGAATTGGCGATGCGTGAGCTTGAGGCATCCATGGCGGGCTTCGAGGGGCAGGGCGATCTCGATACGGCGGGTTCCATCGCCGAGGAAATCGTCCGGCTCGATCCGAAGTCCATTCGCCACCACCAGAAGCGTGTCGAGTACGCCTTCCGCTCCAACGATCGCTCGCGGCTTGCCGAGGCGTATGTCGAGCTCGCCGATGCGCTGCTCGCCGATGGGCAGTCGCTGAAGGCGCGTGCGGTTTATCAGCGCGTCCTCGACATCAAGCCGGAAGATCTGCGCGCGCAGGCGGCGATTGAGTCAATTCCGATAGAGGAAGAGCCCACCACGCCGCCGCCGCGTCGTTCCACCACGATGCAGCCGCGTCCGGCCGCTGCGAGCGCCCCCGAGGCGCCCGCCGCGCCGAAGCCGAAGAAGGACGAGGAGGAGTACGTCTCGCTCGGCGACTGGCTTCGCGAGGACGACGAGCCGAAGAGCACGCGCATGGTCGTGGACGAGCAGGAGCCGACCGGCGACGAGGCTGCGGACTTCGCCGACATGCTCCGCAAGTTCAAGCAGGGAGTTTCGGACAACGTGGAGGAAGAGGACCACGAGGCGCACTACGACCTCGGCGTTGCGTACAAGGAGATGGGACTCCTCGACGAGGCCATTTCCGAGTTCCAGAAGGCCCTGCGTGGCACTTCGGAGCGGACCCGCGCGTTCGAAGCCTTAGGTCATTGCTTTATCGAAAAGGGCCAGCTCCCCGTGGCCGCGACCATCATGATGCGTGCCCTCTCCGAACCTGGCGTGCGGGACGAGTCCCTGGTCGGCGTGCTTTACCTGCTCGGCACCATCGCCGAGGAGCAGGGGCAGTTTGCTGATGCTAAGAAGTATTACGAGCGCGTCTTCTCCGTCGATATCCAGTTCCGCGACGTTGGTGACCGCCTGAACGCAGTGGAGCAGCGCCAGTCGTGACGCTCGATGCCCATATCCACGTGCCGGTAGCCGCGGCGCTCCTTGAGATCCAGACTCCCATTCGGGAGCGGCTTGAGCGCGTCCCCGGCGAGATCTGGCGCATTGTTCAGGCGGACCTTGCCATCATCGAGGCTGCGAACGCGCACCTGCGCGGCATGCGCGGCAAGCTTTTTCGTCCGACGCTGCTCCTGCTCGCCTCGTCCATCGAAGGCTCGCCTGAAGAACGGGCGATTCCGCTCGCGGCGGTCGCCGAGCTCGTGCATCTCACGAGCGTCGTGCATGACGATTCGGTGGACCACTCCGTGCTCCGCCGTGGCCAGCCGACCATCAATGCGGTCTTCAGTCATCAGGTCGCCGTGCTGATGGGTGACTTCCTCTTCTCCAAGGCGATTGCCGAACTCGTGCGCCTCGGCGACATGGAGCCGCTGCGGGTGTTCACGCAGGCCTCCAACGAGATGACGGTCGGCGAGCTCCGCCAGTTGGCGAGCTTCGACGCGCTCAGCTTCTCCGAGCAGGATTACCGCACGCTGATTCGCGCCAAGACGGCCTCGCTCGTGGGCGCTGCCTGCGAGATGGGTGCCCTCGCCGGTGCGCCGCGTTTCCGCAGGGAGATGCGCACCTTCGGCGAACGACTCGGCATGGCCTTCCAGGTGGCCGACGATCTGATTGACTACACCGAGCAGGAAGCGGTGACTGGCAAGCCGAGCGGTAATGACCTGAAGGAGCACAAGGTCACGCTCCCGTTGATTGCCGCGCTTCCGCGCCTTTCGCGCACGCAGCGCCAGCAGGTGGATGCGCTCTTCGCCGACCCGACGCCGAGTGACGCGGCGATTGTCGAGGTCGTCGGCATCGTGACGGAGTCGGGTGGTCTGGAGTATGCCCGTCTCGAAGGGGAGCGGTTTGCGTCGGAAGCAGAGGAGGCCCTCGCGGGGCTACCGGCGTCCGATGTGAAGCAGTCGCTCTTTGATGCGTTGGCGTACGTGATGGATCGGCGCGCATAATGGCACAGCTCAAGGGGTCAGCCAAGCACCGTCCGGGGTATCACGCCATCATCCTGTCGATCGGCTTTGTGGTCGGCGGGTTTCTGACGCAGTTCGCCCGCCTCTTTTTGCCGGCGGGTGCCGTGAAGGAATTTCTCACCACCGGAGTGACGCCGAGCCTCGGCCCGCTCTCGGTGGATTTGGTGATTATCAAGTTCGGTTTGGGGCCCATCGCGCTCGACGTCTCGTTGATGAGCCTTGTCGGGGTCCTCGCCGCCTATCTCATCGCGCGTTCGCTCTTCTAGGAGGGCTCTATGTTTGGACTCGGCCCGACGGAACTGATCATCGGTCTCGTGTTGGTACTGCTCCTCTTTGGTGCGAAGCGCATCCCGGAGATCGCCGGCTCGTTCGGCAAGGGCATCAAGGAATTCAAGAAGAACATGAATGACGTGCAGCGCGAGATCGCGTCGCCGGCGGAGCGCGAGAGTCTCCCGCCAGGCTCTGAGCGTTCGGTACGCCAGGAAGACACCGTGGAGAAGGAACCGAAGCGGTTGATCTAGGTTTTTGAACTGCGATTTTCACAGGAAGGCACGAAGGGAGCCGTGACTCATTCGAGTTATAGGCTCCCTTCGTGCCTTATATGTCGCAGCGGATGTATGTTCGACGGCAGGTGAGGCGTGAGCCCGATAGTGCCTCGGTCCTCGGAGACCGTCACGAAGCAGGGGCCGCGTCCTCACTGGTCGATCACCGAGAGCCCGGACGGTTGCCTGGTGCCCATGCCGCGCGTGGAGCCCGCATACATAAGACCGGTGCGCGGGGTGGTCCTTACGCCGGAGGGCGGATGTTTGTCGGCATCGATGTGGCGAAGGCGTCGGTGGTGGTGGCCGTGCACCCGGACGGCGCGACGTGGACGACCGGCACGACGGGGCGCGAGTTGCGCGCGTTGGCCGAGCGGCTGCAGCGGCTCGCACCGCAGCTGGTCGTGCTGGAGGCGACCGGCGGCTTCGAGGTGCCGGTGCTCGGCGCCCTCGCCGCGGCCGAGTTGCCGGTGAGTCTCGTGCAGCCGGGGCGCGTGCGGCACTTCGCGCGCGCGCATGGCCAGCTCGCGAAG
>JANLTT010000089.1:0-4248 GCA_031363115.1 Gemmatimonas sp.
ACGGAGACACAGAGGCACAGAGAACAGCGCCTGCAGTTCTCTGTGCCTCTGTGTCTCCGTGGTAAACGTCGTTGAACTTCTGAGGTGCTATTGAATGCTGATTGAAGCGTACGTCGCATCCCCAGCGCAGGCCCTCGCGGCGGAAGACGAAGGCGCCGGGCGCATTGAGCTCTGCGGCCCCGGCGAGGGCGGGCTCACGCCGAGTGTGGCGGCGATGCGCGAGACACTCGCCCTCGTGCGCGTCCCTGTGCACGTGATGGTGCGCCCATGTGAGGGTGGCTTTGTGTACAACGATGCCGAGTACGCCTTGATGAAAAAGGCAGTGCTCGACGCGAAGTCGGCGGGCGCGGCCGGGGTGGTGTTTGGCATGCTCAACGACGATCTCACCTTCGATGTCCCGCGCATGCGTGAGCTCATCACACTCGCGCGCCCACTCCGCGTGGCGGTGCATCGTGCCTTCGATGGCTGCGCCGATCCCGACGCCGGACTCGAGACCCTCCTCGCGCTCGGCGTGGATGTGGTGCTCACCGCCGGTCACGCACCCACGGCCCTCGAAGGGGCCGCCACGCTCAAGCGCCTCGTGGCGAGGGCGGGGGACCGCTTGGTGATTCTCGCCGGCGGGAGTGTGCGCGCCGAGAACGTGCACGCCATTCTCGCGGAAAGCGGCGTGCCGGAGATCCATGCGCGCGCGACGAGCCCAGGAATCATCGCGGGGCTGGCCGCGGCACTCCGCTAGGGCTTCCAGGTCCCCTTCGCCACCTTCGGCACGAACTTCTCAATCCCGCGGCTCGGGAAGGCCAGCGTGCGCCCTTCCTCGGCCGACCGATACGCCGTCATGAGCATCTTCACGACCTCGAGTCCATCGGCGAAGTCGAGACGCGCCTTTTCCTTCCCTTGGAAGACGCGCGCGAAGTGGCGATCCTCGTTGGTGTAGCCGTACGCCGCGTACTCCTCTGGCACGACCGGCATCACCCCCTGCTCGGCGTTCTGCTTCTCCACCAAATCCTCGCCGGCGCGTCCCGTGACCTCGCGCGAGAAGAAGAGCTGGAGCCCGCTATCGAGTGAGTTCCACTTCATCGAGTACTCGGGGCCGAGCAACTCCGCCGAGAGGCGCAGGCCGGCGCCCACATAGCTCCAGGAGGTCGAGGCCTCGCCAATCACCTTGTGACCGTCGGCGGTCTTGAACTCGATCATCACGCTCGCGAAATCCTCGCTCGGGCGCTTGGCGTAGTCCACTGCGCGCCCCATCGTGGCCTTGAGTCGCTTGGCGTACTCCGGGCGCGACCACTTGAGTGAGGCAATGTGTCCGGTCACGCGCACGGGCTTCACGCTGCTGAGCGGCTTCCCCGGCTCGGTGAGCAGATGCCGCACGACGAGCGCGGAGTGACACATCATGTCGTTGAGGACGCCGCCACCCTGGAGGTTCCCCTGCCAGAACCAGGGCATGTGCGGCCCCGTGTGCTCCTCGGCCGCGCGCGCGAGGTACGGACGCCCAGTTGTGGCCGCGCCACGGGCCCAGAGCAACGCCTTGCCCGTCTCGATGTGCGGCGCGAAGAGCTGGTTCTCGAGGTAGCCCGTCTTGAGCCCCACGCTCTTCACGAGACGCATCACTTCTTCGGCCTCGGCCACGTTGCGCGCGAGGGGCTTCTCGCAGGCGAGGCCCTTGAGTGTGCCTTTCCCCTTCTTGATGGCGTCCACGATCTCTTCAACGTTTTCGATGCGCGCCTGATTGGGCCCGCAGAGCCAGAGGGCGTCAATGCGTGGGTCGGCGACCATCGCGGTGATGCTCTTGTAGGCCTTGGCCTCACCGACATCGCAGTCGCGCGCGAGTTGCGCGGCGCTGGCGGCGTTGGACGCGTTCGGACTCCAGACGCCGAGCACGTCGGCATCGCGCACGCCGCGCCAGCCCTGAATGTGAAAGCGGGTGTTGAAGCCCGAGCCAATAAAGCCGACGCCGAGCTTCGAGGGGCGCTGCGCGGTCATAGTGCTGTCCGGTTCTGAAAGTGTGGAGAGGGAACGGGGGAGAGATAGCGCAGATTTGTCTTACTGACTAGCGTCAGCACAGGACTTCCCCCCGTACGCAATGACTTCCGTTCCCCTGACATCCGCTCCCGCGCTCGGCTCGGTCACTGCCGGTGCCCCGCATGCCTCGCTACGCCGCTGGCTCGTGGCCTGCATCGTCGCGGTCTTTCTCGCGGTGAGCGTGGGGGGGATCACGCGACTCACCGAAAGCGGACTCTCGATCACCGAGTGGAAGCCGGTCTCTGGCGTGATGCCGCCGAGCACGCCAGAAGCGTGGGCCGTTGAGTTCGAGAAGTTCCAGCGCATTCCGCAAGCGCAGACGACGCACGCGGGGATGACGATCGCCGAGTTCAAGTTGATTTTCTGGTGGGAGTGGTTCCACCGGATCATCGCGCGCACGGTTGGGTTGGTCTTTGCAATTCCCTTTCTCTGGTTCCTTGCGAGGGGGACAATCCCGCGGTCACTCCGCGTGCGACTCGCCTGGCTGCCCTTTCTCACGCTCTGTCAGGGCGTCCTTGGCTGGTACATGGTGAGCAGCGGGCTTTCGGTGCGCACGGAGGTGAGTCCGTATCGGCTCGCGGCGCATCTCTCGCTCGCGTTGGCGATTCTCGTGATTGCGCTTTGGACCTGGGCCGACCTCACGCCGCGTGACGATGATGCGCCCGCGAGCCGCGAGTGGCGCACGACGGTGAATGCGCTGACGGCGTTGATTGCCATCACGATTGTCACTGGTGCCTTCGTGGCCGGTCTGCGCGCGGGGAGGATCTTCAACGAGTTCCCGCTGATGGGCGGGCAGGTGGTTCCGCCGGGCTATTTCTCCATTGGCGGTTGGTGGCGCAACGCACTGGAGAATCCGGTGGCGGCGCAGTTTCATCACCGCACGCTGGCGATTCTCGTGGCAGGCTTCGCACTCGTCGTGGGTTGGCGCGCGCGCGCCGCGGCGCTCTCGCTTGCGCAGCAGCGCGCCATGCAGCGACTCGTGCTTGCCGTGGTGGTGCAGGTCGTTGTGGGCATCGTGACTCTGCTCTGGGCCGTGCCCGTCGCGCTCGGCGCGTTGCACCAGTTCACTGGCGTGGTCCTGCTCACCGCCGCGGTGCTGGCGGTACACGCGATGCGCCCGGCGCCGGCGCGTATCGCGTAACGAGAAAGCCCGTCAGGCGTAGGCCTGACGGGCTTTCATCGTGGCGGACGGTTTAGATCCCGAGCCAGCGCTGCACGTTGGCCGGCGTGCCTTCCCACGTCATCACCGGACGATTCCCCGTGTAGCCGAGGTCGGCGATGCCGATGCGGCTCGTCCAGAAGCCGCTCGCGGTGAGGTTCCGGAAGTTGTTGAAAAACTCCACGCCCGGCTTGTCTTCGTCGAGCGCCTTCTTGGGAAAGGCGATCGCGTCAAGCACCGCGCGCCGTTCCTCTTCGCTGCAAGACACAAAGGTCTTGCCGTAGCGACGCCGGCACTCGGCGTTCATCCACGTGAGACCGTTCTTCATCCACGTCTGCGAACTGCGGTACTCGCCGAGGATGAAGTCCATGAACTCCGGCACCCGCGCATCGGTGGCGCTGCCTGAGCGTGCATCGCGCGGGATGACGTAGTTCACGAGCAGGCGCACAAGGCGCCATTCGTCCGGCGTGAAGTTCTTCGGCACGTAGGGCGCGGGCTGCTGCGGCGCCCCCTGTGCGGCCGCTTGCTCCTCGGCCTCGTGCACGCCATGCGCGTGATCGGCGGCGCGCTGGAGCATCTCCTGCGGAATGGCGAGGGCGGCAGGCACGGCGACGAGGCCGGCCATGAGGTCGCGACGACTGATGTCGGTCATCTCAGAGTCTCCCCGCCTTACGCTGTTCGATGATGTAGGCGCTCGTCCGCATGGAGAGCGCGAGAATGGTCCACGTGGGGTTCTTGTCGGCCTGCGAGACGAACGGGCCGCCATCGGCGACGAAGACGTTGTCGCAGTCCCACGCCTGGGACTTGCTGTTGAGCGCAGAGTCGCGCTCGGTGCTGCCCATGCGCACCGTGCCGAGCTCATGGATGATTGCGCCGCCATTGGCGATGCCGTAGCCCTGTTCGCGCGTGGGCATCGGGCTCCAGACCTCGCCACCCATCTCGGCGATGAGGTTGCGGAAGGTCTCCTGCATGTGCTTGACCTGGTTGTACTCGGAGTCACGCCACTCGAAGTTGAACTTGAGCACCGGGATTCCCCACTGGTCGGTGACGGTGGGGAATCCCGGTGC
>JANLTT010000113.1:0-2285 GCA_031363115.1 Gemmatimonas sp.
ATCCCGGTGTCGGTGCCGCCCAAGTACGAAGTGGCGATGACTTCGGACAACGGCATTCGGAGCGATACCACGTTGGAAGCGCTCTCGGCGCTTAAGCCTGTGTTTGATCGTCGCTACGGCACCGTAACGGCGGGCAATGCCTCGCCGCTGACGGATGGTGGCGCCGCGGTGCTGCTGATGCGCGAGGACATCGCGAAGGCGCGCGGCTACACGCCGCTCGCGTACATCAAGAGCTACGCGTATGCGGCGTTGGATCCGGGTGAGCAGTTGTTGCAGGCGCCGGTGCTTGCTGCGCCGCTCGCGCTCAAGCGCGCGGGGCTGACGTTGCAGGACATGGATCTCGTGGAAATGCACGAGGCCTTTGCGGCGCAGGTGTTGTCGAATCTCGCGGGCTTTGAGTCGCAGCACTGGGCCGAGCGCGCAGGGCTCTCGAAGCCGCTTGGTACGGTGGATCGCACGAAGCTGAACGTGATGGGGGGCTCAGTGTCGATTGGGCATCCTTTTGGTGCGACGGGTGCGCGCATCACGACGACGTTGGTGAATGAGTTGGCGCGCCGCGGCGGGCAGTATGGTCTGATGACCGTGTGCGCGGCCGGTGGGCTTGGCTTCTCGATGGTCGTGGAGCGCGCATGAACAATGCATTGAAGCTCGAAAAGGTTGACGGCATCGCCATCGTGACCTTCGACTTGCCAGGCGAGAGCGTCAACAAGTTCTCCCCGGCGGTGATCAACGAATTCACCGCGATGATTGAGCAGCTCGACAAAGACACGAGCGTAAAGGCGGCGGTGCTGATCTCCGGAAAGCCGGGGACCTTCATTGCCGGCGCCGATATCGATCAGTTCCTTGAGTTCAAGACGGCAAAGGACGCGCAGACCGCGAGCGCCTTCGGCCACGCGATGATGACGCGCATCGAGAAGGGGCGCGTCCCCGTCGTGGTGGCCATCGAAGGGGCGTGCCTTGGTGGCGGGCTCGAGTTCGCGTTGGCCTGTGCGTATCGCATTGTTGCAGATACGCCGAAGACGGTGCTCGCGCTCCCTGAGGTGCAGCTCGGCTTGATTCCAGGTGCGGGCGGCACGCAGCGCCTTCCGCGTCGCGTGGGGCTGCAGGCTGCACTCGACATGATTCTCACGGGCAAGAACGTGCGCGCCAAGAAGGCGTTGCAGATTGGCCTCGTGGATGAATTGGTGCATCCGAGCATCCTGCGTAGCATCGCGATTCAGCGCGCGAAGGAAATCGCCAGCGGCGTGGTGGCGCGCGAGCGCGATCTGCGCAAGCATGGCGCAAAGGAACTGCTCCTCGATGACAACCCGATCGGGCGCGCGGTGGTGTTCCGTCAGGCGCGTGAGATGACGCAGAAGAAGTCGAAGGGGCACTATCCCGCGCTCTTCGCGGCACTCGACGCGATTGCGGCCGGCTACTCCGGCTCCGTGGAACAGGGCTTTGCCGAAGAAGCGCGCCTGTTTGGCGAAATGTCCATGACGCCGGTCTGCAAACAACTGATGTTCCTCTTCTACGCCACGACCTCGCTCAAGAAAGACAGCGGCGTTGCAGCGGGCGTGAAGGGACGTGCCGTTGATCGCATCGCTGTGCTCGGCACCGGCTTCATGGGCGCAGGCATCGCCGCGATCACCGTGCCGCAGGGGGTGCCGGTGCGCTTCAAGGACACCGCGGCCGATCGCGTGGCGAAGGGCGTGGCTGCTGTGCGCGATGTGCTCAAGGACCGTGTCACGAAGCGACAGATCACGCGGCAGCAGTTTGACGACCAGATGGGGCTCGTCTCCGGCACGACCGAGTACACGGGCTTTGCGCGTGTGCCGCTGGTGATCGAGGCGGTGTTCGAGGAACTCGGGGTGAAGCACAAGGTGCTCGCCGAAACAGAAGCGGTGCTCGCCCCCGATGCGATCTTTGCGACCAACACGAGCACGATTCCCATTACCAAGATTGCGGCGGGGAGCAAGCGTCCCGAGCAGGTGATCGGAATGCATTTCTTCTCCCCCGTGCACAAGATGCCGCTCCTCGAGGTCATCGTGACCCCGAAGACTGCGCCGGAAGTGACGGCGACGGTCGTGGAGTTCGGGCGTCGCATCGGGAAGACGGTGATCATCGTGAACGATGCGCCGGGCTTCTATGTGAATCGCATTCTCGCGCCGTATGTGAACGAGGCGGGGCTGCTGCTCGATGAAGGACTGGCGATTGACGTGATTGACAAGGCGATGGGGCAATTCGGATTCCCCGTGGGGCCGATCAATCTCATTGATGAAGTCGGGCTCGACATCGCCGGCAAG
>JANLTT010000122.1:0-5096 GCA_031363115.1 Gemmatimonas sp.
CGGCCGCGGCACTCACCGGCGCGTGCCCCACGGGCCCGACGGTCGTGGATCGCGTGGGATACGGCTCAAGCACTTCGGCGACCAACTGCGCGACTGACTGGAACGGCCGCACCGCGAACCTCAGCAACACCACCGCGGCGCTGCGCCTCAACGATGGCTGCATTGATACGGGCAACGCCGCGAACGACTTCATCGTCCTCGGCACCAACCCGCGCAACAGTGCCTCGCCCCTCAAGAACTGCACGCAGCCGACGCGCGTAGAATCCTCCGCGTCGCTGCAAATCAACGAACTGATGGGCGATCCCGTGAACGCCGAGTCGGCGAGCTGGGGCGAATGGTTCGAAGTCCACAACAGTGGCACGACGGCGATTGACCTGCAGGGCTGGACGATCATCACGAATGGCACGAGCCAGCCGGATCACACCATCAGTGCGTCGGTGATTGTCTCCGCGGGTGGCTACGCGGTGCTCGGCCGCGGCAACGATCCGCTCCGCAATGGCGGCATCACGCTCGACTACAACTACTTCACGGGCTCGAGCACCTCGATCTTCCTCGATGATGCCGACTTCCTGATGCTCGTCGATGGCGCGGGTGCGCGCGTGGACTCGGTCGGCTGGATCTCGCTCCCGCGTGGCATCGCGAAGGGGCTGCGTCCTGCCATCGGTCCCAAGGCCGACGTGAATGGCGCGGATTGGGCCTTCGCGACCTCGACCTTTGGCGATGGCGACTACGGTACGCCGGATGCGGAGAACGCGCCGCTGTCGGATGTGCCGCCCTTTGTCTCGCCGAATCGCATCACCTTCTCGGGACGCAACGCGACGGACGCGCCGCTCCCGGTTGGCTTTGAGTCGCAGGTCTTCGCCTCGTTGCTCGATGGCTCCAACGTGAACATCAGCAGCACGACGACCTTCACATGGACCTCGCTCACGCCGATGATCGGCAGCGTGGATCCGCGTGGCGTGATTCGCGCGATTGGCGAAGGCACGGCGCGTTTCCGCGTGACCTCAGCGGAAGGCGCAACGCGTGTACTCTCGCTGCCGTTCAGCACGCCGATCTCGAGCGGAATTGCCTATGGCGATCACGCCGAGTTTGGTCTGCCGGTGGATGGCGATGCGAGCAATGACTTCTTGATCAATCGCGACGAGTACACCTCGTCGTTCGACAACCTGCGCGGCATTCCGAACTTTGTGATTTACAACCTCAACGGCTCGCACATGGTGCCGGGGGCGGATCGCTGCAACTGCTTCACCTTCGATTCCGAACTCGAGGCCGCGGGATTCGCGAAGTACACGACCGCCGACTACACCGGCGCCGGGACCTTCGCGGGCTACGGCATTGATCGTGGTCACCTCGCACGTTCGTTTGATCGCACGGGTGGCACGCTCGACAACGCGCGCAGCTTCTACTTCTCGAACATCATCCCCCAGGCCGCCGACAACAATCAGGGCCCGTGGGCGCAGCACGAGAACTTCCTCGGCGACTTGGCGCAGAACCAGAACAAGGATCTCTGGATCCACGCCGGTGCGAGTGGCTCGATTGGTACGGTGAAGAACGAAGGACGCATCACGATTCCGGCCTGGACCTGGAAGGTGAGCGTCATTGCGCCGCGCGGCACGCAGCTCGAGGATGTCGAGGACTATCGCGACCTCGAGGTGATTGCGGTGGTGATGCCGAATGTGTCGGGCATCAATAGCGTGAACTGGCAGACGAACTATGTGGTGACGGCGGACTCGGTGGAAAAGCTCTCCGGGTATCGCTTCCTTACGGCGTTGCCGGCGAATGTGCGTCGGGCGTTGCTGACGAACACGAAGCCGCCGATTGCGAAGGTGGTGGCGACGGCGAGTGGCACGGAAGGTTCGCCGGTTGGGTTCGACGCCTCGGCCTCCCTTGATCCGAACGGCACCATTGCCTCGTACGATTGGGACTTCGGCGATGGCAACGTTGGCAGCGGCGTGACGCCGTCGCACACGTACAGCTTCTTTGGCGAGTACACGGCGCGCGTGGTGCTCACGGACAACGACGGGCTCGTGGACACGGCGTATGTGGAGGTGAACGTGGCGCAGGTGACGGCGGAGCAGGGCGTCACCGCGGTGCGCTCGGCCATCACGGCGTTGCAGACTGCGGGGACGCTGAACCGTGGCCGCACGACTTCGCTGCTCGCGAAGCTCAATGCGGCGGAGGCCTCGGTGTCGCGCGGTGAAGGGCCCTCGGCGCTCAACCAGATTGGGGCGCTGCGCAATGAGCTCGAAGCAATGCGACGGACTGGTGTGTTGACCGCCGAGCAGGCGGCGGCGCTGGACTTGGTGATCGAGCGGTTGGTGCGCGCGATCGACTAAGAACGGGAATTACCACGGAGACACGAAGGCACGGAGGGCTCCGATGCGAGGGATGCATCGGAGCCCTCCGTGTCTCTGTGTCTCCGTGGTGAAACGCGGTTGAACCGTCTGCAAACGAGACCGCTACGGATTCACCGTCACTGTCACGGAGCCGGTGGTGACCATTCGCGTGAAGCCAGAAGCGGCGGGTTGCACCACCGTTACACCCGCTGTTGCCGGGCGCACCGCGACGCCGCCGCTCGAGACCAAGTTGGGCGAGGCGGCGCTACCCCCGGGAATCACTACAGTGACCGGACTTCCGGTCAGCGTGGAGGTCACCAGCGGCCCCGTGGTGGGGTTGCTGCTGGTGAGCGTGACGGTGATGCCCGGACTCCCTGTGCGCACGTTCTGCACCTGCGAGAGCGAAGTGAGTGTGCCGTTGGGCACGCCAACGCGGACAAGGAAGGGGTCATCGGCCCCGCCGGCGGTCATTCCCGTCGAGAGGTTCGTAATGTCGATGCCCGGCGTGACCACGTTGGCCACTGCGCTCCCGTCGGTGAAGCCCGCGGCGCGCGCCAGAATGGAGACCGACCCCGTCACGCCGTCCTGTCCCGCCACGAGATATGTGAAGCTCGCGAGGCCATTCGCGAGGGGCACGATGATGGAGTCCGTCGCCACGTCCGTGGCGAATCGCGCGAGCTTCGCGACGGAGGGATTCGAGCTCTTGAGGATGACGTTGATGCCGCCGTGCTGCGAGGCGTTGAGGGTCACGCTCGCGCCAACCTGCAGGCCAGCGCCGATGGCCGGAATCAGGCCAACAGCGATGGCTGGGGTCGAGATGGTGACGGTGCTCCCCGCCGCCGTAATGTGCTGCGTGAAGCCGGGGATGGTCGCCGAGATGATGCTGGTGCCCGAGGTCAATGGGCGGTAGGCGATGCCGCCGCTCGCCAGACTCCCAGACGAGGTGCTAGCTCCTGCAACAATCGTAGCCGTCAGGGTATCGGCGACAACGGTGCTGTTGAGGAGTCGCACCACGAGCCCATTGCTCGAGACGACCGTCGCGATGAGCGGTGTGGCGCCGAAGCGCCGTTCATCGACACTCGAGACAAAGGTTCCTGTGGCCGTGTTGCTCGTACCGACGCGCACGTTGAAGACGTCGTCACCGCTGAGGGTGGTGGTGGTCGTGAGGACGGAGAGAAGGTCAACCACCGGGGTCCAGACGAACATGTCCGCCGTCCGCGACGCGAAACCGGGTGCGGTGGCGGTCACGACGACGGTATCGGGGGCAACCTCCAACGCCTGCACGACGAAGGTGATGGTCGTGAGTCCTGCGGGAACGGTAATCACCGCCGTCTCGGTGCCGACCGTCGTGGCATTCGGAGCAAAGAGGAAACGTCCCGGTGTGTCGGACGACAGTGTCACGGGGAGTCCGCCCACCGGGGCGGGCGCGTTGAGAATGATGGTCCCGCCGCGCTGCAGGCCGGCGCCGAGTCCGAAGCCGGTGAGGCCGCTGATGATCGGTTGGGTGACGGTGACGGTGCGGGTGGCCGTTGGGATCTCACGCGTGAGCACGCTGTGTGCGCGCAGAGTGGAGACGCCGGCGCCGAGGTACCGGAAGGCGACGCCGCCTCCCGATACGGCACCACTCGTCTGCGAGGTGCCGGGCGCCATCAAGACAGTCACAGAATCGGCGGTCCGTGCCGTGGTGACGAGCGTCCCCACCGCGCCGGAATCACTGATGACGGAGATGGTGATGCCGGGCCCGCCAAAGCGCGCGGCATCGGTGTTGTTGATGGTAGTGGCAGCCGGCGACGCCGGTGATCCCACCTGCAGGGTGAAGGGGTCGTCAATGGTCGAGGTGGTGCCAGTTGGCGAAAGCGTCGCGGCGATTTGCAGCACGGGCTCATAGATCTGCACTGGTGTCGTGAGGCTCACGAAGCCCGGGGCGCTCAACAGGAGCGAGAGTGTGTCGAGCGCAGCCCCTTCGAGTACCTGCACGATGACCGTCGTCGACACGCCACTGGAGGGGACAGTCACCACGACGGAGTCGGCCGAACCTAACTGCGTCGTGCTCGATGCGAGCAGGACAAAGCCAGCGCGGCTCGGCTTCACCGTCACCGGAATCCCGCCGACGGGAGCGGCGTCGGACAGAGTGATCGAGAGGGCGCGCTGCAACCCGCGGCCGAGCCCGGAGCCCCCGGAAATCGTCCCGCTGGAGATGCTCGCCTGGCTCACGGTCACGGTGCGCGTCGCGGTGCTAAGCGCGCGCATGGTCGGTTGTGACGCGCGGATACGGCCGATTCCCGCGCTCTGAGAGCGAGCGGCCACGCCGCCGGTGGCGACACTGGTGGGCGAACTCGACGCGCCCACGGGAATGGTGACGGTGACGGAATCGCCAACGAGCGCCGTCGTGACGAGGTCGAGGACGCCGACGGAGTCACTGATGATGGAGAAGACCCGCGGTACTCCTCCCGCGCGGATTTCATCGACCGACGAGAGGAAGTCGTTGGTCGGTTGCGCCGCCGACCCAACGCGCACCGTAAACGGAGAGTCACCGGTCGCCGTGGTGCGCGAGCCGAGGACGCTCTGCAGCTCATAGACCGACTGGTAGATGAAGACGGGGAAGGAGTCCGACACAAAGCCTGGCGCGGTCACGCGCACGAGCACGGTGTCGGGGGTGAAATCCTCGAGGGCCTGAATGACAAAGCTCCCGGAGATGACGCTCACATTGATTGGGATATCGATGAACGCAGCGCTACCCAAACACCACGTCGCCACGCA
>JANLTT010000143.1:0-4808 GCA_031363115.1 Gemmatimonas sp.
CGCTGAGCCAATTGTGACGGCGCCGACGCGCGGGATGTCGGCCCCGGCGCCCTACTTCGTGGATGTCGTGCGCGCGCAAATCGAGCGCGCGGGAATTCCCGTGAGCGATGGTGGGTATCGCATCACCACGACGCTCGATCCGTCGTTGCAGCGAGCGGCGGAGTCGTCGCTCCTCGAAGGCACGCTGGCCATCGAGAATGGGCCGCGGTTCCGGCATCAAACCATGGCGAACCGCGCGCGCGGTTCAATGGATATTTTGCAGGGCGCGGTCGTGGCGATGGATCCCGCCACCGGCGATGTGCGCGCGCTCGTGGGCGGGCGCGATCACATCACGGCGCCGTTCAATCGCGCGGTGGTAGGGATTCGTCAGCCGGGCTCGACCTTCAAGCCAATTGTCTACGCGCGCGCCGTGATGGACTCGATGCCACCTACGGCGATCGTTCAGGACACGGCCATCAACATTCGCTTTGATCGGCAGAACTACAGCCCAAAGAACGCCGATGGCGAGTTCCTCGGACCGATGTCGCTGCGTACCGCGCTCGCGAAGTCGCGGAATCCCGTGGCGGTGCAACTCTGGGAGAAGGCTGGAGCCGATTCCGTTGTTGCGCTCGCGCGCCGCATGGGCATCTCGAGCCCCATCCCGCCGTATCCCTCGAGCGCGATTGGTGCGGCGGTGGTGCGGCCACTCGAAATCGTCTCGGCATTCACGGCCTTTGCGAACTTGGGGCGGGCCGCCGAGCCGCGCTTCGTGATTCGTGTGCAGGATCCGGTGGGGCGGAGTGTCTGGGGACAGAGCATCGTGCTGCGCGAGCAGGCCATGGACTCGGCGGTCGCGTACGTGACCGTGCAGATGATGCGCGAGGCGGTTGAGCGGGGCACGGGAAGTGCGGCTCGCCGGTACGTAAATGGCGCGGTGCAGGTGGCGGGAAAGACCGGCACGACTGATGACAACTCGGACGTCTGGTTCATTGGGATGACGCCGAACCTGGTGGCCGGGGTATGGCTGGGATTCGATCGGCCGAAATCCATTTCCCCGGGGGCGGCCGGCGGCGTGTTGGCGGCCCCAATCTTCGGGCAGATGCTCGGACGATGGGGGGGCGCCACAACATCGGCCTGGCCGGTGCCGTCCAACGTGGTGCAGGCGGAGATTGACCGCGAGACAGGAGAATTGACGGAGGCCGATACTCCGGCTGCCCGCCGATACGTGGAATCGTTCGTGGCGGGGACCGAACCCGCCGCGTTGCGAGTTGATGCCCGACGGCTCATTCTCACTTTTGGGCCGTTGCCGCTGTTCTAGTTGTACGGGCTGGTTGCATCCCGGTGCTCCCCATTGGGTCCAATGTGATGCAGGTCATCCTCCCCCCCCACCCTCTTCGCCAGATTTCAGGCATGACGATTCGCTCCCGCCATTTCCGTTCTGCGGCCCTCGCTGCGCTCGCTCTCCTTGGCGCCGGCTGCAAGGCGACCGATCCCATTGACCGTGGCCAGAGCAGCGAGTTCGTGCTTGAGCTCCGTTGGCTCGGCACCGCCCCCACGGGGGCCTCGCTCGCCGCGTTCGAGGCCGCTGCGGCGACGATCCGCGCGACCATCACCGGCCCGCTCAATGGGGTCTCGATTCCCAACAGCTTCAACAACGTCAGCCAGTGCGATGCCACGCTGACGGGCTTTCCCGATATCACGCGCGATCCAATCCCGGGCCTCGTCATTTACATCCGCGTGCAGGCGATTGACGGGGTGAATGGCACGCTCGGGTCGGCCGGTCCCTGCCTCGTGCGCGGCGCGGCGCAGAACAACTTGCCTGCGCTTGGCGTCATGCGACTCGATGAAGCCGATGTCGCGAGCCTGCAGACGGCGGGGCGCCTGCAGACGGTCGTGCTGCACGAGATGATGCACGTGCTCGGCTTCGGTACGATCTGGACCGACAACAGCGTGATTGATACGACCAGCACGACTGACGCGCGCTTCCTCGGCACCCGAGCGCGTGTCGCGTGCGCCGATGTGCACGCGGGCGGCGCGAATTGCTCGAGCACGGTCCCGGTGCACAGCGCTGACGGCGTGGGCTCGAAGTTCTCGCATTGGCGCGAGTCGCTCTTCACCAACGAACTGATGACCCCTTTTCTGACGGCGGGCGCGACGCCGCTTTCGGCGATGACGATTCAGTCGCTGGCGGACTTGGGATACGTGGTCTCGACGACGAGTGCGCAACCCTTCACGGTCACGGGCAGCTTCCTCCGTGCCTCGCTAATGGCGGACGAGTCCGGCGCGGCCTTCGATGAAGCGGTGCGCCCGCGTTATCAGGTGACGGATCGCGGGGAATTGATTCCATTCCGCCCGCGGTGATGCGTAGCGTTTTGATTGTTGCGGTGTTGGCACTCGCCACACTTGGCGCGTGCGGCTCGCGCGCCAAGTCGCCGCCGGCCGAGGGTGCCGACTCGGCGGTCGTGATGACGCCGGACAGCGTCCATTCGGACTCGAACCGGATTATCGGGCACGACTCGGCATTCGGCCCCATGTTCTCCGTGGACTCCACCGGCAAGTTGGTGGCCCTCCCGCCTCGTAAGCCCTAGCTTGCACGACTGTACCCATCTGCAGGAGTCGTCTCTGTGATCAAGCGTTCCCTACTCGCCGTTCTCTCGCTCTCGCTCGTGTCGGCCTGCAAGGACGCGGGGCCGCCGCCGACCCCGGTGTCGCTGCAGCCCGTCGCCTCAGTCACCCTGCCGGCCAACATCGTCGGCGCGGCGCTCGCGACTGCGCCGACCTTTCAGGTGCTCGCCGAGAACGGGAAGCCGATCAAGGGCGTGCCCGTGACGGTGACCGTCACCTCCGGCGGCGGCACGATTGCCAACGCCCCCGTGAAGACGCGGAGCGGTGAGACATCGATTGGCGTCTGGACGCTCGGCCCTACCGCTGGGCCGCAGACGGTGCGCGTGTCCGTTGAAGCGCTGCCGTCGGTCACCTTCACCGTGAATGCGACGCCGGCCCCGGCGAGTGCGCTGCAGAAGCTCTCCGGCGACAACTCGCGTGCCCCGGCTGAAGTTGCGCTCCCTGCCACGCTCACGGTGAAGGTGGCCGATGCCTTTGGAAATGGCGTCCCGGATGCCATGGTGGGCTGGTCCGTGCTCGCCGGAGGCGGCAGCGTCGCCGCATCGACATCACTGACCAATGCGACGGGTGTGGCTGAGGCCCCCGCGTGGACGCTCGGTACGCAGAGCTCAGGGACGCAGACGCTGCGCGCCACTTCCGGCACGCGGACGCAGGATTTCACGGCAACGATTCAGGATGTGCCAGCGAGCATCACGCTGGTGACGGCGCCGCCGACCTCCGTCGCGGCAGGAACGTTCCCGCCAACAGCTCCGACCTTTGCGGTGCGTGATGCCGGGGGAAATATCCTGAATAGCATCCCCGTCACGATTGCCGTGACCGCCGGCGGTGGTGCCGTGACGAATATCCCGCTGAAGACGCTGGTCGGGCCGACGCCGATTGGCACGTGGACACTTGGCACGCCACTCGGTACGCAGACGGTGTCGGTCGCCGTGGCCGGCATTCCGTCGCTCTTTATCTCGACGACCTCGGTGGTTGGGCCGCCAGCGGTGTTTGACGTCGTGGAGGGCAGCGGTCAGCGTGCGGCTGCCGGTACGGCACTCGCGAATCCGATTCGCGTGCGGGTGCGCGATGTCGCGTTGCATCCCGTGCCGAACACGAACGTGACGTGGGAGGTCGTCGCTGGCGGGGGAACGCTGGCGGCCTTCTCGACGATGACGGACGGCAGCGGTATCGCGACGATGCCGGCGTGGACCCTTGGCGTGGTCGGTGGCCCGCAGACCGTGCGGATTACGGCAGGCGGCTTCTCGACCAACGTGGGCGCTCAAGTGCAGTCCGACTTCGGCCTGCAGCTACGCTGGAACGGTTCGGCACCAGGCGGGGACATCGAGCGGGCATTCACGAATGCCGTGAATCGCATCAACGCAATCGTCATCGGCGAAGTCGCTCCAGTGACCTTCATCGGCGCGAATGCGACGAGCTGCGTCTCTGGGCTTACGCTCAATGAGACCATCACCGGGCTGGTGATTTACGCGACCGTCGAAGCGATTGACGGTCCGGGAGCCGTGCTCGGCTCCGCCGGCCCGTGCTACACGCGCAGTTCCGACTCTCTCTCCGTCGTCGGTCGCATGCGCTTCGACGTCGCCGACCTCGACAACATGGTCATCAACGGCACGCTTGAAGCGGTTGTGCTTCATGAGATGCTGCACGTGATCGGTGTGGGCACGCTCTGGGCGCTGAAGGGGAAGCGTCTTGGCCTCGCACCAACCTCCACTCCGTTCTTCACTGGTGCGCTGGCGAAGGCCGCGTGCATCAATGAGGCGTCGGGCGCCGGGGTCTGTGGAGCGGGCGTGCCAATCGAAGACTGTCTCAACCTGACGGGTAGCTGCGGCGGCGGAACCATCAATTCACACTGGAAGGAAAGCGTCTTCCGCACCGAACTGATGACGGGTTTCGTCAGCGCGACGGGGAATCCCTTCTCCAAGATGACCATTCAGTCGTTGGCCGACCTCGGCTACGTCGTGAATTCGAATGGACAGGATCCCTACACGGTCCCGGCGGCAGGATTGATGTCGGAGATTCCCGCGTTCACGATCAGGATGCCGGAACCGCATGGCCCGCTCGCCGAGGTGGATCGCAATGGGCGCGTGACGCGTCGGTTTGCGAACCAGTTGCCGCCGCTCGATCGCTAGTCGAGCGCGTTACAGCCAAGAGCGATTTACCACGAAGGCACGAAGGGAGCCGCGACTCGAATAGGTCGCGGCTCC
>JANLTT010000240.1:0-4836 GCA_031363115.1 Gemmatimonas sp.
CTCGTGCTCAAACGTCGGGATCCACGGACCGTGCTCGCCACGGTCGAGAAGGGTGGTCCCCATCAACACATTCCCCTGCAGTTGGAGGTTGGTCATGGCCGCGACATCGCGCGTCGCGTGTGTGCGCATCCCGAGGTTCCCGATCGGCGCGGTGCAGCTCGCACAGGGACTCGATCCGGTGCCACGCGCATCGGGAGCGTCCGAGGGAGACGCGCGGCGCAGCCTAGCTATCCCGAACAAACATCCCTTAGGGGATCGTGAACTCCCCTACAGGAAGCTCTCGATAGTAGCGCTTGTTGAGGTACACGAGGACAGTGAGGTCATAGACGCCGGCGGCAGCGAAATCGCCGATAACTTTTGGATTACGTAGGATTCGCACCACCTCGCCCGGCCGCAACGTCTGCTCCACGGTACCAGGAAGAATTCCACAAACAGTCTGCCTTGGATCCTCTTCATAAACAGCACCAGAAGTGCGTGCAACCAACCGATAGCCAACAGCACCGCAACCCGTAAATACATAAACATCATCGTCGCCAATATTCTCTACGTCGACAGCAAGCGTGACCTGTCCCGCAACAGGCTGATTTTGAAGAACTGCGGGAGCATAGAAAAGACTCTTACGAAGAGGATCAGTTGGAGCGTCACAAGCACACAGGACTGCCAGCGCCGTAGCGAGAATAGATCGTGCGAAGCTACTCATGTTGAGTCTCTTTCTTAAATGATGGGATCGAAACGCTTACCAATAACCAGGGACTCCCCACATTGGACGTATGTACTCAAGCCACCCACCGCCCATATCGGTTGAGATTTCTGCTACTGCTAGATACAACCACGAAAACGTGGTGCGAATTCCGTTATTGGCCACAGCGTTGTTGACGTACGACTTACCCCACAAAATGCCGAGCGCCGGATTCATATGACCACTGCCATCCTTTTTGTAAACTGGTCCTCCACTGTCCCCGCGATCGCTACCCAGATTCGTGGCTTGAAACTGACAGAGCAACCATCTGTTCGTCGGCTCGGTGGGCAGGTTCAGATATACCCGCGTGTTAACACATGTATGCGAGATTGTCCCAGTCGTACGACCAGTAGAACGTCCTGTTTTCTCTATTGGCAGTCCGACGTACAGAGCTTGCATCGACGCGTCCCAAGAAGGCGCCGCATACAGCACCTGCCTGTAACCACTGATAGTGAAAGGAACAGATGACCCTACCGTTGGAAACTCCCCATAACGCCAAGGACTGGCCCCCAGCGAGTCTTTGTACCAACGGACCAACGCGGCGTCACTATATCGGCACCGGGCTGCAGTGGGGCACGCACTATTTGTTGCGTTACTGAAGAACGGAGGATCGGACACCTCGACTCCAATGGGGAACGCAATATCCGGCTGACCAAATACGTTCGCACCATTGAATCCGACAGAGTCAGTACAATGCGAAGCCGTCAGAAAGTATCGCTCGCCATCGTAAGTCCCCTCATTGTTTCGGTAGTACGCGTTGTACCCGAGAGAACAGGCCCCATCTACACCAGATCCCCTGTTGATTTGCACACCTGAAGGCACCGGGCGGACATACCCCTGCAGATTGGCCGATTCCGTTGTACGCCCCACAACCTCCACCTGAACACGTGAAGCAAGCCCGCGAGCCTGAAGCTTCATACGCATCGTCGGCAGAGCGGACTCTCGATCGACACCAATCACCACTCGATTTGCTACCTCATCGATATCTACCTGAGTGATATCCGCGTCATTTAGCAGAGACGTTACCGCAGTCCGAGCATGGTACAGTTGATCAAAGCTAAAGTCGACGCGCTTGATCCGAAGTGCGCTCATGCTTCGCAAGGGAACAACCATCATCTGACCAGAAATCCTAGCGTGATGTTCGTCCAAGGCGGCAAGCACGATGTCAACGTCAGCGGCAGAGTTCATTGCTACAACAAAATCACCAGTCGCATCCACGAAGTAACCCGCAAACCCTGGAGCGGCGGATGCGACCCGCAACATCTCTTCATCAAAAGTCAGGCCTTCGCGAGTTGCTCCCAAGCGCACGGCGCGAGGTGCGTATGAGCCTTCGCCTACATACTGAGATGCCCCGACTTCCGTGGACACCATCCTACGGTGTTCTTTACGGAGACGGAGGTCTACCATGGCGGGACGACGGCGGTTCAGCAGAGAGTTTAAGGTGGAGGCGGTGCGCCTCGTGCGCGAGCGGGGCGTGAGTTTGGCGCAGGCCTCTCGGGACTTGGGCGTGCATGTGAGCGTGTTGCGGTCGTGGGTGCGGGAGTTCCAGGCGGATCCCGCGCACGCCTTTCCGGGTGAGGGCCAGCAACGGCCTGAAGATGCGGAGGTGACGCAGTTACGGCGCGAGGTCGCACGACTCAAGATGGAACGCGACATCCTAAAAAAAGCCGCGGCCTTCTTTGCGAAGGAGTCGATGTGAAGTTCGGCTTCATCGCGAAACACCGAGGAATCTGGCCGGTCGACGTGCAGTGCGAGGCGCTCGGGGTCTCGCGCAGTGGCTTCTACGCCTGGCGGATGCGCGGGCCAAGCGTGCGGGCGCAGACGGATGCCGCCATTCTGCAGACCATCCGCGCGTCCTTCGCGCTGTCGGATTCGACGTATGGGGTCCGCCGGATGATCGACGAGGTCCGCGAGGCCGGCCACGCGTGCGGCCGCGAGCGCGTCGCCCGCTTGATGCGCGGCGCCGCCCTCCGGGCCCGGCCGCGTCGTCGCGCGCTGCCGACGGACGCGGGGGAGCGCGCCCTGGACTTGATCGCGCCCAACGTGCTCGATCGCGACTTCACCGCGACGGCGCCGAATCAGAAGTGGGTCGCGGACTTCACGTACATCTGGACGCGCGAGGGCTGGCTGTACGCGGCGGCCGTGCTCGATCTCTTCTCGCGGCGCGTGGTGGGCTGGTCGATGCAATCGACGATGACGAGTCAGCTCGTCACCGACGCCTTGGTGATGGCCGTCTGGCGGCGCGGCGGGCCCGAGACGCTCCTGCATCACTCCGACCAGGGAAGCCAATATACGAGCGAGCACTTCCAGCGGCTGCTGACGGAGCTCGGGGTGACCTGCAGCATGAGTCGCTCGGGGGACGTGTGGGACAACTCAGTGATGGAAAGCTTCTTCTCGACGCTGAAGGTCGAGCGGTGTCATCGCCGGCAGTACCGCACGCGGCAGGACGCGCGGGCCGACGTCTTCGACTACATCGAACGGTTTTACAATCCGATCCGGAGGCACTCGACGCTGGGTAACATCAGTCCGGTCGCATTCGAACAGCACGCGGCAGTAGCTTAACTCACTGTCCACCGAAGCTGGGGCATCTCATACGTGGGAACGTCCCGGTTACACGCCGCAACCCAGGACGCAGCAAATAAAGCGAAACACGTTTTGCGAAAACCAAACAGTCCCTACAGATCCTCCACAGGAAATAGGCAACAATGTCGCAACGCACTTGCCGCCAATCATAGGCACAAAACCACGCTAAATGTGAACGAAAGTGTTTTTTTTGAATTAATGCTTCGGCTTTTATTCGGTCTATATGCCTACAAGTACCCGCCGTATCGCGTGTGTGCGCATCCCGAGATTCCCAATCGGCGCAATACAACTCGCACAGACACAACTCGTCGACGTGCCTGGTGCTGCTGACCACTGGGACGCGCGCGCGATCGCGCTTTTTGAAGGCACACGTATTCGCGCCGTCACCGCCGCCGCCACGCAAAGCGGCGTGCGCGTCGCGATGACCGTCGCACAAGCACGCTCCAAGTGCGCCGCCATCTCGCTCCTGCCATGGGACAGCGCGGTGATTGCCCGCGAAGTCGCGCGCGCGAGCGCGGCCTTTCTCTCAACAAGCCCACAGATGAGTCCGGTGCGCGATGCGCCAGGCACTTGGTGGGTCGGCGCCGATGGCGTCGAAGCCATCGGTGGGGAACGCGCACTCGCCACTGCGTTGCTCGCCCTCGCACGCGTCTGGCATCCGCGCGCACGCGTGGCGATCGCCGACTCCTGCGTCACGGCGCACGCCGCCACATGGAGCGCGCGCGCGGCCACGGAGCCGCTACACCTCGCGCACGGTGGCGATCGCGATTATCTCGCGCGCGTTCCCATCGCGCTCATCCCCATGGATGATGACCTGCGCGAAGCACTCACCGCACTCGGGTTGCGCACCGTCGGTGCATTCGCCGCGCTCGATCCACTCGAAGTCGAACGCCGTTGGGGAAGCGATGGCCTCACCGCCTGGCGACTCGCCTGCGCCGATGATCCGCGACGCGCCTCGCTCGCGCGCACCGATGATCCGCGCACCATCGTCCACGAACTCTCGGCCTCTTCACCCACGCTCGAGCCGGTGCTCTTTCTCCTGCGCGCCTCGCTCGATCGCCTCGTGCGCCATCTCGCCGCCGATGGACTCGCCGCGGCCGCGCTCACCATCACCCTCACGCTCGACGACGGACGCACCGTCACGCGCGAAGTGCGTCCCGCACGTCCCATCGCGCGCGTGGTGCCGCTCTTTGAACGCTGTCGCGCAACGCTCGATACCTGGACCCTCGACGCTCCCGTAGCCGCGGTCGAACTGCGCGTCAGTGAAACGGCGCACTCCGCAGCGGAACAGGGAGATTTGCTCGCATCGGCCTGGCGCGATCCCGCCGCAGCCGAAGCGGCACTCGCGCGCCTCCGCGCAACGCTCGGCGCAGGGAGTGTAGTACGGCCGATTGCACGCGACTCGCATGCACCCGAGCGCGCCGGAGGATGGGCGGAAGTGGAGCAAGCGGCGCGCGCGGTGCCGGTTGATACGTTGCGCACGCTGAATGGCGGCAATGGGATGCGCGGTGCGA
>JANLTT010000287.1:0-5027 GCA_031363115.1 Gemmatimonas sp.
CCCCGATTCCCCTCGACAGCCTCGAGCCCCTCCGCTCGGCTAGTCCTCCGCCCGAGCGGCTGTGCCTCGGCACAACCGCTCGCTGTGCGTGGAGCTCCACTCCGTAGTTCCGCCGCGTCAGCACCCTTGCTGCGCGCGCGCCATTCACTCGAATCACACGGCCCCTCGCCATGCGAAGGATCTTTCGCTCGTGCTGCGGCATCGCAATCGCGATGTGCGCAGCCCAACTCATCACCGGCACGCCGCCGCTCGGGTCACAATCCCCCGGCGCAGCGGCGGCTGCCGGTGCCCGCCCCGACTCGCTCACCCTCGCCGAGGCCCAAGCGCGCGCACGGCGCGCGAGCCCTGAACTCGCGGCCGCACGCGCCGCGGTAGCAGCGGCCACGGGGATGGAGCGCCAGGCGCGCACATTCGCCAACCCGTCGCTCTGGTTTCTACGCGAGGCCACCTCGGGGAGCGGGCAGGAGAATTCGCAGAACATCACGACAATTGATCAACCCCTCGACCTCGCGGTGCGCGGTGCCCGCATGGCGGCGGCAACGCGGCGACGTGAAGCAGCCGAAGCGCGATTACTCGATACAGAAGCGCAACTCGATCTCGATGTCGCCCGCGCCTACGCGCACCTGATGGTCGCCGAACGTCGCGCAACATTGGCGCAGGAAGCGGCCACGGTCTTCGCCCGCGCACGACGCGTGAGCGATGAACGGCTCGCCGCCGGTGATATCTCGGGCTACGCGAATCGTCGCATTCGCTTGGAAGCCGCGCGCTATGCCGCGCTCGGCGCCGAGGCCACGCTTGCGGCCCAGAGTGCACGGCTCGCGCTGGCTTCACTGCTCTCAGCGGAGGCAAGCGCTACGAGCTTCGCACTCGCCCCGCCAGCATCGTCGGCCCCCGCACTCTCTGTCGATTCACTCGTCGCCCTCGCCCTCACGCAGCGTGGCGACTTGCGCGCCGCCCGACTCGACGAAGCCGCTGCCGAAGCCGAGTCGCGCGTGGCATCGCGCTCGCGCATTCCAGTGCCGGTGCTCACCGCGGGCATCAAGACGGAAGAAATCAGCGGCGTTGGTGATCTCAACGGCTTCGCCGCGGGAATCGTGATTCCCCTCCCGCTCTGGGATCGTCGCGGCGGCCTGGTTGCCTCCGCCACCGCTGACCTCCAGCGCGCCACTGCGCAATCAGAACTCGTGCGACGTCGCGTGGTGACTGAAGTGCAGCAGGCCGCAGCTGCACTGCTCGCGATTGACGCGCAGCTCACCGCGCTCACGCCAGAACTCGGCGCGGTCGCCAGCGCGGCGTTGCGCTCCGCTGAAGTCGCGTACGCCGAGGGGGAGATCTCGTTGCTCGAATGGCTCGACGCCGTGCGCGCGTATCAGGAAGCCGAGTCTGCCTTTGCTGCATTGCAATCCGAATCTCTCATCCGCCACGCCGCGTTGCATCGCGCCGTTGGCTCACCCGTGAAGGGGCAACTCCCGTGATCAAGCATTCATTTGCATTTCCGCGCGCGCTCGTGGCGCCGCTGTTCGTGACCGTCGCACTCGGCGTGGCCTGCTCCGGCGCCGCCGATTCCACTGCCGAAGATGGCGCACTCGAGCCACTCGGGGGCGTCATCACGATGTTCAGCGACTCCACAGAGCTCTTCATGGAGCATCCGGCGTTGATCGTTGGCGCGCCGGGGACCTTTGCGGTGCATCTCACTGACATTACCGACTTCGCGCCGCTCCGTTCGGGGCGGGTGACGCTGCGCTTCGTTCCGCGCGATGGTGGGGAGCCGGTGGTGGTGGTGCAGGAAACGCCGCGCTCGCCGGGCATCTATGGGCCGCGCCCTGCGTTTACCAAAGCGGGCATCTATGATCTCACCATCATCGTCAACAGCCCGCAGGCGCGCGACTCCATCACGGTGCCGGGACTCCCGGTGTACGCCTCGCTCGCTGAGGCGCCGCTCGACTCGGGTGGCGAGGATGCGGGCATTTCGTTCTTGAAGGAACAGCAGTGGAAGACCGAAGGCTTCCGTACTGCCTTCGCCGAAGTGGGCACCATGAACGAGGCCTTCGATGCGTCGGGTGACATCCAGGCCGCCGCTGGCCGCTTGGTGACGGTGGCTGCGCCGATTGGTGGCATCATTGAAGTCGCGGGCGTCGCCGGCGCTCCCGCTCCGGGACAGTACGTCGAGCGTGGACAGGTGCTCGCGCGCATGACCCCCGCACTCGGCGACGCCGGCGCGGCCTACGCGGATGCGCGTGCACGGTTGCGCGAAGCCGAAGACGAACATGCGCGCGCGGTGCGCTTGTTTGCCGCCGAGGCTGTGCCGGAGCGTCGTGTGCATGAGGCCGAGACGCGTCTGCGTGCGGCGCGCGAAGCGCTCGCGGGGCTTGGTGGTGGTGCGCTCACGAGTGATGGTCGTATGGAGATTGTCGCACCCATCTCCGGGACCATCACTGAGCGGCATCTCACGCCGGGGAGCCGCGTCGAAGCCGGCACGCCGCTCTTTGGCATTGTCGATGCCTCCACCATTTGGGTTGTGGCGAATGTCCCCGCCGCGCAGGCCTCGCGCATTGAACGTGGCGCGCAGGCCACCTTCCAACCCGAAGGTTCATCGGAGATTTATCGCACTACGCGTGCCGTCTCGGTGGGAAGCATGGTGGACCCCACCACGCGCACTGTGCCGGTGACGTACGAGGCCGTGAATCCCAATGGAGCGATTCGCGTGGGCTCGCTCGCGCGCGTGGCCGTGACCACGGGGACGCGCCGCACGGGGCTGCTCATTGCCTCGACCGCCGTGCTCGAAGACGATGGCCGCCCCTTTGTGTTTGTGCAGACGTCGGGTGAGCGCTACGAGCGGCGCGAGGTGCGCGTCGGGGGGACCGATGGCCTCCGCGCGCTCATCACGTCGGGAATCGAAGCAGGTGATCGCGTGGTCGTTGGTGCGGCATACCAAGTGAAGCTGGCCTCGCTGTCGACTGCCGTGCCGACGCACGGTCACGAACACTAGGAGCCACGCCGATGCTGAACCAACTCATCGCGCGGTCGCTGCGGAACCGAGTCGTCGTACTCGCGACCGCGGCGGTCATGCTCGTGGCCGGTGCGTGGACGGCCCAACGCATGCCGGTGGACGTTTTCCCAGATCTCACCGCACCAACGGTCACCATCCTTGCTGAAGCGCACGGGATGGCGCCGTAAGAAGTCGAAATGCTCGTCACCTTCCCGATTGAAACGGCCGTGAATGGCGCCACCGGGGTGCGCCGCGTGCGCTCGTCCACCGCGCAGGGCATCGCCGTGGTCTGGGTGGAGTTCGATTGGGGCATGGAGATCTTCCGCGCGCGGCAGATTGTCGCCGAGAAGCTCCAGGCCGTGGCCACCACGCTCCCCGCCGGCATGGCACCCCCCGTGCTTGCCCCGGTCTCGTCGGTGATGGGCGAAATCATGATGGTCGGCCTCACCTGGCAGAAGGACTCCACCACCGGGGAGCCACTCGGCTCGGCGATGGACCTGCGCACGGTGGCCGATTGGACCATTCGTCGTCGCCTGCTCGCGCTCCCTGGTGTGGCGCAGATCATTCCGATTGGTGGCGAGGTCAAGCAGTACCAGGTGATCGTGTACCCTGACCGCATGCGCGCGACGGGTGTGTCGCTCGCGGAAGTCGAACGCGCTGCCGCCGGCTCCAACCTGAACGCCTCGGGCGGCGTGTACATGGATAAGGGGCAGGAGTTCGTGATTCGCGGCATCGGCCGCGTGCAGGACATCTCCGACATCTCCGCCTCGCTCGTCGCCACGCGCGGCGGGCGACCGGTGACTCTCGGGCAGGTCGCCGATGTGCGCATCGGTGCCGCGCCGCGCTTTGGCGATGCCTCGGTGAATGCGCAGCCGGGCGTGGTGCTCGCGGTGCAGAAGCAGCCGGGCGCCAACACGCTGGCCCTCACGGAGCGCATCAACGAGGAGCTGGCCACCATTCAACCGACGCTCCCCGCTGGGATGCATATCGAGACGGCGCTCTTTCGCCAGGCTGATTTCATCACGACCGCCATTGGCAATGTGGTGAAGGCCCTGCGCGATGGCGCGATCTTTGTGGTGATCATTCTCTTCTTGTTCCTCTGGAATCTGCGCGCGACCGCTATCTCGCTCGTGGCGATTCCGCTCTCGCTCGTGGTCGCCATCTTCGCGATGCAGTTGCTGGGCATCACCATTAACACGATGACGCTCGGCGGCATGGCGATTGCCATTGGCGCGCTGGTGGACGATGCGATCATTGACGTGGAGAATGTGTTCCGACGATTACGCGAGGATCACCTTCGCGCGCCGTCTGAACGACACGGAGCGCTCCGTATTGTCTATGATGCGTCTCGCGAGATTCGCGCCTCCATTGTGAATGCCACGATGATCATCATTGTGGTCTTTGTGCCGCTGTTCTTCCTTGGTGGCGTTGAAGGGCGTCTGCTCCGGCCGCTCGGCTTTGCCTACGTGGTCTCCATTCTCGCCTCGCTCTTGGTGGCAGTCACGGTCACGCCGGTGCTGTGTAGCTATCTCCTCCCCGGCACGAAGGCGGTGGAGTCGGAGCATGAGAGCCGCGCCGTCACTTGGCTCAAGGTGCGCTACGCCGCGCTGCTCGAAACCATTCTCTCGGCGCCTCGTCGCATTGTCACGGGCGCGGCGGTTGCGCTCCTCCTCACCGTTGCCGTCGTTCCCTTCCTCGGCTCGGCCTTCCTGCCGGAGTTCAACGAAGGGGCGCTCACGGTGAGCGTGGTGACCGTGCCGGGGACGTCGCTCGCGGAGTCCAATGCAATCGGCCTCCGCGTGGAGAACATTCTCCTCGCAAATCCGGCCGTGGCCATGACGGATCGTCGTCAGGGGCGCGCCGAGCTCGACGAGCATGCGCAGGGAGTGAATGCCGCCGAGTTGGATGTCACGTTGCACGAGGACGTGGACAAGGAGGCGCTCTTTGCTGATCTCCGGCAGGAGTTCTCGTCTATTCCAGGCACGAATGTCACAATTGGCCAGCCAATTGGGCATCGCATTGACCACATGCTCTCGGG
>JANLTT010000291.1:0-11215 GCA_031363115.1 Gemmatimonas sp.
GTCGTGCCCCGCTGGAAGTCTAGCACCGCGTCGGCCCCGCGTCTGGCGCCTCGCGGCTCCGAGCGCGACTTTCTACCGCGATGAACATCCCCCACCCCACCGACTCATGATACCGCGCACGGGTAACGCTGCAAAGGCCGCACAGCTTCATCTCACCAGAAGCGCCTCCGCAGACGTTCAGCTCCCAGGTCTGATCAGCGACCACATGCTGCTCCAGCGAGGCGTGCCCGCGCGCGTCTTCGGCACAGCAGATCCCGGCGAGTCGGTGACCGTGAGCTTCCGTGGACAGACAGTCGCCAGCGTGACGGACTCGCTGGGCCGCTGGGAAGTGTGGTTGCGTCCCCTCGACCCGGCACCGGCCGCCGACATGATCATCCGCGGCCGCAACACGATCACCATCACCGACGTGCTCGTCGGCGATGTCTGGGTGGGCTCCGGTCAATCGAACATGCAGTGGTCGGTGCGACTATCGGCGAATGCGGCTGCCGAGATTGCCGCCGCGAACTGTCCGCAACTCCGACTGTTCACCGTACCGCGCGCGACATCGCCGACACCGGTGCAGGACGTCCAGGCGAAGTGGGTCGTATGCTCCCCCGAGACCATCGGCGAGTTCTCGGCCGTGCTCTACTTCTTCGGCCGCACGATGCAGCAGGACCTCAAGGCGCCGATGGGGCTCATCCACTCCTCGTGGGGTGGAACGCCGCTTGCATCGTGGCTGAGCGGCCCTGCGCTCGCGAGCAGCGCGACGCTTGAACCGTTCCGCACATTTTGGGCTGGCCGCATCACGCAGTATCCCGATAATCTCATCAGGCATCAGCAGAACGTACGGCGTTGGGAAGCGGCCGGCTCACAGGGCAATCGCCCCGGCCCGCCGATGGGTCCAGGTCATCCGCACGATCCGACGTCGCTCTTCAACGGCATGATCGCGCCCCTGCTCAAGTACACCATCAAGGGCGCGCTCTGGTACCAAGGCGAAACGGAAGCCGGCCGCGCACAGGGCCACCTCTACGGCGAGGCGATGATGACCCTCGTCCGCGACTGGCGCCGTGCATTCGATCAGGGCGATTTCCCCTTCTACTGGGTGCAACTCGCCAACTTCGGCAACGCACCGAAGAACGGCCATTGGATGCTCGTGCAGGAAGGACAGGTGCAGGCGACGGCGTTGCGAGCGACCGGCGTCGTTGTCATCACCGACATCGGCAACCCGACCGACATTCATCCAACGAACAAGCAGGATGTCGGCCGTCGCCTCGCCATGCTCGCCGCGGGGCGAGGGGCGAGTCCGCTGTATCGGCAGTTCACGCGCGAGGGCGATGCGATGCGCATCTGGTTCAACCACGCCGAATCCGGCTTGGCTGTGCGGGGAGGCGGGACGTTGCGTGGATTCCAGATTGCCGGGCCGGATGGCCAGTACGTGGAGGCCACGGCAACCATTGATGGAGCCACCGTCATTGTGCGGAGCGCGGCCGTGACAAATCCGCGCTCGGTGCGCTACGCCTGGGACTACAATCCTGATGCAAACCTCGTGAACGGCTTGGGGCTACCCGCGTCGTTGTTTCGCACGCGGGTGGAGGAGTAGCGGGAAGCCTAGCGCATCCCCTCGCGCCAACGCCGCTCCCAATTGAGCACCAAGAACTGCTCACGCTGCTCGCCGCCACTCGCTCGCACCATCACGAACCGCTGACCATCGCTGCGCACATCCCAGAGCGCTTCGTACGGCGCGGTGATGGACGGCACTACCGCAACGACCGTCGGCTTCCCAATCACTGGGGAGTCCGATCCGGTCACCCGAAGCACAAAGACCGAGTCGCCCTTGCGATAGAACAGTTCTCCCTTCGCCCCCCACCGCGGTTCGGCACCCCCGCCCTGCGTGACCGCCCATCGGGGGCCGTTGGGTTCGAGGCGACAGAGAAAGATCTCGTTGCCCCCCGATTCGTTGGAGGTGAAGGCGAGCCACTTGCCATCAAGCGAGAGGGCGATGCCGCGCTCGTCCCAATTGGAGACGCGCACCGGCTGCGACTCGGACGGTCTGTCTAGCGAAGCCATGCGGATGTCGCGCCCCGTGGTCGGTGCATCCTCACGCCAAACGAGCGTGCTCCCGTCGGGGGTGATCTCCAACTCGTAAATGAGGTTCGTCTGCTCAACGAGGATGGTTGGCGTGCCACCACCCTCCGAGGCGATGCGTGAGACCTGCGTGCGGCCCGCGCGACGAGTCGAAGTAAGCAACGAACGACCATCGAGTGTCCACCGCTGGGCGTACACAATCGAATCGGACCCGACCCACTGCCCCGTGCCGCGCGCCAAATCGGTCAACCAGAGCGGGCCAGCGACCGTCGTGCTGCGCATCGTGGTGATCTGGCCTCCATTCGGCGAGAAGCGCGGACCGCGGTACGTTGTGCGTTGGGCGACGGCACTCGTGGTGCGCCCATCGCGTCCCACAAGGATGAGTTCGCGTTCCGTCGTTCCTGGGTTGCTGAGCAAGAGCAGGCTCCCCGATTGCGATGCCGCGAAGTTCACGAGATCGCCCGGCCCTGCGGCGCCGAGCACCTCGCGTCGCTCTCCCGCGGTCCTTCGGCCACCCGCGGTGAGAGGGATCCCCCACAGGCGTCCCGCTTCGATGAACAGGAGCACCTCACCGACAACCACCGGCCGCGCGGCGCCGGTCAGCGGTCCATAGAGTGAGTCAATCTGCTGCCCTTCCTTGCTGATGGCGACGAAGAGTCCCAGTCCTCCGCGATTGGCGCGCGCGATGAGCACGCCATCAGAAGTCGTGGATAATCCGCCAAACCTGATGCTGTCCGGCGAATCGCGTTTCACCAACACCTGTGGTGAGCCACTCAGCCGGTATTGCGTTACGACGCCGTCCGCCGTGGCAGCCACGAGCGCATCGTTGGACACCCAGGCCAATCCTCGTGTCAGTCCACTCGATGCCAGCGTGCGCACCGTCGACGTGGTGAGATCCTGGACAATCAGTGCCAAGCTTGCCACGTCCACGTATGCCAGGTGGCGACCATCGGGCGAGAAGGTGACAGACGTGGTGGGCCCGGAAGAAATGCGACGTTCCGCCGCGCCAACCAGCGAGCGCAACACGAGGACTTGCGTCCCATTCGAGTCCAAGGTGCTCACGATGTAGCTCAATCCGTCTGGGCTCATCGCCAGCGTCCCTCTGCTCGGCGGCATCGGCACGATCTGGAACGCCGCGGCGTCTCCACTCGACGCGCGATCACGCACCTGCCACCCCAACGCGACGGCGAGTGCTGCTGCCAATGCCCACGGCGCGAGACGCACAGCCATCGAAGCGCGCGTCGGAGCAACCGTCATGCGCCGTGCACCGGAGGTCATACTCGTGGCCGACGTGCTTTCGAGCGCACTCGAGAATGCCGCCGCCGTCGCGTGCCGATCAGCCGGAAGCTTCGCTAGCGCAGTGAGCACCGCTTCCTCGACCGACTCCGGCACGGTATCACGCAGCGTGTGCAGCGGCGTCGGCTTTTCGTTCAGCACCTTGGCCACAATCGCCTGCACGCTGCTGCCAATGAACGGCGCATCCCCAGCGAGCATCTCGTAGAGCACCGCACCCAATGCATAGATGTCGCTGCGCGCATCAATCAACCGCTCACCCATCGCCTGCTCGGGACTCATGTACTGCGGCGTGCCAAGGCTAAGCCCCGTCTGCGTCATCCGTTGGCCACCGGCGGTCTCGACCGCGAGCGAAATGCCAAAGTCCGCCACGAGCGCCGAGCCATCATGCAGGAGAATGTTCTCCGGCTTGATGTCGCGGTGAATGACACCCTGCCGATGCGCGTAGTCGAGCGCGCCGGCCACTTCACGCGCGATGCGCACCGCTTCGGTGATCGGGAGTTGCCGCTCGCGCGTGAGTCGCGCGCGCAACGTCTCGCCCGTGACGAGTGGCATCACGTAGTAGAGCAAACCTTCCGCGGCGCCGCTGTCGCGCAGAGGCAGGATGTGCGGATGCTGCAGTTTGGCGGTGGTCTTGATCTCGGTCAGGAACCGTTCAGCGCCCAGCGCGGCGCCGAGATCTGGGTGGAGCACCTTTATCGCGACGTCGCGGTCGTGTTTGAGGTCGTGGCCGAGAAAGACCGTGGCCATGCCGCCGGCGCCGATTTCGCGGTCCACGGTGTAGCGGCCGGTGAGGGCGGAGTTCAGCTGCTCAATCGAGTGCAACTTGGGGGCCTCGGGGGCGGGCGATGTGCGGTCGAGGAAATCTGGCATCCGCGACGAGCCATCGCCAATGCGAACGCGCCATTCGGGAGGTACGTTTTCTCCATGCGACCTCTCTCACCCCTCCTCATGCGCATGGCCGCCGCCTCGATGGGGCTCCTGCTCATAAGCGTCATCGGCCTCCTCGTCGACCCCCGCCTCATCGGCGGCGCCCCTGCCTGGCTCAAGCCCGCCAAGTTCGGCATCTCGGGAGCGACCTACATCGTCACGCTCGCGTGGATGGTTCGCGACCTTCCGCGCACGCGGCTGCTACGCGCTGCCGAGTGGCTCATCGGCGTCATCCTCGTGAGTGAGACGGCGGTGATCATGGTGCAGGTGGCGCGTGGTCGCCTCAGCCACTTCAACGTCGACACGCCGCTCGACATCGCGATCTTCTCGTCCATGGGAATCGGCATCGCCGTGGTCTGGATCATGTCGGCGGTGGTGCTCGTGCAGCATCTGCGGATGCCGGCCGCCGACCGTGCACTCGCCGTGGCCTTCCGCGTTGGATTGCTGCTCAACATCGCCGGCGCCGGCACGGGTTGGCTGATGACGCAGCCGCGGCCGGAACAGATGGCCGCAATGCAGCGAGGCGAGCGGCCGTACATCGCGGGATCGCACACGATTGGCGCGCCCGACGGCGGGCCTGGGTTGCCGATCACGCAGTGGAGTCGCGACCATGGCGACCTCCGCATTCCGCACTTCATCGGCATGCACGCCTGGCAACTACTTCCGCTGCTGGTGCTTGGCGTACGCCGCGTGCGAAAACGCGCCAATGACCGCACCGAAGCTGCCGTACTGTTCGGCGCGTCCGCTCTCTGCGCCACCGTTTTTATCGCGGCATTGCTGCAGGCGCTCGCCGGGCACCCGCTCGTTCCACCCTCATGGGGATTCCTATGACCGACGCGCAACTCTTTCAAATCGCCAACACCACGGCGCTCCTCAGCTGGATCGTGCTGATTCTGCAGCCGCGTCGCGCCGAGCCGGTACTCCGCTTCCTTGTACCGACCGTGCTCGCGGTGCTGTACATCTGGGCCCTCTCCTCCGCACCGGCCAACCCGGACGGCGGGTTCGGCTCGCTAGCACAGGTCAAGGCGCTCTTCAGTCAGGACCGTGCCGTCCTGGCCGGATGGGTGCACTACCTCGCCTTCGATTTGTTCGTCGGCTGCTGGATGGTGCGCGATGCGCACGAGCGAGGCGTCTTTTACCTCCTCGTAGTGCCCTGCTTGGCGACGACCTTCATGTTCGGACCCGCGGGATTGCTGCTGTACCTGATGTTGCGTGGCGGGTTCTGGTACACGCAGAAGAAGGCGCGCGCGGCATGATGAGAGTGCCGCGCCCCCCTCTTACCGCGCCCCCGTCTTACCGCGCCGCCGGTGTGCGCCGGCGGCTATTCACCGTGTAGAGGAAGCCTGTGTACTGCATCTCCTCCCACGTCTGATCACCCCACCGCACGTCCTTCGTCACGTCAACACCCTCGCGGTCTGGCGTGGCGTTGTCATACCAGGCCACCGACTTGAGCTTGCTGCCGGCCGTGAGCTCCAGCGGTTCGGCGAAGAAATAGTACGTCTGCCAGTTGAAGTCGTAACGCGGAATGTCGAGCACCACGCGCGACGTGCCATCGGGCTTCTCGAGTACGTACTGCCAGCGCGTTCCGCGCAGGTGTGTGTGCGGCATCAATCCCCAGATCTTCACCGTCTCGGTCGGCTCTAGCTCGGTGCGCACCTCGACATCCTTCGCCCCCGCGGGGAGCGTGAACGCCCCGTTGATGAACGCGCTCGCGCGCATCTCTTCCACTGGAGGGTTGCTGGCGAAGCGGAATCCCACGCTGCTGCGGTCATGCATGGCATGACCAGTTGCCGTGTAGTGCATCTGGAAGGTGAGGATCGTGCCGGCGCGCAGGCGGAGTGCGGTGCCTTCCGGGAAGGTCATCACATTGGTGCCGGGTGCAGTGCCGCCAATCAACGCGCCAAGGCGCTGCGGCGGCAGGTGCAGCGAGTCGCGGCGCGGGGGATCGGGCGGGGTCTCGTACTCCGGCTTATTCAGGAAGAGCGGTGTCGCCGGCGGAGTGGCCGCCGCACCCGGCGGCGTAGCCGGGCGCGGAGCGGGCGGCGCAGGGGGGATCTTCGCATAGACGAGCACGTGATGCACCACTTCGCGCGCGCCCGGCATGAACTCAATCGCCTGCACCCACTTGTCTTCAGTAAAGCCGGTGGGCACCTCGAAGTACTGGTACTCAACAGTGCCCGAGGCGGGGACATGGTAGTCCTCCTGCATCGACACAATCGCGTCGGGGGTCCCGAGTTCCCACCCGCTCGGGTACACGGGCGCGGGCCCGAGCGCTCTCAGGCTTCCCTTCCTCGCCCCGCCGTCGAGCCACCGCAGTAGCGTCGCCACGTCGGTTTCGGACAGACGTCGATCGTTGCGGAACACCCCGCGCGGCCCTTCGGCGTGCCAAGGCGGCATCGCCCGATCTGCCACGGCCTCCCGGATCTCCTCGCGATGCGACTTCACCGTCTCGTAGTCGAGCAACGAGAAAGGCCCGAGCCCGCCGGGCCGATGACAGGTCGTGCAGTTTTGGCGAAGAATCGGCGCGACTTCGCGGGCGTAGTTTGGCACGCCGTCCTGCGCGACAAGTTCGTCTTCTTCCTGCTGGACGAGGGGCACGATGGCAAGCGCAGCGCCGGCAATCAGGAGGAGCGCCATGAGGCGGGTCTTGCCGTGGCGAGTGCGCGTACCCGCGCCCTGCGTCCGGTGTTCTCTGTCCATGCGCGACGAAGCCTCTGATTGGATTGGGAGACGCAGGCGCGAACTTCTTGAAAGCGCCACGTTTCGTACTCGCGGCAAAAATGCCGGTGGGACCCAAACGGCGCAACCGCGATGCGCTCGGAGCGGGATTCACTCGCGACCGCTAATTTCCCCGTGTAAGCAGCCGCCCCGTAAGCCGCCGCCCCCGTTTCCAGCCGCCCCCGCCCCCCGCATGACCACCCCGCTCCAAGACGACCTGCAGCGCGCCCTCGGGGCCGCCTACCACATCGAGCGCGAGCTCGGTGGCGGTGGGATGTCGCGGGTCTTTGTGGCCGACGAGCTCGCACTGGGGCGCAAGGTGGTGGTCAAGATCCTCCCGCCGGATCTCGTCGCGGGGCTCAGCGTGGAGCGCTTCCGGCGCGAGATCCAGCTCGCGGCGCAGTTGCAGCATCCCAACATCGTGCCCGTGCTCGCCACCGGCGACGCCAACGGGCTCCCCTGGTTCACGATGCCCTTCGTCTCGGGCGAATCCCTCCGCGCGCGCCTCACGCGCGATGGCGCGCTCCCCCTGCGCGACGCCGTTTCCATTCTGCGCGATGTCGCGTCGGCACTGGAGTTTGCGCACGCGCAGGGGATCGTGCATCGCGACATCAAACCCGACAACGTCTTGCTCGCGGGACGCGCCGCGGTGGTCACCGATTTCGGCATTGCCAAGGCGATCTCGGCGTCGCGCACCGTCGCGCCGGGCGGCACCCTCACGCAGGTCGGCACCTCACTCGGCACACCGGCCTACATGGCCCCCGAGCAGTCCGCGGGCGACCCAGCCACCGACTCGCGCGCCGACATCTACGCGTGGGGTGTGGTGGCCTTCGAGCTGCTGGCGGGCCGGTTGCCTTTTGCGAGCACCTCGCCGTTCGAGCTGATGCGGGCGCACATGATGGAACCGGCCCCGGGGCTTGATACTCTTCGCGCCGAGCTTCCGGCTGGCCTCGTGAGCCTCGTGGCGCGCTGCCTGGCCAAGAGCCCCGCCGAGCGGCCGGCCGACGCAGGGGAGTTGGTGCGTGCGCTGGAGTCGCTCCCGACGTCGGGCGCGCAAACGGTCGGGACGGTGCCAACGACGGCGCCGCAGTCCGTCGCCGCACCGCCACGACGCCGTGTTGGTCCGGTGCTCGTCGGCGTCGCGCTACTCGTGGCAGCGGTCGCCGGCGCGATCTGGCTGCGCCCAGCAAACGATCCGGGCATCGTCATCAACACGGCCTCCGCGCCGCCGGCGTTTGATCCGGCGCTCGTGTTGTTGGTGCCGACGACCCCGGCCGATCCATCCCTCGCCACCGCGGCCTCGCTCGCCACCGACGCGCTCTCGCGCGTACTCGGCACGATGCGCTACGCGCAGGTGACCATCGCGAGCAGCGCAAATGGAGCGAGCGACGCCGACCGCCGGGCCGAAGCCACCGCGGGGCGCATGGCGACGATTCTTGATGGCCGTCTCAACACCACCGGCGACTCGCTCCAGCTCGACCTCAGACTCACTGATGCCGCAACGGGGCGCCTCGTGCTCGCGCTGCCGGCCATCCGAGTCTCGCGCGCCGACCCCGCGCGCGGACTCGACGCCGCGCTCGAACCCGTGATGAGCGCCGTGGCCCTCGTGACCAATCCTCAACTCGGGCCGGCGACGCTCCCGAATGGCCCGCTTCCCGCCATCGAGGCCGTGCGCGCGCTCGAGCAAGCACTGCTGCAACGCGAGTTCGCGCGGGAAATCGAAGGAATGGACCTCGCAGTAGCGGCGGATTCTTCGTGGACACTGAGCCGTGTCATCCGGGCCGCCCGGTACTTCTGGTGGAGCCAGTACTACGAAGAGGAGTCAGTGCGTCGTGGCATTGTCTCCTCGCTTCCCGGCCCAACTGTGCAGCTCTCCCCCTACGAGACGGCGCTCCGCGAGGCAGCACTCGCCGCGAACGACGCCGCGCCGGAACGCGAGGCCGTTGCACTGAAGCGTCTCGCGCTCATCGCTCCTGGGGCGTTCGGAAGTAGCCGCTACATCGGTGCCTTGCAGGACTTGAACCGCCCGCGTGAGGCGCTGGCGCAGCTCGAGCGCCTCGGACCATTCACGCGTGACCCCGCAGCTCCTGCGGGCTCACCCCTAGTTGAGACTGGCGGGTATTGGGGGAACGTCGCTGATCTCCGGCACTACATCGGCGATCATACTGGCGAACGTGCGGCCGCCGAACGCGGAGAGGCACTGGGCGGCGTCACCGTCTTCACGCTCATGCGCCGCGGGGCGGCGTATGCCGCGCTCGGCGATTCCATCGCCGTCGAGCGCCTCGTGGACGCCGCGTACGTGGTGTCTTCAGATAATTTCCCCAATGCCTTCGGTGGCGAAGTCATCCTGATTGTGGCGCAAGAGTTGATGGCGCACGGCCACGAGGCCCACGGGCGACAGGTGCTCGAGCGCGCGTTGCGCTGGCTTGCCGAGCATCGCGGCGAGGCGCGGCGGGGCGACACAATCCCACGCACCGATATCGCCTTCCGTGAGGTGCTCTCCCTACGAGTGGCCGATCGAAACACCGAGGCCTTAGAAGCCGTGAAGCCGCTGCTGGCACTCAACTCCACCGACTCCCGCTTCCGCTCGTTCTATGGTCGTGTGCAGGGCGCGATGGGGAACCACGCTGCGGCCGATAGCGTCGATGCCTGGCTGGCCGAATTGCAGCGCGATCCGGCCAAGGCCGCCACCTCGCTGAACGAGCGCGCCTTCCTCGCCGCCGCGCGCGGGCGGCGTGAAGAGGCCGTTGCGCACCTGCGCGAGTCGTTCGCGCGAGGCACCGCATTTTATATCCGGCGCAACCTGCATCGCTTCAACGATTTCTGGCCGCTCAAGGGATACGAACCCTACGATCGCCTGGTGACGCCCGCAGGCTGAGCGCGCGCACTCACGCGCACGACACGGGAGATAGATTCTCTGCATGCGACCTCTCCACACGCTGTGGCTTCGCGGACTCCTGATCTTCGCCGTACTTGGCGGAACAATCGGCATGGCCCCGCGCCCACTCGCCGCGCAATCGCGCGAGCTGCACTGGCCCGCCATCACCGTCACCGCCCACCTCGACGCCGACGGCCGACTGCGTGTGCGTGAGGAACAACAGATTCGCTTCGTGGGCGATTGGAATGGCGGCGAACGGAGTTTCAATGTGCCGTTCCAGCAGACGCTCTCGCTGCTGAGTCTCTCGCGCATTGACTCGTCGTCCGGCCAGCCAGTGCTGATGACCGAAGGCGATCTCGACGTCGTTGACGGCTTTGATTGGAGCGATGACGGCAACACCCTGCGTTGGCGCAGCCGACTCCCGAGTGATCCGCCGTTCGATGGGCAGGTGTTCACGTATGTGATTGAGATGGAGTACGAGAACATTCTCGTGCGCAGTGGCGCCGGGTACACCCTCGATCACGACTTTTCGTTTGCCGATCGCAACGGGCCGATTGACCGCTTCACCCTCTCGCTGACCTTCGACAAAGCGTGGCGTGTCCCAGAGGGAACGAGCACGACGTATGAGTTGAACGCGATGGAGCCAGGGCGCGGCTATGTGGTGACAGTGCCGCTCACCTACGTGGGCGCGGGCCTTCCATCGGCCGTCTTCGTCGGCGCGTCGCGTGATGTACGGCTGGCACTCTCGAGCGCATTGGTCGCGGCAATTCTCGTGATGTTGATCGCCCTCATCCGACGCGAACAAGCACTCGGGCGATTCGCCCCCGTGCCGCCGCGCGAGAGCATCACGCCTGAGTTCATCGAGCAGCACCTGCTCGCGCATCCGCCCGAGGTGATTGGCGCGATGTGGGACGATCGCACCGCCGCCCCCGAAGTCGCGGCGACGCTGGCCCGGATGGTGGGCGAGGGGAAGCTCACAAGTCGCGTGGAGCACACCAAGGTGTTGTTCACGTCGCGCGATGTGCTGCACCTGCGACTCACCGTCAAGCGCAATCAGCTCGCGCCGCATGAGCTCGCGCTCGTGGACGCGTTCTTCGAGCGCGGGCAGGACACCACGAGCACCGACGAGGTGAAGGCGCGCTACAAGACCAGCGGCTTTGACCCCGCGGCGTTGCTCAAGCCGATGCTCGACGCGATGGCATTGGAGCGTGCGCCAAAGATGGCGAAGCGATCGCACCCGTCGTTCAAGCGCACGCTCTTCCTCGCCGGTGCCGCCGCTGCAGCCACAGTCATCGCGCTCGTGATGCGCCGCACGGACATTGTCGTGATCGG
>JANLTT010000329.1:0-2060 GCA_031363115.1 Gemmatimonas sp.
CATGTCCCTTACAGCCTCCGAAGTCTGGTCCCGCCTGCTTGATCGTGCGCGGACCGAGCTCTCGGATCACATAGTTGATACTTGGCTCGTGCCGCTGTCCGCGGCCGAGTATACGGGCGAGGCGCTGACGTTGAACGCGCCGGACCAGTTTTCGGTGGAGTGGAACGAGAAGCGTCACACGGCGCTGCTCGAGTCGCTGGCGCCGGTGGCCCTGGGGCACCCGCTCAAGATCACGATGGCGGTCCAGCAGGAGCGGCTGCAACGCAGCCAAATGGACCTTTTCGTCCCACAAAAGGGACAGGAAAGGAGCACTATGGAGCCAGAACGCCCCCATTACGGCGTCACGCTCAGCTCCCTCAATGACCGCTACATCTTCGACACCTTCGTCGTCGGCAAGTCAAACGACCTCGCCGCCGCCGCTGCCATGGCTGTCTCCCAGGCCCCCGGCAAGACGTACAACCCCCTCTTCTTCTACGGACCGACCGGGCTGGGCAAAACCCACCTCATGCAGGCCATCGCGCAGGAAATCCTCCGCCGCACCCCGCAGACCCGCGTCACCTACATCACCACCGAGCAGTTCACCAACGACGTCATCACCTCGATCGGCAAGGGCGCCATGCACGATTTCCGGCGCCGCTACCGCGAGACGGATCTCTTCCTCGTGGATGACGTTCACTTCATTGGCGGCAAGAACTCCACGCAGGAAGAGTTCTTTCATACGTTCAACGCCCTCTATGAAGCGGGACGCCAGATCGTCCTGACCTCCGACCGGCCCCCCTCCGAAATTCCGAAGCTCGAGGCCCGTCTCGCCTCCCGCTTCGCCTGGGGCATGGTCGCCGACATCGGACAGCCTGACCTCGAGCACCGCATCGCCATTCTCCGCCGCAAGGCGGAGATGGATCACCTCGAGCACACGATTCCCGACGACGTCCTGCATTTCATCGCCGACCACGTCCAGTCGAATGTGCGCGAGCTCGAAGGCTCCATCATCAAGCTCCTCGCCTACGCCTCGCTCAAGCACCGCGCCGTCAACATTGACCTCGCCCGCGAAGCGCTGCGGGACAAAGTGCGACAGAATGATGCCGCACCTCAGCGGTCCGAACGCCAAGATCGTATGGGGCAAATCCAGCAGCGCGTCGCCACGGAATGGGGCGTCACAGTCGAAGGGCTCCAGTCCAAGACCCGCACCAAGACCCTCACCATTCCGCGGCAGGTGGCCATGTATCTCGCCCGCGAGATCCTCGGCCTCCAACTCGTCGAGATCGGCCAGGCGTTCGGCGGACGCGATCACTCCACAGTGATCCATTCCCTCGAGCGCGTGGCAGAAACCATGAAGGAAAGTGCGGAGTTCCGAAACCGTGTGGATAGAGTGCGGGAAACCGTCCGGCATTCCACATAGTCCACACCTTCCCACAGTCCGCCGAGTGGTTTTTCCGCTTTCCCACGGCTGTCCACGAACTCTCCACGGTGAGTACACGTGAGCTGGACGGCCTGAAACCCTGATGCAGCAAGCACTTTCGCAGTTTGTCCACAGTCCACACCTTACTACTACTTCTACTGACTTAATTATTCAGTAGATAGAAACAGACGGCTCGCGCGCCGTTCCACATTCGCCCCTTCGCAGATGCGTTTCACCATCACTCGCGAGAAGCTCCAGGAAGGTCTCGCCGCGGTCGCACCCGCTGTGCCGTCCAAGACGACACTTCCCGTGCTTGCCAATCTCCTCGTCCAAACCACGGACAAGGGCATTCGCATCTCGGGAACCGATCTCGACATCGCAGTGAGCACCGAAGTGACCGCGGATGTCGAAGCGGCCGGCGCCATCACGATCCCGGCACGCAAGCTCAGCGAAATCGCCCGCGAGCTGCCTCCCGCGCCTGTGCGTATATCCGCCACCGGCGATCAGCGTATCACCCTTGAGTGCGGTCGTGCGAAGTTCAAGCTGCTCGGACTTCCGAAGTCCGAATTCCCGAGCTTTCCCGCCGTGCAGTTCGACAAAGCGGTGCGCATTCCCTCGGGCTATCTGCAAAAGTTGATTGGACACACTGCCTTCGCCGCGA
>JANLTT010000050.1:0-33088 GCA_031363115.1 Gemmatimonas sp.
ACGAGCGAGTCGAGCGTTGGTGCGCTCGATGGGCCGCGCACGACGGCGGCCGATGTTTCATCGCAGGAACTCTCGATGCCGAGGATGCGCATATCACGACGCCTCATTCGCTGCGTACAAGACGCAGCGAATGGGGCTCACTCCGGCTTGGGCTCGGCGAGGAGCCGCTCGAGGAAGGCGACATTCGCGGGGCTCGACCAATCATCGGCGCCGATGACGCGGCGGCGCACGCGGCCATCACGCCCGATGATGAACGTCTCGGGCACGCCGGTGGTCTGATACGTCTGCTCGATCTCCTGCGATGGATCGTGCAGAATTTCAAAGCTCAGCTTGAGTTCTTCGGCGAACTCGTTGATGCGCGGCTCCATCCCCGGCACATCCACGCTGATCGCGACGATCTTCAGCCCCTTCGGGCCGAGCATCTCTTCGAGACGCTGCATCGAAGGCATCTCGATGCGGCAGGGGCCACACCACGTGGCCCAGATGTTGAGCAGCACGACTTCGCCTTCGTAGTTCGCGATGCTCTTGGCCGCCGCACCTGGCGCCATCGGGTTCGCCTTAAAGTCCGGAGCTTCGGAGCCGATCTTGAGCGGGAAGAGCTCCGCGCCGAGCTTGGTGCTCGCGAAGAAGAGCCCCGTGCCGAGCACGGCAATCACCACCGCAATCACGCCCCACTGCCCCTTGTTGGTCATCGAGGGCTTACGCCTGCTCCGAGCAGAGCGCGCGCAGCGCGCCGATCTCCGCCCGCGGATCCTTCGCGGAGAAGACGGCATTGCCGGCCACGAAGGTGTCGGCTCCCGCGCGCCAGCAGGCCGCGATGGTCTCGCGCGCGATGCCGCCATCAACTTCGAGGAGTGCCGGCGAGCCCGCCGCATCGAGAATCTGCCGCGCGCGTGCAACTTTGCTCACGGCGCCAGGAATGAACTTCTGCCCACCGAAGCCGGGGTTCACGCTCATGATGAGCAGCAAATCCAAATCGGCCGCGACTTCGCTGATGGTGTCGAGCGAGGTCGACGGGTTGAGCGTCGCGCCGGCCTTCGCGCCGAGTTCCTTGATGCGCATCACTTGGCGATGCAGGTGCGGCGCGGTCTCGACGTGAATCGTGATGGTGTCCGCGCCGGCCTTCACGAAGCTGTCGAAGTACTTCTCCGGCTCCACCACCATCAGGTGACAGTCGAGCGGCAGCTTCGTGAGCTTCTTGCAGGTCTCAATCACCTTGGCGCCGAAGGTCAGGTTGGGGACGAAGACGCCATCCATCACGTCCACGTGCAACCAATCGGCCCCGCCTTCCTCGAGCATCGCCAGATCTTCGGCGAGCTTGCCGAAATCCGCCGAGAGGAGCGACGGGGCGATGCGCACGTACGACGACTTCACGCCTCCGCTCCCCGACGCAGGCGCGCCGCGAACGAACCATCGGCGCCATGACGCTGCGGCAACACACGCAAACGCCCGGCATCAAGCACAGCATCGGGAACGGTGCCAGCCGGAGGGGGCTCAAGGGTCCACCCCGGATGATCGGCGAGGAACGACTCGACCTGCACGTCGTTCTCTTCCGGCTCGAGCGAGCAGGTGGAGTAGATCAGCAAGCCGCCCGGCTTCACGCACTTGGCTGCACCGCGCAACACCGCACGCTGCGCCGCCGACATCACCGCGAGATCGCTCGTGCGCAGGCGCCACCGCGCATCAGGATGACGACGAAAGGTGCCCGTGCCGGTGCAGGGTGCGTCCACGAGCACGGCATCGAACTCGCCGAGCGTGCCATCGCGTGCGTCGGCCATCACCGGATCAACGTTCTCGAGCTCGAGGCGCTGAATCGTTTCGATCACACGCGTGAGGCGCGACTCGCTGGAGTCCGCGGCGGTGACGTGTGCGGCCGTGCGCGAGAGCTCCACCGACTTGCCGCCAGGCGCGGCACACAAGTCAGCGACCTGCGCCCCCGCCGGCACGGCCGCGTAGCGCGTGACGAGCGTTGCCGCAGGATCCTGCACGAAGCAACGTCCCTGCTGGAACGCGCCAAGCGACGTGAGCACAGTGCCGGGTGCGAGCAGCATGGAGTCTTCGACGAGCGGCGCATCGGTGACATGCACCCCTGCGGTTTCGAGCATCGCCTCAAGCTGCTCACGCACGATGCCCCACGGGCGCACAATGAGCGGCGCCTCGCGGTTGTTCGCCTCGAGCAAAGCCTTGGTTTCTTCCTCGCCCCACCGCGCGACCCAGCGGGCCACCATCCAGCGCGGATGCGAGTACTCAATCGCGAGTGCTTCAACCGGATCCGCCGGCAAATCGCCGCCCAACGCATCGCGCTCACGATCGAGGCGACGCAGCACGGCGTTCACGAGCTTGCTGGCACCCATGCCATGACGCTGCTTGGCAATCTCCACCGTCTGCGCGATGGCGGCGTACGCCGGCACGCTGCCCATGTGGAAGAGCTGATACACGCCAAGGCGCAGGAGATCGGCGAGGTCGGAGTCGAGCCGCGCCAATCCACCGCGCACGCGCGGCGCGAGGAGATGGTCAATCCATCCGCGCTTGCGGAGCATCCCCCAGACGAGTTCCTGGGTCCAGCGGCGATCACGCGCATCGAGCTCTGCGGCGCGCCGATCAAAGGCAGCGTCAAGCAGGAGTCCGGTGCGGAGATCCGCGAGGGTATCGGCGGCGGCGACGCGAGCGTCGGTAACGAGCGGGAGGGTCGATGGCATACCCGCGAAAGATAGTCGGTCTGAGGGTCCCCTGACCCCATCTCCTGAGACTATGCCGGACCCTGTCCGGGATGCGCATCCGGGAGGGCGAAGCAGTCCCCCACGGCGACCCCACGCCCCTGCGCCCAGTCGAGCGCGGCCACCCGCCGCCGCCCTGAGGGATGCACGGACTCCACCGCCACCGCCCCCGTCCCGCAGGCGACGAACATTCCCATCTCGCCCACCTCAAGCACCTCGCCCGGACTCCCGCGGCGGTCGGTCACGGCCCGGGCACCAAAGAGGCGCGTTTCGGTGTCGCGCACGATGCCCCACGCCCCAGGGCGCGGGTCAAAGGCATGAATGGCGCGCGCTACCGCGTGCGCGTCCTGCGTGAAGTCGAGCCGCGCCATCGCACGATCAATCTTCGGCGCATACGTCACGCGCGATTCATCCTGCGTCCGCTCTTCGAGCTCGCTGAGTTCCATCAGCATCAGCGCTTCAACAATTGCCTCGGCGCCGAGCTCCGAGAGTGCTTCGGTGAGTTCACCACCCGTGACGCCGGACTCAAGCGTGACGCGTGACTCAAAGAGGATCGGGCCCGCATCCAGCTGCCGCACCATACGCTGAATGCTGACGCCGGTCTCGGCGTCACCGGCGAGAATGGCCGCCTGAATGGGCGCCGCACCCCGCCAGCGCGGAAGCAACGACGCATGGATGTTCACCGTGCCACGCGCCGGGATATCAATCACTTCCTGCGTGAGGATATGCCCATACGCGACGACCACACTGAGATCCGCGTTGAACGCGCGCAACTGTGCCACGAACTCCTCCCCGCGCGGACGATCGGGCTGCAGCACCGGAATCTCCTCGGCCACCGCGATTTCCTTCACCGGCGGCGGCACGAGCGTCGAACGCGAACGTCCCTGCGGACGATCCGGCTGCGTGATCACGGCCACGACCTCGTGCCCCTCCTCGATGAGGGCGCGTAGGGTCGGTGCGGCGAAGTCGGGGGTTCCCCAGAAGAGCAGGCGCATATCTAGGATGAAGGATGAAGGATGGAGGATGAAAGCACAAAGGGCCGCCCCGTTATTTCGGATGCAGCCCAGAGTTTCCATCCTTCATCCTCCCACCTTCATCTTTTGTCGGAATCGCCAGGCTTCAAGATGCGCCAGAGATCCGGATAATTCACCTTCTCCTCCTCCCACGCATTCATAGCACGGCGGCGATTCAAAAAGCTGAGGTGGTCCAGGAAGAGCTTTCCCTCGAGATGGTCGATCTCATGCTGCAGGCAGACCGCGAGGAGCTCGGTGCCCTCGACCTCGATGGTGTCGCCCTCGACCCCCATCCCGCGGACCTTCACGTAGGCCGAACGCTCGACCCAACCGAAGACCTCGGGAATGGAGAGGCAGCCCTCTTCCCACTTGATCTTGCCGTCGCGCTCGATGATCTCGGGATTGAACAGCGCCACGGCCACGTCATTCACCTCGACGACGCACAGGCGCTCTGTGCGCCCGACCTGCGGCGCCGCGAGGCCCACGCCATCGGCGGCGCGCATGGTCTCGAACATGTCGGCCACGAGCGTGCGGAGTTCGTCCGTCACCACCGAAACCGGCGTGGTGACCTGACGAAGAATGGGCTGGCCGAGAACGGTGATCGGAAGAACAGCCATCGGAGCTTAGACCACAGCCTCGGAGCCGCCGACCGACGCAATGCGCGCACGCGTCACGATCAGCTTCGACTCGCCGCTCTTGATCGTGACATGGTCACTGAGCGCGGAGACCGGAACGCCTTCCTTGAGGCTCTCCTTGATGTGCACGACTTCGCCGACGATGCCGCCAGCGGTCACGATCTGATCGCCCTTCTTGATGGCCATGATCGCGGCTTCGTGCGCCTTCCGCTGCTTCTGCTGCGGACGGATCATCAGGAAATAGAAAATCGCGAAGATGGCAGCGATCTGAAACAGAAAAGGCGCGAGCGACGAGGCGCCACCGGCGGGGGCGGCCTGCGCAAAAATCAGATGCAAGGCGGACATATCAGGAATGGGGTGTGGAGTCGGGAATCAGGCGTTCGGGGGGAACGCGATAAATCTAATCAGAGCAACAACATCGCATCGCCGTACGAGTAGAACCGGTACCCCTCGCGCACGGCGGTCGCGTAGGCCTCCATCGTCAGCTCGTACCCGGCAAAGGCCGCCACGAGCATGAGCAGGGTGGAGCGAGGGAGGTGGAAGTTCATAATCAACGCATCGGCCGAGCGAACGGTGGCAGGGGGACGAATGAAAATCCGCGTCTCGCCGCTCCCGGCCGCGTACGAACCGTCCTCGCGCCAGACACTTTCGAGCGTGCGCAGCGCCGTCGTGCCAACCGCCACCACACGCCCTCCGTCGCGTCGTGTGCGCTCGAGGAGCTCGGCAGCATCCTCCGGCATGTCGTACCACTCCTCGTGCATCAGGTGCTGCGCTGGGTCCTCGGCCTCGACCGGCTTGAAGGTGCCGGCCCCTACATGCAGCAAGACCTCGGCGCGCCGCACGCCGTGGGCCGCGAGGGTGCTGAGCAATTCCGGCGTGAAGTGCAGCCCCGCCGTCGGCGCGGCGACCGAGCCCTCCTGACGCGAGTACACGGTCTGGTAGCGCTCCGCGTCGGCCACGGTATCGCCCCGTTCGATATACGGCGGAAGCGGGATGTGGCCGTGTGCGGCGATGGCCACGCGCTCGGCGTCGCGATTCCCAGGCTTCGCCCCCGCGACGTGCAGCGTCACGAGCCGCGTGCCGCGATCGGTGGGCTCCCCCATCTCGGCCGTGAATGATTCGGAGAAGGTCACGAGGCGGCCGGGCTTCAGCTTGTTGCCGGGTTGGACCATCGCCTCCCACATCCCGTGCTTCGCCTCCTTGAGCAGCAACACTTCGGCGGGGGCGCCGGAGTCTCGGGTGCCTAGGAGTCGCGCCCGGAACACGCGCGTCGTGTTCACGGTGAGCGTATCGCCCGCGTTGAGAAAAGCGGGGAGCTCGTTGAACCGATGATGGGCGATGGTGCCGCGGGCACGGTCCACCAGCATCAGCCGACTTTCGTCGCGGCGCGCGGCGGGGCTCTGCGCAATCCGGTCAAGCGGGAGCGCGAAGTCGTAGTCGGAGGTGAGGAGTCCGCGGGTCATGATCAAAGAGTGATGCGCGTGGCAGTTGAAGCGCGAGGCGAGGGAGCCGCTCCCTGCGCTTCTCAGACGCCGAAGCTAGAACAGATCGGGCTGCGCGTCCGTGCCGCGGTTCGGCGGCTGATACCCCAGATGCCGGTACGCCTGCGCAGTTGCCATGCGGCCGCGGGGTGTACGCTGCAGAAAGCCGTGCTGCACGAGGAAGGGTTCATACACCTCCTCGAGCGTGTCGGCATCCTCGCCGACGGCTGCGGCAATCGTGCTCACGCCGACCGGCCCGCCCTCGAACTTCTCGATGATCGCGCGCAGCAGCCGGGTGTCCATCTCGTCGAGCCCGAACTCATCCACGTCGAGCATCGCCAATGCATCGCGCGCCACGCTCTTGCTGATGTGGCCATCGGCCTTCACCTGCGCATAGTCTCGCACGCGGCGCAGCAGACGATTTGCCACGCGCGGCGTGCCTCGCGCACGCCGTGCAAGCTCCGAGCCGCCCTCGGCGTCGAGGCTGCAGTTAATCACTGCTGCCGTGCGATGCACAATCTCCTCGATCTCCGCGGCAGGATAATAGTTGAGGCGCAACTCGATCCCGAAGCGCGCGCGCAGCGGTGCCGTGAGCATGCCGAGACGCGTCGTCGCACCAATCAGCGTGAAGCGCTCGATCGGCATTGTGATGGTCTGCGCCTTGGGCCCCTCGCTCAACCGAATATCAATCTTCGAGTCTTCCATCGCCGGATACAGAAACTCGTCAATCACCGGTCGCAGGCGATGAATCTCGTCGATGAACAGGATGTCACCGGCGCGCAGATTGGTGAGCGTCCCGACGAGATCACCCGGCTTCTCCAGCGCCGGGCCCGAGGTCGTATGGATGTTCACTCCCATCTCGCGCGCAATCAGCTCGGCGAGCGTGGTCTTGCCGAGTCCTGGCGGGCCGAAGAGCAGGGTGTGATCGAGCGGCTCACGGCGCGCGGTCGCGGCGTCGATGTAGATGCGCAGCGCGTCCTTCACCTTCCCCTGGCCGATGAACTCCTCGAGCCGCTGCGGACGCAGCGAGAGCTCGACGACCGATTCGTCGGTGAGGGCTTCCGGGGTGGTGATCTCGGCGCGGGACATGGGGGGAATCTACGCGGGTTTTACTTCGCGAGGGCCGCGAGCGACCGGCGAATGAGGTCCGCGGTGGTCTCGCCCTTCGGTGCCCCATCAATCGAGCGGCGCACCGCACGCTCGGCGTCCGCGCTCTGGTAGCCGAGCGCCACGAGGGCACGCACGGCATCGGCGGAGGGAGAGCCGGCGGGAATCGCCGTACCGGGGGCGCTTCCTTCCATGGCGCCATCGAGCTTGTCGCGCAGCTCGAGCACGAGGCGTTCGGCGAGCTTCTTTCCGACGCGCGGCACCTGCGTGAGCGTGGCGAGATCGCCCTCACGCACGGCGCGCACGAGACGCTCGCCCGTGAGGGTGCTCAGGAGATTCATGGCCAACGAGGGGCCAACTCCGGTCGTCCCCAGCAAGCGCTGAAAGAGCTTACGCTCATCCGCATTCGCGAAGCCGTACAGCGTCCACGCATCTTCGCGCACAACCATCGCGGTGAAGAGCGAGATCTCGCCGCCGATACGTGGCAGCGCCGAGAGGACCGTGAGCGGCACCACGACTTCGTAGGTCACGCCGCTGACCGTGCGCAGTTCGATGCGGTCGAGCGCCTGCCCCGCGAGCGTCCCTTCAAGCCGAGCGATCATCGACGGCCCCGCGCGCCAAGTGTGTTCAGTCCAAGTCCGGCGACGGCGCGCGCCATCGGCAGCCGCATCGCGCAGGTGATGGCGGCGGCCACGCCGTCGGCGGCGTCAGCGGGTTGGGGCGCACTCTTGAGTCGCAGCAGTTTGGTCACCATGAACTGAACCTGCGTCTTGGTCGCGGCACCGGTGCCGACGACCGCCTTCTTGATCTCCGCGGGGGGATACTCGTGAATGGGCACGCCTGCCTCCTCACCCGCGAGGAGAATCACGCCGCGCGCATGCCCAAGCACCAACGCCGTGCGCACATTGCGCGCGTAGAACACGTCCTCGACGGCCATCGCCTGCGGCTTGTGGCGCGCGAGCAGCTCGCGCACCCCTTCGGCGATGTCCTTGAGCCGAGCGGGAAGGGGCTGATCGGCCTTCGTGCGAATGACGCCGCACTCGACCAACTCCATCTGCGCACCGGCCCGCACGACGCCGTAGCCGGTCACCGCGGTGCCTGGGTCGATTCCGAGAATCAGCACCGAGTCAACACGCCCAAGCGGCGCGTCGCGCTGCGCCGTGTGCGTTCACTCACGCTTCAATCTCCGACATGTCCATGTCGAAGTTCGCATCCACCTTCTGCACATCGTCGAGATCCTCGATGGCCTCGAGCAGCTTGATCAGCGCCGTCGCGTTCTCGCCCTCAACCTTTACGGTGTTCTTCGGAATCCACGCGAGCGCGGCTTCGGTGGCCACCATGCCGACCTTCTCCAGCGCCTGCTTCACGGCGTGCAGATCGGCCGGAGCGGTGGCGATCGTGAACTGGTCGTCCTCAGCGGTGAAGTCCTCGGCGCCGGCCTCGAGCACCTGCTCCATCACGTCATCCTCGCTCTTGCCCTTCGCCGGCACAAAGATCTGTCCCTTGCGATCGAACATGAACGAGACGGAATTGCTCGCGCCGAGGTTGCCACCGCCGCGCGAGAGCTTGGCGCGGATCTCGGCCACGGTGCGCGTCGGGTTATCGGTGAGCGCCTGGATCATCAGGGCAACGCCGCCCGGACCGTAGGCCTCGTACAGCACCTCGCTGTAGTCCACGCCCTCGAGATCGCCCGTGCCCTTGAGCACGGCACGCTCGATGTTCTCCTTCGGGCACGACTGCGCCTTGGCATTTTCGATGGCGGTGCGGAGTCGGGCATTGCCGTCCGGATCGCCCCCGCCGGCCTTGGCGGATACCGTGATTTCACGCAGCAGCTTCGTGAAGAGCGCACCGCGCTTCTTGTCGGTTGCCGCCTTGTAATGCTTGATCTGCTTCCACTTACTATGGCCGGCCATGGGACTGCGGATGGAGGATGAAGGAGGGAGGAACGTCGGCCCTCCGGCCGACGCCACCCATTCAATCTAAATGCAGAAAGGGGCGGACGCCCCGTGGCGCCCGCCCCTCGTGACCTGCTCGGCCCTTCTTACGGGCTAGTTGTAGCGCACCGTCATGTTGAGCCGGAGGCCGGAGACCTTCGTCGCGGCCCCATCCACCAGCGAGTAGACGTTACCCATCGTGTATCCGAACTGCGGGTAGACGACGACCGCGCCGAGAGGGACACGAACACGTGCACCAAGATTGAACTGGTTGCCCGCCCGCTTTCCATCCACCTGCCAGAGGCGCGTCTCGACGCTGGGCTGCAGCACGTACTGGCCGACGTCGAAGCTCACCGCACCGGAGACGTTGAAGACGTTTTCCGGGGGCGCGTCGCCGCCAAGCTGCTGGCCGGAGAGGCGATACAGATTCCAGCCGCTCAGGAAGACGTTGGTCCCCTTGAACGGGAAGCTCCAGCCGGCGGTCCCGATGATGCGATTGCCCGTGCTGTAGGTCGTGTTGTCGGCGATGTCCTCGCCGAACGCGGAGTAGGTGAGGCCGAGTGAGACCTGGCCTTCCTGCACGGGACGGTCAGCGCTCAGCTGCACGCGGTATTCATCCGCGGGAGTGAAGCGCAGGTCCGAGGTCGTGGTAGCGAACGCCGCGAACTCCGTGGACTTCCGCATGCTGCCGCCGAGGCCGACGTTCCACGAACCAATCGGGCGTGCGTAGGCGATGCCGCCGGTGGCGGCAAATCCGTTGCCCATCGAGGAAATCGGATAGTACAGGAAGTCGTTGCCGATCTGGCCCGCCGCCTCCTGCTGATCAGCGTCCACGGCGTACTGCCCAGTGGGGAGGTTGATGCCGACGGTGAGCAAGATCTGGTCGCCGGCAAACCGATAGTTCGCGCGGATCTGCGTGTCGGTCAGCCCCGCGATGGAGCTCTCGGAGCCTCCGTCGACCTTGGCGGTGGAGCTGGCAAAGGCCGTGGTGACGTCCACGGAGAAGCGCTCACCGAACGGAAGAATCACAGCGATCGGAAGTGCAAACTGCGACACGGTGCGACTGCCGACCCCATCGCCGAACTTCAGGCTGGTGAAGGTCGGCTGCGAGACCACTGCGGCATCCTGGAGCACCTGCGCCGGCAACGCGGCGGCGGAGAGGGCGATGACCGCCGCGAAGGCGAACGAACGAGAGGAGTGAATATTCATCGCTTACGGCCGGCGGATGACGATGGTGACGGTGCCCGTACGGGCCACCGGAGTGTCGGTACCGCCCGTGTTGCTCGGCGCATCACGATTGGGCGGCGGCGGCTCCTGCTGAACCTGCGTCGTAACCACCGTGTTGGAAATCGGCGCCACTGCAGGCGGGTTCACCGTCTGCGCCACATTCGTCAGGGTGTTCGTGAGACCACTACCAATCACGGGAATCACGCCATTCTCTGCGCCCGTGACCGACTGGGCCTCGGTGCCGGTGAGGCCGCTTTGCAGCGTGGCCGCCGTCACCTGCGCCCCCGCTGCTGCCGCTTGTGCCGCACTGAAGCGCGCGGCAGCGGCACTGAAGTTCGGGTCGAGCGCACGCGCGTTGTCGAAGAAACGCGCCGCATCCTCAAAGCGCCCATCATCCGCGGCAGCGAGCCCGCGGCTGTAAGCGAGGAAGGCGTTGAGGTTGGTGGTCGCCTGGCGATCCACCAACTGGCGCTCTGCCGGCGTGAGCACGATGCCCAGCTGATCGAAGATGCGAAAGACGAACTGCTTCTGCAGCGCGAAGATGGCATCCACGCTGTTCGTCACGGAGGCGGGCTCCGAGAGCTGCGCCGTGGAGACTTCCACAATGCTCGAGCTGAGCGTCAGCTGAGTGCCGCCCTGCACGATCGTGCCGTTCACGAGGCGACCGGCCTGAATCAACTTGCCGGCGCGCACCGCGCTCCCGGCATCCACGCGCCCCGATTCTCCGAGCGCGATTTCATCGGCAATCGCCTGCATGCGGTCACGCTCCACGATCGTCAGCTGCGACGAGCGCGCGAGGTCCGTGATGATGAGCTCGGCGAGGCCGCGCTCGAGCGGCGCCAGGGATTCAGCATCTGGGCCGGAGAACTTGAGCGGCGGCACCGCGATGGTGCGCCGATCGCCCGGCGTCTGCGAGAGTCGCGCCTCGTTGGCCACGGCCGCCTTCGCCAAGGCAATCGACTCTTCGCGGGCCATCGACACAAGCCGCTGCTGCACTTCAGTGCGGGTGCGACGCGAGCGGCCGTTGGTCAGGTACGCGTTATACGCAGCCTTTGCGCCGGTGAAGTCCTGGAGCTTCTCGGCAGAGAGGCCGGCGTAGAGCGCGCTCACGCCGTCGCGTGGGTCGAGTTGCCGCGCTTGGTCGAGGACGGTGCGCGCCTCGGCGAAGCGATTCGCCTTGAAGTACGCCACGCCGAGAGCGCGCAGCGCCGCGACACTCTGCGGCGTCCGCGCACGGGCGGCTTCGAGGCGAGAAATGGCGTCCGCGCGCTGCGCCCCGACCGCCGGAGCGGCGAGGGCGAGGAGGACGAGGGCCAACAGAGGTCGGACGAGTCGCATCACATCTCCTAGCGGTCGGGGTCCAGCATATCCTCGAAGCGCAGCCACTGCTTGTAAAAATACAGATCGATGTAGCCCGTGGTGCCATTGCGGTTCTTCCGCACCAACAACTCCGTCGCACCCTCCACGCCATACCCCGGCGCGTACATCTCCTCGCGATAAATCGCGAGCACCACATCGGCCTGCTGCTTCACGGCGCCGAGCGCGCCAAAATCCTCAAGGGTTGGACGGGAATCCTGCCGCGACCGCTCCCACTTGGGGAGATGGGCCGTCACGAGCACCGTCACATCCAAATCAAGCGCAATGGACTTCAGTGTGCGTACCGCGGCGGCCAAGGCCTCGTCCTGCGAGTTCGTGCCGCCAGCCAACGCCTGCAGCGCGTCCACCACCACCACCTGCACATTCAACTCGCGAATTCGCTCGCGGAGTGACTCTACCTCGCCCAGCGATTCCACCCGCGGCGTGCGATCCCGCAGCCGCACTGCGGCCGCGCCCACCCCCGCGCGGGTCAGTTCATCGAGCGAGCCCTTCCGGAGGTCATCCACCCGGGCGCGCCCTTCAAGGGCCAAGGCCCGCTCCATCACCCGCTCCGGGGTCATCTCCCCGGTCAGAAAGGCCACCGAGGCCCCGGCCTGGGCCATGCGGAGCGCCATCGCCAACGAAAGCGCCGATTTTCCACTCCCCACGTCACCGCCGAGCACGACGAGGTCGCCGCGGCGAAGCCCGCCGCCGAGCGATCGGTCGATGCTTGGAAACCCCGTCCCGACCGAATCGGTCGAGGCGTGGCCGTCGGACGCGAGGTCCACTCGGCGCATCACACGGGAAATCGGAGAGATATCGTTCGGACGCAGACGGACCTCAATAAGTAAGGAAAGCGCGAACCCTATTCTACGGGTCGGTGAGCGACCCCGGCAAGCGGAGGTACGTCCGACCGCAGGCCGGCGATGAGTCGCGTCAGTTCGGAACGTGCCACTCGGTCGAGGTGCGGCGCGGTGATGTCGGTCACGCCTTCCAGCGCGTCAGCCATCGCCTTGGGGTCCTCCTCAGCGCTTGCCGCGAGTGCCTTCTGCAGCGCCGACCGCAGCTTGGTGGGGACGGCGACGGCAATCAGCCAACCCCGAACCCCGGCGGCCCGAGCCCGGCGGGCCTCGAGTGGAAGCGGGTGAGGCCCGCGCATTCCGGTGGCGAGCCGCGAGACCATCATCGTCCCCAGTAACGCCTCGCGCGGGCCCCCGAGGGGCGCCTTCGCCGCCAGCACCGCCAGTCCGGGGCAGGGAAAGACCGCGCGAGGCGGGGCAAAGGGCGGAGTTGCGTCGGACACTCGCTCAAAGTGCCGATTCAGCCCAGTCCCCGAAAGGGCCGCTATCTTCAGGAACCATGACCGTGACAATTCGCCCGCCCTCCCGCTCTAACTGATGCGGCTCTATCGCCGACTGCTGGTCTTCGTCCGTCCCCATTCGTGGCGGTTGATCGGGAACGTCCTGCTCAACGTGATTGCCGCCCTGCTTGACGGCGTCGCCTTCACGCTGCTCATCCCGTTTCTCAACACCCTCTTTGGCCTCCCCTCGGCAATCGCCGACGATATGGGTTGGCTGACGACGGTGCAGGAACGGCTGATCGGCTCATTCCTTGCGAATGCCGATCCGATGACTTCGCTGCGGGGCGTCATCCTCGTGATCATCGGGATGATCGCTCTCAAGAACTTCTTCCTCTGGGCCGGCGGCCAACTCGGCGCCTCCCTGCAGGAGTATCTGACGCGCGATCTGCGTGCCGCGGTCTTCACGCACATGCAGCGCCTCCCGATGTCCTGGTTCGCGCGCACGAAGACCGGGCAGATCATTGCCCGCATTTTGACGGACGCTGAGCAGACCAAGGCGATTCTCGCCGAAGTGGCCACGCGCACCATTCAAAACGCGGCACAGCTGTTCGTGACGGTCATCATCCTCTACACGCTGTCGCCGCGACTCACGCTCTACGCGCTAATTGTCGCGCCGCTCATCATCGGCATGCTGCAGCCGATTCTGCGCAAGCTGAGAAAGGGGCATCGTCGCCTGCGCGCTGAGTACGGCGAAATCACCAGCGTGTTGCAGGAAGTGATCAGCGGCATTCGCCTGGTGAAGTCGTTCCGAGGCGAGGCGTACGAGGACTCGCGCTTTCTTGGCGCCTCGTCGCGCTACTCGAAGGGAATGACGCGCATCCAGCGCCTCTCGCTCCTGAGTGGCCCGCTCACGGAAGTGCTCGGTGCGGTCGTGGCGCTCGGCATTCTCTGGGTGGGCGCAAAGGAAGTGCTGCAGGGCGGGCTCATGGATGGCGGCACGCTCATCACCTTCATGGTGCTGGTGATGCGGCTGCTCCAACCGCTGAAGCAGATGTCGCAGGCCCCGACCATCGCCCAGCAGTCGCTGGCGGCGGCCGAGCGGTTGTTCGACATCCTCGACGAGCCGACCGAAGCGCAATTGGACAAGGGGACGAAACTCGCCGATGGGTTGCACGCGAGTATCGTCTTCGAGGATGTCGGGTTCGCATACGGCAATGAGCAGGTCTTGAGCGAGATCTCGTTCGGCGCGCAGCGCGGAGAAGTGGTGGCCCTCGTTGGGGCGAGCGGCGCCGGTAAGTCCACGCTGGTGGATCTCATTCCACGCTTTATTGAGCCCACGGCCGGCCGCATTCTGGTGGACGGCGTCGAGACGCGCGACATCCAGCTGGGTTCACTTCGTGCGCTCACCGGCATCGTGAGCCAGGATACGGTGCTCTTCAACGACACCGTGCGCGCGAACGTCGCGTATGGCGCAGAGGCGCGGTACTCGCAGGAACGCATTGAACTCGCCGCGCGCGCCGCCAACGCGCATGAGTTCATTGCGGCGCTGCCCGAGGGATACGACACCGTCCTCGGCGAGCGCGGGACGCGGCTCTCCGGCGGACAGCGGCAGCGTCTCGCGATTGCGCGCGCGCTGCTCACCGACCCGCCCATCCTCATTCTCGATGAAGCCACGTCGGCGCTCGACACCGAGAGCGAGCGCCTCGTGCAGGAAGCGCTGGATCGCCTGCTCGCCGGTCGCACCACCTTCGTGATTGCGCATCGACTCTCGACCATCACGCACGCCACGCAGATTCTCGTGCTGGATGCGGGACGAATCGTGGAGCGTGGCACGCACACGGAGTTGCTCGCGCGTGGCGGGGCGTATGCACGACTGCACGCGATGCAGCAGCGCGCCGAGGGCTCGGCGTGACCGCGCCGCAGCCAGCGGGGGGCACGGCTCCTGAGTCGAAGGGCACGGCGGTTGCCGAGACGAAGAGGATTCCGCTCGGCTTTTATCTCGAGTATGGTCTGCTTCGCGTCATGAGCACGCTGGCGCGCCCGTTCTCGTTGGCCACGGCGTCGAACTTCGGTGCGATTGTTGGCGGACTCGGTTGGCGCCCCTTCGCGATTCGCGCCGACCGCGTGTATCGCGCCGTGCGCGCCTGCTTTCCCGAATTCTCGGACGATCGCGTGCGCGAAGTCGCGCGCAACTCGTACCGCGGCCTCGGGCGCATCGCGATGGAAATCATCTGGCTCTCGCGCGCCGAGAAATCCGACGCGCTCGCGGCCTTCGTGGAGCCCGAGGGATGGGAACACGTGGAGGCTGCGTACGCCCGAGGCGAAGGCGTCATCGTCGTCATGGGACACTTCGGCAACTGGGAACTCGGCGCGTCGTATTTGGCGATGCGTGGCATTCCGACCGATGCCGTGGCGATGCACATGGCGAATCCCTTCAGCGATGGCTTCATCACGCGCACGCGGACGCGACTCGGATTGAATGTGGTGTTCGATGAGCAGGCGGTGCGGCGTATCCCGAAGGCGCTGAAGGAAGGGCACGCAGTGGTGCTAGTGAGCGATCAGGGCGCCAAGGGACTCGCCGGCACCTTCGTGAACTTCTTCGGACGCCCGGCGAAGACCCCGCGCGGCGCGGCGGTGTTCGCCATGCGTAATCGGCTCCCCGTGCTGTTCGTGGCCGCGGTGCGTCAGCCGGACAATCGGTATCGGTTCCACGTGACGCCCGTGCCGATTGCCGACACCGGCGACCGCGAAAAGGACATTGACGCCACCGTGCAGAACTACAGCGCGGTGATCGAGTCGTATGTGCGCCGCTTTCCGGAGCAGTACTTCTGGCAGCATCGGCGCTGGAAACGTCAGCCTCCGGACACTCCTCCGCACCTGCGCGAGCCTTGAGCACCTATCCGTCCACTGATGCGTTGCGCGCGTTGCGTACCGCCGAGTTTCCGTGGGAAGCGCGCGGCGAAGCCATGCACATGGATCACGCGAGCATTGGGCCGATCCCGCAACGTTCGCGTGATGCCGTCGCCGCGTACAACGACAAGCGCGCCGAGATGTGGCAGATGCGCGCCGAGGATTTCTTCCCGGTGCTGGATCGCTCCCGCGTGCTGGCCGCGCAACTGATTGGCGCGCACGCGGACGAGATCGCGTTGACCACCAACACCAGCTGGGGCGTGAATCTCGCGGCGTATGCGCTGCCGCTCGGCCCCGGCGACATCGTGCTTGGGTCGCAGGGGGAGTTTCCGGCGAACGTGTACCCGTGGATGTCGGCGGCGAAGTCGCGTGGATTCACCTTTGAGCTCGTGCCGATGGTCGGGCGTGCGGTCAATGAGGAAGAGATTCTCGCGCGTGTGGCGCACGACCCACGGGTGAAGGGTGTCGCGCTCAGCTGGGTCTCCTTTTGGAGCGGGTATCGCATTGATATTGCGCGGATCGGTGCGGCCTGTCGCGCGAACGGCATCTGGTTCGCCGTGGATGCCATCCAGGGGCTCGGCGCCTGCGCTCTCGATGTGACGGCGGCGCAGGTGGACATCCTCAGCACCGGCGCGCAGAAGTGGTTGTGCTCGCCCTGGGGAACTGGATTCGCGTATGTGCGGCGCGACTTGATTGCGCAGCTGGAGCCCCCCGCTGCGGGGTGGCTCTCGCAGGCGACCGCTGGCGACTTCGCAAAGTTCCTCGACTACGATCCGGCCTGGCGCAGCGATGCGCAGCGCTTTGAAGTGGGCTCGTTGCCGATGCAGGATTTCATTGGGATGAATGCAACCCTCGAGCTCTTTCTCGAGCTCGGGCCCGTGCAGGTCGAACAGCATGTGCGCGCCCTTACGCGGCAGTTGCTCGGCTGGGCAGAGACGCGCAGCGATATCACCTGTTTCACGCCGACGCTCGACGCTCAGCGGGCGGGGATTGTCGCCATCGCCACCCCTGATCTGCATGGGGATTCGCAGCGGCTCCGCGAGGCGCACGTGACGCACGCCGTGCGCGAGGGGGCGATCCGAATCGCGCCGCACTTTCACAACACGGTCGAGGACATCGATCGCGTGATTGCCGTCTTGGGGCGCTGATTATCTTTCCGTCGTGACCGCTCCAGCCGCTCAGCCCAACATCGGTGCCCCGCTCGCCGCGCAGATCGCGCGTCGGCGCACCTTTGCCATCATCTCGCATCCCGACGCCGGCAAGACGACGCTGACGGAGAAGCTCCTGCTGTACGGTGGAGCCATCCACCAGGCCGGCTCGGTGAAGGCGCGCAAGGCGCAGCGGCACGCGACCTCCGACTGGATGGCGCTCGAACAGGAGCGCGGCATCTCGGTGACGTCGTCGGTGCTGCAGTTCGAGTACCACGGCTACCAGGTGAATCTTCTCGACACCCCGGGCCACGCCGACTTCGGCGAGGACACCTTCCGTACGCTCGTCGCGGCCGACTCGGTGGTCATGTTGCTCGACAATCGTAAGGGCGTCGAAGAGCGCACGCGTCAGCTCTTTGATGTCTGCCGTCGCCGTCGCATGCCGATCTTCACGGTGGTCAACAAGTGCGACCGCTATGGTGAGGATCCGCTCAAGCTGGTGAGCGATCTTGAAGCCGAGCTCGGCATCATTGCCGTCGCCGCGCATTGGCCGATCCACATGAGCGATCCCGTGCACGGCACGATGTTCAAGGGCGTGTACGACCGCCGCCGCACGCGGGCGTACCTCTTCGAGCGCGATGAACGCCACGGCGCCGACAAGGTTGCCACGGTCGTGCTGGAACTCACGGGCCCCGATGACCAGAAGCTCGTCGAGGCGCTTGGCAGCACTGACGAAGCGGTCGAAGCCGTCGCGAAGCTCGCGCACGACATTGAGCTGCTCGATATGGCCGGACACGAGTTCGACCCCGAGGCAATCCTCACCGGCGAGATGACGCCGGTGTACTTCGCATCGGCGCTCACCAACTTCGGCGTTGAGCCCTTCCTTGAGGACTTCCTCCCGCTCGCCCCCGCGCCCCTCGGGCGTGAGAGCAATGCGGGAATCATTGATCCCGGTATCGAGCCACTCACTGCCTTCGTGTTCAAGGTGCAGGCGAACATGGATCCGCGGCATCGCGACCGTATCGCCTTCCTGCGCGTCTGCAGCGGGCGCTACGCTGCGGGAATCGAAGTCCAGCATGTGCGCACCGGAAAGAGCTTCAAGCTCGCCCCGCCGCAGCAGTTCATGGGGCGTGAACGCGCCTTCGCTGAGGAAGCACTTCCCGGCGACGTCGTCGGTGTGCACGATCGCGGCAGCCTGCGCATCGGCGATACGCTGGCCGTGATGAGTGCGCCCAAGGCCGAGGGGGGAAAGCTCCTCGAGTACGTCGGCATTCCGCGCTTCGCGCCGCAGCACTTCGCGCGGATTCTCTCCAGGGATCCGCTCCGTCGTAAGGCGCTCGACAAGGGACTCCGCGAGCTCTCCGACGAGGGCGCGGCGCAGGCCTTCTTTGCCGACTCGCAACTCGGACCCGTGCCGATCATTGGCGCGGTCGGCATGCTGCAGTTTGACGTGATGGTGCATCGCCTGGAGAACGAGTACGGCGCGCCGTGCACGCTCGAGAACCTACCGTATCGCTACCCGCGTTGGGTCACCGGCCCCGAGGCCGCCATTCAGCGGCTCGGCGAGTCGCAGGACCTAACGCTGCTTACCGATTCCAAGGGGCATCGCGTGCTCGTCTTCCGCGACGAGTGGCGGCTGCGCTGGGCGATGGAGAAGGGCGCGGAGCAGGGGCTAACGTTTCATACGGAAGCGCCGTAGGAGCCAGCGCGGTCCGCGGTGGAGCACAAAGCCCACCGTGGCGAGTACCGTCCCAATAATCAGTGGGAGCACGCCGCCGAAGGTGTAGGCGAGTGCGAGCACGAAGCCGAGTAGGTACTCCGCGCGGTAGATCGGCACGACGAGTGCGATGAGCGGGACGATGGTCACCTGCGCACTCGGGATTTCGTTGTAACCGAGGGTGAAGGCCGTCGCGAGGACTGCGCCGAAGAGCAGCGCTCCCGCTCCTCCGGCAATTGCCGCGCGCTCGCTCGTGCGCCCGTCGGCGAGTCGCAGGCCAAGTCGGCCGAGCGCAAACCAGGTGAGCAGAGGGAGGGTGAGCGCGCCCCACCAGTTCGAGATGGACGGCATGTCGGCGCGCGCCATGAAGCTGTGGCTCGGGACGCCGCCGTTGAGCTGCTGCCAGGCAAGCACCGCGACAATTGTCGCGCCCACGGCGAGGGTGCTGCCGATGCGAAAACGGGCGAACGCGGCGAGATGCATCGAGAGGCTCCCGGGGTGGTGGAGAAGTGCGGACCCCCTCACCTACGCCAATGCGACCCCTCGGTTTCAGAGGTTTTAGAAGCTCGCCGCTAGCTGTGCGCGTCCACCACGGCAATCTCTCGCGCGCCCTTGCGTACCAGCACCCAGCGCCCGCGCACTGCCTCGCCCATCGGCACATGCGTCGCCTCGCTGGCAAGCTTCGCGCCATTCACGCTGATGGCGCCCTGCTGCACCAGCTTGCGCGCCGCAGTCTTTGAAAGCGCAAACGCTTCCGCGAGCACCTCGACGATATCAATCTCGTTCGCACCGGTCTGCACACGCACCGACGGCATCTCCGCCGCGAGCGTGGCAAAGACGGCATCGCTCAGCACATGGGCGTCGGTCTTCTTGTCGAACACCGTGCGCGACACCGTCTCTGCCACCTCGGTGGCCGCGGCGCCGTGAATCAGCGTCGTCACTTCGCGCGCCAAACGCTTCTGCGCCCCGCGCTCGTGCGGGGCCGCGGCATGTGCGGTCTCAATCGCCTCGACTTCACCGCGCTCTAGCAGCGTAAAGGTCCGCAGCAACCGCCCAATCTCGGCATCCTCGGCGTTGATCCAGAACTGATAAAACTTGTACACGCTCGTCAGCTTGCCATCGAGGTAGACCGCCCCCGACTCCGTCTTCCCGAACTTCTTTCCATTGGAATCCGTGAGCAGCGGGAAGGTCAGCCCATGCGCCTCACCCCGTACCGTGCGGCGAATCAGCTCCGTGCCGGCCGTGATGTTCCCCCACTGATCGCTCCCGCCGATCTGCAGCGAGACGCCGTCCTTGGCATGCAGCCGCTGGAAGTCGTACGCCTGCAGCAGCATGTAGCTGAACTCGGTGAAGCTGATTCCCGTCTCCATGCGGGTCTTCACGGAGTCCTTCTGCATCATCCAATTCACGGTGAAGTGCTTCCCCGTGTCGCGGAGGAACGCAATCAGCCCCTCGCCGTCGAGCCATTCGGAGTTGTTCCGTACGGCGAAGCGGGCGAGCCCGTCCGCGCCCAGCGCATAGCCGGCCACGCGCTGAATCTGCTGCCAAATCAGCTCGGCGTTCGCGGCGATTTCGTCGCAGGAGCGCATCGGGCGCTCCTCGCTCTTCCCCGAGGGGTCGCCGATCATCGCGGTGCCGCCGCCGACCAGGGCCACCGCGTGGTGGCCGGCGCGCGCGAGGTGCACGAGCCCCATCAGCGAGACGAGATTGCCCACATGCAGGCTCTCGGCCGTCGGATCGAAGCCGCAATAGCCCGTCACGGGGCCCTTCGCGAGGTGCGCCTCGCACCCCTCGGTCTCCTGGTGCAGCAGTCCGCGCCAGCGGAGGTCGTCGTGCAGGGAAGTCATCCCCCCAAAGTAGAGGTCGCGGGGGGAGAAGTCACCCCGCTAACTTTCCCTCGTGAACCCCAAGGTCCGCACATTCCTGATTCGTGGCACCCTCGTCCTGGCCGGCCTCAGCTTGGTCGGCCTCCTGTCGTTTGCCGTGTTCTGGACCTGGTTCCTCTGTTCCGCCGAGACCTGCCCGAGCATTGAGCAGTTCGCGGAGTACAAGCCGACCCAGCCCGCCCGCCTCTACGCGGCGGATGGACGCTTCATCGGCGAGGTCGGAATCGAGCGGCGTTCGGTCGTCTCGCTGGAGCGCATTCCGAAGCACGTGATTGACGCCTTTGTCATCACCGAGGACAAGCGCTTTTACCGGCACCATGGCGTGGACTACCGCCGCGTCTTTGGCTCGGTGATCGCCAACATCAAGGCGGGCGGCTTCGCCGAGGGCTTCTCGACCATCACGATGCAGCTCGCGCGCAATGTCTTCCCTGCGCAACTCCCGTCGCGGTCAAAGGCGGGCAGCGCCTGGAACAGCCTCCTTCGCAAGTTCCGCGAGGCGAAGGTCGCGAGGCAGCTCGAGACGCGTTTCCCCAAGGAACGCATCCTCGAGTTGTACCTCAATCAAATTGCCCTTGGTGCCGGTGCGTACGGCGTCGAGGCGGCCTCGCAACGCTACTTCGGACGCTCGGTCAGCGAGATCACGACCGCCGAGGGGGCGATGCTGGCCGCGCTTCCCAAGGCGCCGTCACGCTACAATCCGCGCCGCTTTCCCGATCGGGCGATTCAACGCCGCAATACGGTGCTCGAGTTGATGCGGCGCGCCGGAGCACTCTCCGATGCCGATGCATCAGTTGGCAAGGCGTATCCGCTGCGCCTGACGCGCACCGCACGCGGCAATGGCGAGACCGCGCCGTACTTCGTGGAGTGGGTGCGTGCCGAGTTGGAGCGCCGCTTCGGCAAGCAGGTGTACGAGAACGGCTTGCGTGTGCTCACGACGCTCGACCTCGACATGCAGGGCGCGGCGGAACGCGCGGTTGAGCGTCAGTTGCGCGCGATCGAGGCAAGTAGCTTCGGCAACTTCACGCATCAGTCGTACGAGGCGTATCTCGCGCGGGCGGCAAGCGGCACCGCCGATGGCAGCGGGGCGAACTCGCCGTATCTGCAGGCGTCGTTTGTGGCAGTGGACCCGCGCACCGGCTCGGTGCGGGCGCTGGTCGGTGGTCGTGACTTCGAAGACTCCAAGTTCGATCGCGCCACGCGCGCTCTGCGCCAGCCCGGCTCCACATTCAAGCCGCTCGTGTACGCCGCGGCGATTCACTCCGGACGTCCGCCGTCCTACTTTATTGACGACGAGCCAATCGAAGTCCCGCAGGCAGATGGGTCGCTCTGGACCCCGCAGAACTTCGACATGAAGTTCGAGGGGCGTGTGCCGATGCGGCGCGCGCTCATCATGTCGCGCAATCTCCCGGCCATCCGGCTGGCGATGGAGATCGGCGAGGAAAGCGTGGTGGCGATGGCAAAGAGCTTCGGCATCACCACGAAGATTCCGCCGTACCCTTCAATCGCCCTTGGCTCGGCGGATGTCTATCCGCTCGAGATGATCGCGTCGTACTCCGCCTTCGCCAACCTCGGCTGGCGGACGAAGCCCAATCCGATCCTCCGCGTCGAGACCCTCGATGGGCGCAAGCTGTACGAGGCGAATCCGGAGCGCGTCCAGGTGCTCTCCCGCGAGGAGGCCTGGTTGATGACCGACATGCTGCGCGATGTGATTCGTGCCGGCACCGGGAGTGCAGTGCTGCGCGAGGGCTTCCGTCTTCCCGCCGGTGGCAAGACCGGCACGACGAACGACTATACCGATGTCTGGTTTGTCGGCTTCACCGCCGATCTCGTGGCGGGCGTCTGGATCGGGTTCGATCAACCCAAGCAGATCATGGCCAATGCGCAGGGCGGGCGACTCGCCGCACCGGCGTGGGCCTCGTTCATGCGCGAAGTCTACGAGCGGAAGCCTGCGCCGCCTGACTGGCCGCGTCCCCCGGGCATCATCGCGATGCCGATTGATCCCGCGACCGGCCTGCGCGCCGGGCCCGGATGCGCGGGTGAGTCGGTGCGCATCGAGTACTTCCTCGCTGGGACCGAGCCAACGGCGGAGTGCCCCCGGAAGAGCATCTTCTGATGTCGACGCGCGTCCGCTGGCACGCGCGTTGGGTAGTGCCGGTCGCCGCGCCGCCGATTCTCGACGGCACCGTCATCACGGAAGACGATCGCATTGTCTGGGTTGGGCCGCGGGCCACCGCGCCGCACGGCGGGCATGACGAACCACTCGGTGATGTCTTTCTCACCCCGGGACTCGTCAACGCGCACACGCATCTCGATCTCACGATGATGCGCGGCTTCCTTGAGGATCTCCCATTCTTCGATTGGGTGCGCACACTCACGCGCGCGACCCGTGAAGCCCTCGTTGGCGAGGACTTCCTCAACGCCGCGATGCTCGGCATCGCCGAGGGGCTGGCCAGCGGCGTGACCACCTACGGCGACACCGCGCCAAGTGATGCCGCCTTTGAGGCCATGCTCCAGATGCGCGTCCGTGGCATTGCGTATCGCGAGGTCTTTGGCCCCGATCCCAAGCAGTGCGAGTCGTCAATCGCCACGCTGCGCGACCAAGTCGCGGCGATGCGTCCGCGCGCGACGCCGCTCGTGCGCGTTGGCATCTCGCCGCATGCGCCGTACAGCGTGAGCGATGACCTCTTCGCGGCCATCGCGCAGTTGGCGCTGGAGGAAATGCTGCCCGTGGCGGTGCACATTGCCGAAGGCGCCGATGAACAGGCACTCGTCACGCAGGGGAGCGGCCCGTTCGCTGAGTTTCTTCGCTCGCGCGACATTCCCGTAGTGCCACGCGGCGATCACCCGGTGCAGTTGGTTGAGCGCGCCGGATTGTTACGGGCGGGCACGCTGCTGATTCACTGCGTGCGCGTGGATGCCTCCACCGTGAAGGGCATCGCCGCCGCCGGATGCGGTGTGGCCCACTGTCCCGCGTCGAACGCCCGTCTCGGACACGGCACCGCGCCGCTCCACGAGATGCTGCGTGCCGGTGTGCGCGTGGGGCTCGGCTCCGACTCCATGGCCTCGAACGACCGGATGGATCTGCTCGAGGAGGCGCGCCTCGCGAGTCATGTGCAACGCATCCGACAGGTCAGCGCGGACGCAGTCAGTGCCAAGGCCGCGTTTCGACTTGCCACGCTCGGTGGCGCCGAGGCGCTGCGCTGCGATGACCAAGTCGGCTCGCTCGAGGTCGGTAAGCAGGCGGATCTCGCGGTCTTTGCGATGCCGGCGCACGGGGGGCCGGTGACGGATCCGTACGTCGCGCTTGTCTTTGGACCCCGTCCGGCAACCCAGCGCGTGATTGTCGCGGGTGTGGAACGCGTTCGTGACGGAGTGGTGCTCGACTTCGATTCGACGATTGCCGAGCGTGTGCAGGATGCCGCAGTTCGACTCCACAGGTGGCGCACGACACAACCCGTCGGTTAGCTTCTTTATCATCTCATCCTTCACGCCGAGAAAGATGTCACGAGGTACCGGTGCGACGACGTTGATCTGGCGCGATGGCGCGCTCATCCCCTGGGATGAAGCGCAGCTGCACGTCATGAGTCACGTGGTGCACTATGGCTCGAGCATCTTCGAGGGGATTCGCTGCTATCGCACGCCCACGGGCGGTGCGGTCTTCCGGCTCCGTGAACATATGCGGCGCTTCACGGATTCCGCGAAGATCTACAAGATGCCGCTCCCGTACAGCGTTGATGCGCTCTGTGATGCGGTGACGAGCACCATCACCGCGAACCGACTCGACCAGTGCTACATCCGTCCCCTAGCCGTTCGTGCTGGGCAGGAGATGGGCGTCAATCCGATCAATGCGCCCGTCGAGACGTTCGTGATCTGTTGGATCTGGGGCGCCTACCTCGGCGCCGAGGCACTTGAGCAGGGCGTGGACGTCACGGTATCGAGTTGGCGCCGCGCGGCACCGGGGACCTTCCCGGCGATGGCGAAGGCCGGTGGCAATTATTTAAGTTCGCAGCTCACCAAGATGGAAGCGAAAGCCGATGGCTACGCCGAAGGCATCATGCTCGATGTGCAGGGGCATGTCTCCGAGGGGAGCGGCGAGAATCTGTTCGTGGTGCGCGATGGTGTGCTCTACACGGCCCCGCTCGCGGCGAGCATCCTGAATGGCATCACGCGTGACTCCGTGGCCGCAATCGCGCGTGACTTGGGGTACGAAGTGCGGGAAGCGCTGATGCCGCGTGAGTTCTTGCTCGTGGCGCACGAGGTGTTCTTCACCGGCACGGCGGCCGAGATCACGCCGATTCGCAGCATTGACCGCAGTATCGTTGGTGAGGGGCGTCGAGGTCCCATCACCCGCGCGATCCAGGAGCGATACCTCGCGATCTGCACCGGAATGAGTCCCGATACCAGAGGGTGGCTCACTCCGGTTCCCCCGGCCACGGGACGAAGCTGACCGTCCCCGACGGTCACCCCCTGTGAGCTTTTCACCTAGCGGAGGTTGATGTGACCGTCGGCATTCTCGCGCTCAATGCATCGTTCGAACCCCTGACCATGGTCCCGCTCAAGCGGGCCCTGCGTCTCGTGATCGATGGCAAGGCGGAGATCGTCGAGTCCGACGGGGCCAAGGCCGTGCGCTCGGAGCATCTCGCGCTCCCGCGCCCCGTGGTGATTCGCCTGCGCAAGTTCGTGCACGTGCCTCGTCGGTTTCGTCGCCAGGTGACCAACACCTTTCTCTTTGCGCGCGACGGCTATCAGTGCCAGTACTGCGGGCGTCCGGGGCACGCGTTGCGCCCGCGTGAGTCGCTGACCCGCGACCACGTCATCCCGATCTCGCGCGGCGGCCTCAACATCTGGACCAACGTCGTGACCGCCTGCTCGAGCTGCAACACGCGCAAGGCAAACCACCTGATCGTCGAATGCGGGATGCATCTCCTGCACCAGCCCACCGAACCGCACTTCGTGCATCTCGCGTGGGCCGTACGCCGGCTCACGCCGACGCAGGCGCGCTATATCAAGCTCTTCTATGGCGGTGAGGTGGTGCGCGAGCTGCAGGCGCTTGAGGCGCAGCACGACGGCACGTTGCCCGCGGAAGCGCAAGCGCTCTAGGCGGCGTGGGGGATTCGCGCGCGTGATCGGCGCGTGAGGCTCACGCGTCTTACGCGCGCGGCGTGCGGAAGGTCGCGGTCCGCGTGCCGTACTCTCGGCGCTCTCCACCAAGCAGCCGCGTCGTCAGCGACCGCACGCCACGCGTGAGCGCGGTTCCCGGGTTGCGCTGGCCGCGCACCGCCGGCTGTAACTCCCCGCGCAACCAGGCATTCACTTCGTCGAGGTCCGACACCGACAGCGTACGAACCTCGAGCGCGGCCTCGTAGTAAAAGCGTCGGCGTGAAGCCGGTGCCGCCATCGGGACACGGAGCGGACGCTCCACCGCGGACTCGGCGTCCTCGATGCGCGCGAAGGCACCGAGCGAGAGCGTCCTGCCACCAACGATCTGCGTCACCTCGTACTTCTCGTCCACGCCGCGCCACCGCACCAGCACTTCCCATTCGGCGGCGCGATGGAGCTGATCGACCCAGCGTTCACTCGACCACAACTCCACGCGGTACGACAGGCGCGCGGGGAACCCACTCGCCAAGAGTTCACGCATGCGAGGGTCCGTCAGCACGCCGCGCGCCTTCACGAGTGGGCCCTCGGCGGTGAGACGGGTCGGAGAAGGCAACAAGACCTCAATTCCCGGCGCACGCTGGGCCGCGGCGGGCGTCCCGAGGACGACCGCCGCGACCACCGCGCGGAAGAAGGCGCGCCGCATCATCTCAGAAGCGACGCCCCACGCGCACGAGGAAGTTCAACGGCTCCTTCGCCGTGGACGTGGACTTCGCCAGGTAGAACCCGAGCTCGCCAAAGTCGACGCCGAACCCAACCGACGTGCGGAAGCTGCGAAGCGGCGGAATCCCCTTATCCTGACGAATCTCCGGCGCGCCGTCGCCCATCGTCCAGCCTCGTCCCGCATCGGCGAAGATCACCCACTGCCCGCGGCCGTTGAGCCCCGGACGCCACCACTCGTCGTTGCGATCCGTGCGCACCCAGCTCACATCGAAGTCCTGACGCAGTTCGAGCTGCGCCACTGCGATGCGATCGCACAGCGCCGGCCGCCCCGCGACAGTGAGGCCACCGCAGGTGAAGACATCGGCGTCGTAGTTGGCACGGCGGAAGTCGTAGCCCTCAATGGAACCAGGCCCGCCCACCGAGAGCCGACGCTGCAGCGGGAGGCGATCGCCACCGAGCTGACCGCCAGTCACAAGCCGCACGTTCAGTTCCGTCCCCGGCGAAAGCGTGGTGTAGCGACGCGCATCGAGGAAGCCGCGCGTGTAGCTCACGTCCTCGAAGGTCGGCACCACGGGGAGCGGGCCCACGTCGCGCGCGATCGTACCACGGCCATGCTCAAGGTCGGCCTTGATGTACCACCCGCCGGTCCAGGGCGAGCGCAAACGCTCGCGCGTGTCCACGCGCAGGCGCATCCCAATGAGATCCACTGTGCCTTCATCCATAAACGGATTGACCCGCCACGGCTCGCGATCGCGCAGCAGGGAGATGGGGCGTCGATCAGTAACCGAGCGCCACCGCTCCGAGCCGAACACACCCTGCAGTGAGACTTCCTCACCGATGCGTCCGCCAATCGTGCCTTCCGCACCATGGCGGCCATAGTGGTCGCGCAGGTCCTCATGACGCAGGAAGGTCGAGAGACCCGCTTCGACTTCGCGCAACTGCCAATCCTCCACTGGGGCGACCACATCAAAGAGGCGTCCGCCGAGCACGAGGCCATACGCCTTGCCAATGCGCAGTTCGGCGCGCGCATCATGACCAATGGTCCCGCGGTCCCACTGAATGGGACCGGCCGTACGAACCACGCCGAGGGCCTCCACCTCAAGCCGTCCCCATCCCGTCGTGCGACGGAAGCGCGGCCCCACGCCAATGGGCAGTCCTTCGACGCGGTTGTACGTGCGCGCGGCCACGAACGTCAGATCCGTGTACGACTCGCGATCCGCGCGCCGTCCGCCGCGCATCCGTGGGCGCCAATCACCGAGGATGGGTTCGTCAGCGATGATCTGCTCGCCATCCATGGTGTAACGCAGCAACTCCGACTGCGCGCGAATCTCGCCTCCCACCGTGACGCTATCTGCGCGTCGCACGGAGCCGCCTAGCACAATGAGATCGCCGCTGATGCGAGCCCCCGGCTCCAGGCGGACATCGGCGTTGATGGCGATCAGGCTTCCGAGAATAGTCCCGCTGATTGCGGCGGGACCATTGAGCACCGCCACGGGGCCGCTGACTTCCTTCCCCGCCGGCACATCGTAAGCGCCAATGATTCGGGTGGTCCCGTCGGCGTTCCAGGTGCCAACGGCAATTGCGGCGATGCTCCGCGTATCACGCCCCTGCGCCCACGCGCCGGACGAGAAGGTGAGCATCGCAAGACAGGCGATCAGAACACGGTGCATCAGAGCTCCAGGAAAGGTCACGGCCTCACTCTACCCCGCCGAGCCCGAGCCGGCGCATGCGCCGGTACAGGTTTGGGCGATCCGTCTGCAGGCGCCGCGCCGCCTCGGCCATCACGCCGTTGGCGGCCTGCAGGGCCCGCTGGATCAGAAGTTTTTCGTATTCATCGAGCTGGTCGCTGAGCCCCATCTCGAGTCGGGCACCATCGGGGAGCGTGGAGGGCGCGGCACTCGTGAGATCCACGGCGGGCAACACCCCTCGCACATCTTCGGCGGTAATCAGTCGCCCCGCAAAAAGAATTCCGAGACGCTCAACAATGTTCGCGAGTTCGCGGACATTCCCCGGCCAGCGGTACCGCGCGAGCGCCTCCACGGCATCAGGGGCCCACGAGGGCGCGGGCTGTCCGCTGCGGCGGCGGTACATGGTTGCGAAGTGCAGCACGAGATCGGGAATGTCGCCCGGATGCTCTCGCAGCGGGGGCACCGACATCGGAATCACGTTGAGGCGGAAATAGAGGTCTTCGCGGAATCGTCCCTCGCGCACCTCTTTCTCCAAATCGCGATTCGTCGCCGCGAGCACACGGACATCCACCTTGATTGTGCGATTCCCGCCCACGCGCTCGATCTCCCGCGATTCAATCGCCCGCAGCAGTTTCGCCTGGGCCTCGGCGGAGAGCTCGCCGACTTCATCGAGGAGGAGCGTGCCGGTGTGCGCAAGCTCGAAGCGCCCAATGCGCCGTTCGGTGGCGCCGGTGAACGAGCCACGCTCGTGGCCGAACATCTCGCTCTCCACGAGATCGCGCGGAATGGCCGCGCAGTTCACGCGCACGAAGGGCTTGTCGCGGCGTGCGCTTCCCGCGTGAATCGCCGCGGCCACGAGTTCCTTCCCCGTTCCCGATTCGCCGCCAATCAGCACACGCGCATCGCTGGGTGCCACGCGTGCGATCATCGCGCGCACGGCGTCAAGTGCGGGGCTTGTGCCGACCAGTTGCCCGGCGAGGCCGAGGTCGGCGCGGAGTGCGGTGCGTTCGCGGCGTGCCTGACGGAGCTCAAGCGCGCCAGAGAGCGCGAGCAGCACGCCCTCAGGGGTCAGCGGCTTCTCGAGAAAGTTCACCGCACCCAATCGCGTGGCCTTCACGGCATCGGCGAGCCCCGCGCGCCCGGACATCATTACCACCGGAAGATCGGGATAGCGCTCGCGCAGCTTCTCGAGGAGGTCGAGCCCGTCCGTCGGGTTCGGCATCATCAGGTCGAGCAGCACGAGGTCGGGTTCGACTTCCATTGCCCGCGCGAGTCCCGCCGTGGCATCCGCGGCATCGTGCACCTCGAAGCCCTCGGCGCCCAACAGCGCGCCGACCATCCGGCGGATGTTGGGTTCGTCGTCGACGATCAGGACGGTAGGCATTTCGACGGCGGATGAAGGAGGAAGGATGGAGGATAAAAGAGCACTACTTCGTGCCTTCGCGCGGCAAGGCGGCCTTCGAATCATCGCGCTCGGCAAGCAAGCGCGTCACGAAGCGCTGGCCCTCGGAGATGCGCTCGACCTCGATGGACATCGCCTCGATGGCATTCTCGATGCGACTGAGGCGCTCATCGATCTTGGGCACGTTGAGTTGATTCTGGGCGTCCTGCTTGCGCACGTACGCGCGCACGAGCGGGACGCCGAGCGTGACGATGACCACGGTGCCGAAGAACGCGACGATTGCAACGATGTCTTCCATCACTTCTCCCCTGCCCGAGCGGTCGGCCCGGGCGTGTACGCCGGAAAATGCATGAGAATCTCGGTCCCTTCACCTAACGCGCTGGTGGCCGATACGCGGCCGCCGTGCGCGCGCACGGTTTGCTTCACGATGGCGAGTCCAAGCCCCGTGCCTCCGGTCTTGGCGGTCACGTAGGGTTCCCAGATGCGATCGAGTGCATCGACAGCGATGCCGATGCCGTTGTCCCGTACGGCAAGCGTCACCTCGCCGTTTCGCGATGCGACGCGCGCCGTCACATGCCCGCGCCCGGAGGTCGCATCCACAGAATTCAGCAGGATGTTCCCCAGCGCACGCATGAGTGCGTCGTGCTGGCCGCGGACGTGCGGGGCGTCGGGGTCGGCAATGAGTTCGTGCGTCATCGTGGAGGGCAGGGTCGCGCGCATGGTCTCGCGCGCGAGGTCCCCGAGGTCCACCTCGGAGGTCGGTCCTTCGGGGAGGCGTCCGAACTGCGCGAAGTTGCGCGCCATCGCCTCGAGTCGCGCCGACTCGGCGTCGAGGACCTCGACTGTCTCGCGCAGCTCGGGGGCCACTTTCTGCCGCAGGGTGGCCACGGCAAAGCGGATTGGGGTGAGCGGATTCTTCAGCTCGTGCGCCACCTGACGCGCGGACTCGCGAAAGGCACTCAGGCGTTCGGCTTCGATTGCCGAGCGGCGCCCGGTTTCGATATCGGCTTCCATCTGGCGCATCCGGTCGCGCAACACCTCGAACTCGGGCGCGCCTTTGGATTCGGACAGCTGCGGGAGGGGGAGTCGATCGCCCTTGGCGATGCGATCGGTCCAGCCCACGAGTTCCAGGAGCGGACGCGAGAGCTGACGGCTCAAGTGGCCCGCGACGCGCGAGGCAATGAAGCTCACCGTCAGCGTGAGCAGGAGGCCCACCACGAGGAAGAGCACGGCAGCCCGTTGGGACAGATACGAGAAGCGGCGTGCCTGCACTCGGGACTCGCCCAGCAGTTGCTCGTGGTCCATCAGCGCCTTGCGCGCCTCGGCGGAGCCGGGTGCCTCGCGCGCGAGCCGCGCGGCGCGCGATCCGCTTTCGGCAATCTGCTCCCAAGCGGCCTCGCCACTCATCTGCGGAAGCATTCGCGCGGCCAAGCCGCTCCAAGCCAGTGTCAGCACGATGGCCGGCACGAAGGCGAAGAGAGCGAGCGTGGCAAAGAGCCGAGTGCGGAAACGAGGCTTGGGCACCCTCCAAGTCTAGGGCCGCCGCGCCACCCGCGCAGGTGCGACCGCAGGGGTCGCCAAAAGGGCCGAAGTGACGCCCCCACTGCCATTTGGCTCCCGTCCGACTACTATTCAAGTCGGGACGCGCTCGGCGCGTCGATGATCCGCCGCCCTCCGCGCGTGACCATCGGCACTTCGAGCCCGCGCTCCCCCAGCGGGCGAGTCGTCCGCGCCAGAGGCGTCCTCCGGTGGCCCACGTTTCATCGTGTGGCCCGGACGAGTTTGTGAGCGCGTTCACTCGGACCACATCGGTCGTCCCCGCCGGAACTCCATCGGCGAACACGCCAGGAAACAGATGCACCCACGTTCCGCTTCACCCGCGGTCGCGCGCCCCATGCGCGGCGCGGTGGCTCCCCTTCATCGGGGTCCGCAGGCCAGTGTGCTCGGTGGTACCAGCGCCCATGCACCAAATGCCGCCCTGCTCATCGATTTTGACAACGTCACGATGGGCATCCGCTCCGATCTCCAGACGGAGCTCCGCAACCTGCTCAGCAGCGCCATCATCTCCGGCAAGGTGGCGGTTCAGCGTGCCTACGCCGATTGGCGCCGGTACCCGCAGTACATCGTCCCGCTCAGCGAGTCGTCGATTGACCTCATCTTCGCCCCGGCCTACGGGTCGTCGAAGAAGAACGCGACCGACATTCGCCTCGCCGTGGACGCAATCGAACTCATCTTCACCCGCCCTGAGATTGGGACCTTCATCCTGCTCTCCGGCGATTCCGACTTCTCGTCCCTCGTGCTCAAGCTCAAGGAGTACGGCAAGTACGTGATCGGCGTCGGCATTCGCGAGTCGTCGAGCGACTTGCTCGTCCAGAACTGCGACGAGTACTACTCGTACAACGCCCTCGCCGGCCTCGTGAAGAACGGCGATGAAACGAGCACGAAGAAGTGGGATCCGTGGGAGCTCGTGACCGAAGCCATCGGGCGCATGCAGAAGAACGGCGACGTGATGCGCGCCGACCGCCTGAAGCAGGTCATGCAGGAAATCGACGCCACCTTCGATGAGAAGGATCTCGGCATGTCGAAGTTCTCGCGCTTCTGCATGGAGGCCGCGCAGAAGGGGCTTATCCATGTCGCGAAGCTCGAGAACGGCCAGCTCGAAGTCGGGCTGCCGCGCAAGAACGGCGAAGTGGTGGCGGTTGCGGATGCGCCCGCCCCGCGCGCCGAGGGTGAGCGCGATGAGAGCGAGCGTCGTCGCGGTCGTCGTGGTCGTGGCCGTGGCCGCGGTGGGCGTGATCGCGAAGAGCGTCCCGCCACGGCGGTCACCGGCGAGACGTCGGATGCAACCGAGGCCGATGTCGAAGCGCCAGCGGTGGCTGAAGCCGCGGCTCCGCGCGTCGAACGCCCGGCGCGTCATGAGCGCCCCGAGCGTGTGCCGCGCCCTGAGCGCGTGCCGCGTCCGGAGCGCACCCCGGCCGCACCGCCGACCGATGACACCATCGGCGTGGCGGGCATCCGCCTCACGCGCGACGAAGCCTTCGGGCTCGTGCGCGATGCGACGGCTGCCGTGGCCACCGAGGACAACCCGGTTCCGAGCGAGACGGTGCGCGCCAAGGCGTTCGCCCTGCTTGGTCGTGACTCCGAGTCGCTTTCGGCGCGTAACTTCGCGCGCATCCTCAAGGACGCGCACGATGCTGGCCTGCTCGATCTCCGCAAGCGCGGCGAAGCGTTCGAAGTGACCGCAGTCAGCGGCGCACCGAGCATCGCCGATCAGCTTGCCGTGGCCGAAGCGGCCCACAAGCCGGTGGTCGCGCCGAGTGCGCCGGCCCCGCGCGGCATGGGCGTGCGTAGCGCACCGGGTCGTGGTGGTCGTACGACCGCGAAGCCGACGCTTCCGGCTGGATTGTTGCTCCTCGGTATGGTTGAGGAGCCGACGCCGGTGGCCGAGCCTGTCGTTGAAGTCGTTGCCGAGAAGCCGGTGAAGAAGGCGGCAGCGAAGAAGGCCGCAGCCAAGAAGCCGGTCGCCAAGAAGGCGGCGGCGAAGAAGAAGGCGGCGAAGTAACCGCGTTTTTCACAGGAAGGCGCGAAGGGGGTCGGCACTCACGGAGAGCGCCGACCCCCTTCGTGCCTTCGTGGTAAAGCAGTTACGGCCGAGTCGCCCGCACCCCACCAACCGGCAACGTCGCATCCCGGCTCCACTCATCAAACGAGCCATCATACAGCGTCACATCACGCCCAAGCGCACGC
>JANLTT010000126.1:0-1633 GCA_031363115.1 Gemmatimonas sp.
GCAGGTCAACGAACTCCTTGAGCATGAGGTGGGCCGTCGGCGGGTTGACGGTCATCATCGCGAGTTGCAGCGGATCCGCTTCGTTCGGCAGAGGCAACAGCTTCGCGGCGTCACCGACCACATGTGTGGCCCAAGTGCCGACGCCAACCGGCAATAGCACCGTCTGGCCCACGGCTGGAGCGGTGACGCCGGGCCCCCGCTCGATGACCACGCCCACTCCCTCATTGCCACCAATCGCCGGCAGCGGTGGCAGGATGCCGTAGCCGCCGGTGAGCGTCAGGACGTCAGAGGGATTGATCGGTGCGGCGAGCACCTTGATGAGCACCTGGCCGGCCATCAGCGGGGGCGGGGTGAAGTCGACCGCGGCGATGGATGCTTGCGGGATGGGGCCGCGTTCGGTGTATTGCGCGCGCTGCATTGGGGCTCCTAGTGTGCCTTAGATGGTGGCGATACCGACGGTCACCGTGCTCTGAAGGTATCGCATTGTGCGTAATCACCGCCGCTAAACCCAGTCTTGAACCATTGCATTCGTTGCGCACTCGACCCGTGCGTGAAGCTCTCCGGGCGCACGGCACCACCGGACTGCTGCTGGATGCGATCATCCCCCACCGCGGCCGCGGCACCAAGTCCCTCTTCGATGTCGCCAGCATCAAGATCACCGCGCTGCGCGACTCGGTATGCCCATACCCCCGCATAGCAGTCCGCCTGCAGTTCCATCTGCACGCTGAGCGCGTTGGCACTCCCGGGATTCGACCCCTGTGCTCTACGCAGTTCGCGCTCAGTGCCGAGCACCGTTTGTACATGATGCCCGATCTCGTGCGCGAGGACGTAGACCTGCGCGAAGTCGCCGGGGGCGCCGAAGCGACTCGCGAGTTCATCGTAGAAGCCGAGGTCAATGTAGACCTTTTGATCGCCCGGGCAGTAGAACGGGCCCATTGCTGACGAGGCGTCGCCGCACGCGGATTGCACCGCGCCACGGAACAGCACGAGCTTCGCGTCGGGGTAGTCCTTTCCGTCGGCGGCGAGAGTGGTACGCCACATCTGCTGCGCATCGTCGAGTGACGCGGAGAGGAAGCGCACCATCGGCTCCTCAGCGGCATCCTCGATTGGTGCGGCTTCTGTTGACACGCCACCGCCGCCGGCGGATTCCATGATGCCGAGGACCTGCAGCGGGTTCACGCCAGTGACGAACGCAATCACGAGGGCGACTGCGATGCCGCCGATGCCGAGTCCGGCTTTGCGGCCGCCACCACCGCGGCGGTCTTCGAGGTTGGAGGACCGGCCTTTATCGAGCCACTTCATGGTGATTGCCTTCGAGAGAATGTGTGAGCGGCGAGCTTCTTCACATATTGGTCGATCAGGGCACTCGGAGCACGTTCCGCGCGAGGGTCTTGAAGCGCTCGCCGCTGGGTTGCACCACCGTGATGGTGATGTTGCCACTCCTGCTCGCGTGGATATCGCGCACAACTCCAGACTTGCCCGTGTGCGTCCCGCGGGTCACGGTGCATGAATCACCGTCTTGCAAGATGGTCTTCTCTGGAGTTGCCATGGCTACCTCAAGCGTTGCGGACGACTCCATAAAGATACGGCCGACCGCCTCCATCTGACGGCAGGTGTGCTGTAGCTCGCTCCG